>CAZEPL010000008.1:0-70967 GCA_964514135.1 uncultured Spirochaetaceae bacterium | reverse complement strand
AATGTAATTTAAAGTTTATTCTATTCACTTCATCTTCCAACTCTTGCCAACGCCGCATAATCAATTTTTTCTGTTTTTCGATGCCGGACAATTCTTTTTTTAGCACTTTCATCTTTTCGCCATCTGTATATACCTCTTTTTGAGCAAGGGAAATCTCTAAATCTTTTTGTTTTTGCTCCAGTTCTTCATATATTTTTATACCATGCTCCATCTCATTTTCTAATCTTCGCAGTTTATTTTTTAAACTCGTCTTTAGTTTTCTCTCTGCTTTTTTATCTGAATCAGAAACCATCTTGTTCGTCTTGGCTTCAAATTCAGGAGTGATTTTTTCTTGATCTCGTTTTGAAAGGTAATATTCATAATTTCCCTGATATATTGTCAGTGTTTGGTTTTTTATTTCAAATATTTTTTCGGCAAGAGATTCAACAAAACAGCGGTCGTGAGAAACAAAAATAAGAGTACCTGAATAATGCATAAAAGCGTCTATTAAAACATCCTTGGAGGCGATATCAAGATGATTTGTAGGTTCATCACAGATTAGTATATTGTGCGGTATTACAAGCAGTTTGAGTAAGAGCAGTCTGCTCCGCTCTCCGCCGCTTAATACAGATACTCTTTTATTAACATCATCTCCCCTAAATAAAAACGCTCCCATCATATTTCTTAGGTTTGCTTGAACGGCCGAAGGCGCCTCGGATTCCAGATCTTCGGTTACGGTTAAGGAAGATGTATAATGAACCGCACTGTCATGTGAAAAATAACCTATAGATACATTTTTGCCGTAACTAACCTCTCCTCTGTCAGGAGGCTCTACTCCTGCTAATACCCTCAATAATGTAGATTTACCCACGCCGTTTGCGCCAACCACCGCTATTCTGTCACCCCTTGATATATTCATACTCACATTGTCAAACACCACACAATCGCCATAAACTTTATGTATATTATTTGTCTCTATAACTTTTCTTCCTGAATGCTCTGCATCGGGAAACCTAAATTGGATTTTTTTTAAAATAGACGGCAGCTGAATGCGCTCAATCTTATTTAAACTCTTCAATTTACTTTGTACTAAAGCTGCTTTGGATGCAGTCGCCCGAAAGCGCCTGATAAAATTATCTAGCCTGACAATCTCATCAAGTTGATGTTTGTACTGCTTAATTAATCCCTCCAGCTGCTTTTTTCTTATTTGTTCATAATCTGTAAAATTACCCTTATACACATGCATGCATCCCATAAAGAGCTCCGCCACACTCCTTACAGTACTATTTAAGAAATATTTATCATGCGATACCAGAATAACTGCGCCTTTATATGTTAATAAATAATTTTTTAACCATTCACACGCATCCAGATCCAAATAATTTGTGGGTTCGTCTAATAAGAGCACTTGTGCATTTTGCAATAACACTTTAGCCAAAGCAATTCGCATTTTAAACCCGTCTGAAAAATGCCTGCAGCATAATGTAAACTGTTTCTTTTTAAATCCTAATCCCAACAGCACACGATGGATGAATTTATCCTTTAAATAGTATTCACTAGATTCAATGCGAGTCTGTAAAGCTGCATATTCATTAATTAATCCCCTCTGTTCCACATCTTTAATAGAGTTGTTCGCTAATTTCTCCTCGATACATTTCAAATTCTCTGTGAGGTCTTTTTCATGCGCAAAAACTTTTTCCACCTCTTCATACAGATTTAAATTACTCAACTTCACACCTGACTGAGGAAGGTATGCAACCTTAATATTTTTTCGGATTTGTACTACGCCGGAATCAGGCCTTATTTTGCCGCAGATAATTTTTAGTAATGTTGTTTTCCCGCTCCCGTTTGCACCAACAAGCGCTGTGCACATTTCGAGTTCAATGTGTAAAGTTATGTCAGTTAATAACTGCTGTGCGCCAAAGCCAAAACATACCTGTTGCATTTGTATCAGGGACATCACTATTACCTTTTAGCGAATTATTCATCGCGGAGTTTTGTAAATATATGTTGGAAATCTTTTTCTAAATAGAGGAAATAATCTATAAGTTTTGGTTCAAAATGCGTACCTATGCCTTTTTGAATAAGTTCCAAAGCCTGTTTGTGCCCCATCGGATCTTTACAACTCCTCTGCATCCTCAAGGCATCATATACATCTCCGATAGCTACGATTCTGGCAGAAAGCGGAATCATCTCTTCTCTTAAACCATAAGGATATCCGGAGCCATCCCATTTTTCATGATGATATAGTGCAATCTCTTTTTCCATGGGATTCGGATATGTACTTAAAATATACGCACCATTAATTGTATGCTCTTTCATAATATTCCATTCCCAATCATGCAGTTGATTTTTTTTGTTTAATATGTCATCCGGAGTTCCTATTTTTCCCACATCATGCAACGCTGCTAAAAAACCAATATCTTCTATAAACTCTCTATCAACCAAAGGGTACCGCTCATCACCATGCAGTTTTTCAGTCATACATCTGGCATAGCGATTAACACGTTCAATATGATTTCCCGTATCATTATCCTTTAAACGAGAGGCCTCAAGTAAACTTAAGAAAGTGCTTTTAAGCATCTGCTTATATTCATCACTTATATTATCTAAAATACAAGCATAAGCAGTTGGTTTTGCACCCTGACTGAGTGAATTAATAATCGGTAAAATGAGGAGATTAGTAATTACCGAAAACTGCTTTACTCCTTTTTTCTCAACCTTACCTGTCCAGCTAAACCCATAATGGGCTGAATAGATATTCTTGCGGAGTTCTTTTATTTTGCTTTCATCAAGAGAAGAAAAATAAAATTTTTCAATAGGTAAGCCTAAGACGTTTGTGTTATCGCCAAAAAGATGTGAAAACTTATTATTAACCCAAATAATTCGTAAATGTTTATTAAGAATGAGGACAGGAATAGGGCTCTGTGCAAAACTGTTCTTCCATATTTTAACTTCTGTTCTTTCTAAGCGGACTAAATCTGTTTTCTTTACTTCTTTTATCTTATCCACAACAACACCTATCTTCGACGCTATCTTATCACTTCAATTAATTGTTTCAAATTTGTAATCACAATATCCGGTTTAATATCTTTACATAATGGATTGTCTTTCCGCAAGCGCAGCGATCGCGCATCTCCGGCAAATAATGCCGTGCGCATTCCAAGCTGTAGAGCGGGATATATATCATTGAGCATATCATTTCCGATATAAATAATCTGCTCAGGTAATACGGAGTAGGTATTCTGTAGCCTTTCCAAGAGCAGCTCGAAAAACCGGAGCGAGGGCTTGGCCATTGAATGTTTATAAGAAAAAATCAGCAGATCTTCATTAAAACCTAAAGCGGACAGAGAACAGCGCAATAGACCTTTGAATATAAGAGGGGTATAAAATTGTGCATTGGAAACTACGCCTAAAAAATATTTTTTGTTCGTAAACCATGACAGCACATCTAAGATACCGGGCATTGGCCAAACAGGATTAACCTGAAGTTCAAAGCTCAAAGCTAGTTTTTTAATAAATGAGTCGTCATACTCTCCGGCATGGGTATGATTGTCATCAATCTCATTTAATACTGATTTCCATATCTCAATAATATCGATTTCGGGATAATCTATTCCTTTGTTTTTAAGCCTTACATGCTCGTGCTTTATAGCATCATGAAGCAGGTGTATACCGGCTTTTTTTCGATTTTCCGACGTAATATTCACTCCAGCTTTCTCTAAAGCACTTGTAAAGATGTTTTTATTTCCGCTATTCCGAGCCGTTCCGATATCACCGGAGTCGGAAATAAAAAGCGTACCATAGATATCAAATATCAAAGCACGAATGTTCTCTAAAATTCCTAAGGATTCCTTTAGTTTTGTAGCAAGCGGTTTAAGCGGCCGACAATACTCATTAAATATAGCAGTGTAGTCTATGTCTTTCTCGATTTGCACTATAACTATCCCGGGTAGTATATAATCTCATATTAATAATGACTTATTTATTAATATAGTATAGTATAGGATAAGATGAAAAGGCAAATAAAAATAAACCTCATCTATACGTTAACTAATCGAGGAGCGTTATTCACTTTTGTTTTTATCTTATTCCTTTTTTCATTTTATTTAGTAGGTAATTACCAAAAATTTTTAGACAGTACTCAGCTTTTTCTTCTTGATATTCTCAACATTTTTCTCATATTACACTGCCTCCTCGGAATCTATTATCTATTTCTTACTATTATATTAGCCATTAAAAATAGGCAGGTAAATATAAGGAGATTTATACTTTGTACTTGTTCTGTGACATTTTCCTTAATACTTCTATTTAGTATTAAGGTTTTAAGAGCATTGATATAGTACCATTAGCCCTGAATATCATATTTATTTAAGAATTGATATTGAATTTTAATGAATATTCTTTATTATATACAGACAAAGAGGATATTATGAAAAAACTAATAATCATCTTATTTATCTTAATCATATTGGGTGGTGTGTGTTTTATTTTTGGCTGGATGAATCTCTTCGTTCCTGCAGACGCATTTGGAGTTATGGTTACAAAAACCGGAGGCTATGACCAAGAGTTGATCCAACCCGATAGTGATTTTATATGGCGATGGGAAAATATTATTCCCACAAATATGACTCTTTATATCTTTAAAACGGAAGTTCATTCAAGTAAAATTCAAACATCCGGGAAGTTTCCTTCGGCAGAAGTTTACGCTCAACTTGAAGAAAAAGCTGATTTTTCATTTAGTATCGATATAGCGCTTGCCTTTTGCTTCAATGAAAGATATTTAGTTTCTTTAGTTAAAGATGAGAAGATTACACCTGAGACACTCCCTCAGTGGTATATATTAAAAGAAGGTCAGCTTACCAGTGAGATCTACACCCTTCTTTTAGCACTCAAAACAGAAGAAGATTTAAGGCTTCTCATTAACCTTAAGGATTTGGAAAAGCAAATGATTATGCAGCTGCAAGAAAATCATCCGGAATTGAAAATAATCCAGGCAACCCCGTTATCACCTCTTAATCTGCCGGATCCCGAACTATATCTACTGACAAAATCTCAATATTTGGAAATATTAACAGCGCGCAAAGACTATGAAATTGAACTTATTGAAAGGCAAAAAGCCTCGATCGATCAAAAAGATTTCGATTATCAAAGGGCACAATACAGACTGAATCAGCTGAAAGAATATGGGGAATTACTCAATAAATATCCGATTCTCTTGAAATTTCTCTATATTGAGAAGCTCGGGGGCCAAGATCTCCTTAAAGTTCCCCAGACTGAACTCTTTGAAAAAGCGGAATAAATGTTGAGTGAGGGATATTTTTATAATTTTAGAAAATTAGCTTATATCAAGCATAAAAAAACTTCAGGTTGTATTCTGTGCAGCCTAGCAAAGCAGAATAATTCCGAAACCGACCTCACTGTTTTTCACGACGATCTTTTCATTGTAAGCCTCAATCTTTACCCGTATAATCCCGGTCATATACTGATTTTTCCTAAAAAGCATATTGAGGATATAAGACAGTATAAAAACAAAGAAAATGAGCACCTTGGTAAGCTCACTCATTATTTTTTGGATATTTTAGATTATACTCATAACCCATGTGGTTATAACATCGGTTACAATATGGGATTAGAAGCCGGTGCGTCGATAAAGCATCTCCATCTGCATATTATACCGCGTTACCCGCATGAAATTGGGATAGCTGATCTTATAGCTGGCAAGCGTGTCTTAGTTGAGAATCCGGAAGTCACGGCAAAAAAAATAAGACAAAGAATAACTCACTTTCCCTTCTCCATTTCTACTACTTGATGAAAAACAGCCAAGAAGTCAGTAACACTATTAATAACAGTTTGTAAAAGCTGTTCCATTGTATAATTCTTTGTTTTATAGGTCTGCAATGTTTTCAGTGTGAATTTTACACTCTCTATGGGATTATGAAGTATCTCATCAAATATTTCATTTATTCCTGTAAGACATTCTACGCCTTTTTCTACCAGATCACTCGCATCTTTATCTTTTTCAGATACAATGTTCCTATATAATTTTTGATGAGTAAGGTCTGTCGCTATATTGTATCTCAGTCTCATAAGCGCTTTGCCATCCTCTTCTTCAGGTGATAGTGCTTTATCGAAATGTAATATTTTATCTTCAAGCTCTTCCAGTGTGGAAGCAAAATTAAGTAGTTTATGTTGATTACGTTTATTATGAGCAAAAAAGTAATCATTTATTACCTGAAGGATATCCTGTATAACAACTCGGTATACTTTTTTAATATAATTATAAAGCAGGGTAAGTGATTTGATTTTAGAAAAATACGCTAATCCCAGTTTAGTGAATATTTCTTCTCTTTCTTCTGTATAATAACGCAAAGGGATTATATCCTTATCACTAAATAATTCCATTATTTTTCTATTAATAACTCTCTCTTTAATAAGCATTATTTTATCGTTTAGCTGTTTTTCTAATTTTAACTTGCATGCTTTAAAATAAATGGTTTTTATAGGAAGAGTCGGCAGATAAAATTTAAGACGGTAGTACGGATCCTTCCTAAAATACTTAATAAGATCTAAAAGCGGTACAACTGCATTAAACTTGGTTACTTCCGAAATCAGTGCTAAAAAGTGATTTTGTAATAACGACTTCTCCTGTTCAAGTCTTGAATAGAGATTGTTATCTTCTTCAATATGTACATCAATGCCTAAATTATTCTGTAGCAGCACTGCGCACCATAACAATTCATCACTTATCACAAAACCACTCTCCAGATTGGATAAGGCAAAAAATAGAGCGTAGTACAGTCTTTCCAGATGATCAATAATTATGAGTGCCGGTGCGCTCTTAAAAAACGGATATTTTTTATCGAGCATTTCAGACGGCAGCAGGTAACTAAAAAAATTAAATATTTCGCGATAGTGAAAAAGAACAATGTTTTTTAATGAGAAAATAGGTTTTATTTCTGCTTCCACTTTATTAAATATCTTAACCGGAATTGCTTTTAAATAATCATCGACCCGTTTATAGAGTATTTTTTCCAATTTCTCTCTTCCGGAAGCTGCATATATCTCCTCCATTTCATCGATATTAAAAAAATCTTTTATATTCTTTTTAGCGTGAGGATTACTCTCATCAATTAAGCGAATTATTAATTTATCTTTAAAATCTGGTTTCCCGGTAAAATTGTAATAAAAATGAATGAGTGGAAATGCAGTACAGTATATATCATAGATATGTTGGGCAAATTTAATCGTTAAATCACGCGTTTCAAATCCTGTTAATCCCGGATTAATGCATCTAATAGTTTTTTTAAGCTCAGTAATCTTCATAGAAAGGAAAAGCTTTTCTTTATCCTTTCCACTCAACAAGGTCTGCAGCCAGAGAATAAATTTTTTCCACCATTTTAACTGCCTGATTTCAGAGTGAATTATTCTGCGCCGTTCATCTTCTTCAAGCTCTATGGGAACAATATATTCCTGCTCTTCATTCTTTTGACTGTTATATATTTTCTCAAGCAACTCTTTTCGTTCTTTTTCTGTGAGATTGCTCGATAATTCACGAAGCGTTGATTTTTTGCTCACACCCTACATCCGCATTACGCCAAAATTATTATTAGTTTACCACATAATGCATAAATAAACAACTATACAATTTTTATCCCATATGTATATTTATTAACTCTAAGATTAAAAGCTAAAGCAGTTTATTTATTTTCCGACCATCTAAGTAGGCATACTGGACAAGGATGTCCAGGTAAAACAATCAAGGAGGATTGTATGATTATTAACCACAACCTAAGTGCCATGTTTGCATTTCGGCACTTAAAATCCAATGGCATAGGATTAGACAAAGATATGGAGAAACTTTCCTCTGGCTTACGAATAACCAGAGCTGGTGATGACGCATCCGGTTTAGCCGTATCTGAAAAGATGCGCTCACAAATACGCGGTTTAAACAGAGCAGCCATGAATGCGGAAGACGGTATTTCTTTTATCCAGGTAGCTGAAGGTTATTTACAGGAATCACAGGATATCCTGCAGCGCTTGCGCGAGTTGGCTATTCAGGCCTCAAACGGAATCTATTCGGATGAAGACCGTATGCAGATTCAGGTAGAGGTCTCACAGCTTGTCGATGAAGTGAACCGTATTGCGTCTCATGCTCAGTTTAACGGTATGAACTTTCTCACCGGCCGCTTCGCCAGATTTACCGGTGAAAATTCAATTACAGGTAGTATGTGGTTTCACATCGGTGCAAATATGGATCAAAGAGAAAGAGTATTCATTGGCACCATGACTGCTCAAGGATTGGGAATTCAAGGAGCCGACGGATATCCGCATGATGCTACTTTTCTCTCGCTGGAAACTCCCGACAGTGCAAACCGCTCGATCGGAGTCATTGATGAGGCCTTAAAAAAGGTCAGCAAGCAGCGTGCCGATCTCGGTGCTTCTCAAAACAGAATGGAGTACGCTGTTTTTGGTCTGTTAACAGGAGCGGAAAACATGCAGGCAGCTGAATCCCGCATTAGGGATGCAGATATGGCAGAGCAGATGGTTAGTTTCGTGAAAAACCAGATCTTGGTACAGTCTGCTACCGCCATGCTGGCACAGGCAAATACCAAACCTCAATCTGTACTCCAGTTGTTTAGATAAACTTCACTATAAAAGGCGGCCTTGCATCTTTGGCCGCCTTTTTTTGCTTTCAACAATTATTCTTTTATTGACAAGGTCAGCAAGAGATTCTAACTTGTTAAGATGAAGATAAAGTTGCTGAATGACTTAAAGAAGTTAGCATCCCGTTTTAAAACAAAAGGATTCCAGTGCTATGTGGTAGGTGGAGCTATTCGCAATCTTTTATTGGGGAAGAAAATTAAAGATTTTGACATTGCTACTGATGCCTTACCTCAACAAGTCAGTCAATTGTTTAGCAGGGTTATTCCCACCGGAATACAGCATGGTACGGTTACCGTTCTTTTTAAAACTCACCAGTTTGAAGTTACCACTTTTAGAATAGATGGTAACTATACGGATCATAGAAGACCGGACAAAGTAGATTTTTCACCCTCGCTCTATGAAGATCTTAAACGAAGAGATTTTACCATAAACGCTTTTGCCTATGATTTAAACACTCATGCTTTGCATGATCCGTTTAATGGCAGAGCCGATCTTAAAAAAAAGATTATAAGAGCCATCGGCGATCCGGTCCGACGCTTTGAGGAGGATGCTCTGCGCACGCTAAGAGCATGCCGTTTTGCCTGTGTTTTGGGATTCAACATTGAAGATGAAACTTTTCACGGCATCACCCAAACCGCTCACCTGATTAAAAATATTTCACAAGAACGTATACGAGATGAACTGATTAAAATTCTTGAAACTCATACTCCCTCACAGGGTTTTGAATTACTGCGAACAACAGGCCTGATGCATTACATACTTCCTGAGCTTGAGGCCTGTAAAGATGTGGAACAACCTGCCATGCACTGTTTTGATGTTTATTATCATTCACTTTATTCATGCGATGCAGCACCACCCTCCAATTTACCGGTAAGATTAGCCGCTCTTTTCCATGATATTGGAAAGCCAATTTCAATTACCCAGAACGAAAACAGCGAACTTCGTTTTTACAGTCATGAAATAAAATCCAAGCAACTTGCATATCGAATCCTTAAGCGTCTTATATTTTCTAATGTAATCATGGAAAACACATGTCATCTTATTTTACAGCATATGTGGAGCTATGATGAATCATGGTCCGATGCGGCAGTTAGACGATTTATCCGCCGGATTGGCCCCACGCATATAGATGATCTGTTCGCTTTAAGAAAGGCGGATCAGATGGGGATGTGTAATCATCCGGTGATTTCTTATAATCTTGGGCAGTTTCGAGCGCGAATTAATAAATTACTGCAAGACAGTAGAATTTTTTCAGTTCAAGATCTTTGTATAAATGGTCACGATGTTATGCAGGAGCTTGCTATCTCTCAGAGTGTGTATGTAGGAAAAATATTAGATTATCTTCTGGAATGTGTACTCGATGATCCTGCGTTGAATACGCGTGAAACATTATTGAATATTGCAAAAAGATTTTATGAACAACGCCTTAAGTCTTTTTTAACGTAGACTGCTTAGTTAACGTATTATACGCAATACCGGCAGCCTGTTGTTCCGCTTCTTTTTTATTCTTTCCCACACCCTTACCATATGATATATTGTTTATACTCACCTCTATAACAAATGTTTTATCATGGTCAGGTCCGGTTTTTCTTATGACGCTGTATCTGGGGTAAGCCTTAAATTTCTTTTGAACCAATTCTTGTAATAAGCTTTTATAATCTTTTTTGTGTCTATCTTCTACTACTTTATCAATCTCAGGCATTAACAGTTTTAATACGAATTCTCTTACTGCAGTGTAGCCTGAGTCCAAATAATAGGCTCCAAAAATAGCTTCCATTGCATCAGCTATAAGGGCTTTTTTACTTCTTCCACCTGAGTATTCTTCTCCCTTGCCGATAAGTATATAATTATCGACGCGGATTTTTTTTGCCACCGATGCGAGAATATCTTCACTGACTACAAATGATTTAATCTTTGCCAGATCGCCTTCGGTTTTATCCTCTAAATTAATAAATAAATATTCGCTTACGATGAGCCCAAGAACCGAATCGCCTAAAAATTCTAATTTCTCATTATTTTCACTATCGCCCGGTATTTCATTTGCGTATGATCTATGCGCAAAAGCGAGGTTCAAGAAGTTAGCACTCTTGAACCTTAATCCAGCGAGTTTTTGAAATAATTTTAATTCTTTCTTTCTTTCCTGGTCTATCGGAGGTACGTTACCTTTTATTGTGTATTTAAGCATGTAATACTAGTAGACGCTATTTCTTATCGAGTTCCGATTTAATATATTCTAAAGCATCTCCTACTGTTTCGAATTCATTTGCTTTTTCATCAGGAATTGTAATTCCTAGTTCTTCTTCAATTGCATACACTAACTCGTATGTATCCAAACTGTCGGCACCGAGATCTTCTCTAAAGGAGGCATTCGGTGTAATTTTACTTTCATCGATTTCAAGTCTTTCCGCAATCAATTTTTTCATCTTCCCTAATAGTTCATTTTTATCCATATATAACTCCTTTTATTGTTTTTATTGATTAAGCCATATCTTCAGGCTTAAGGATTTGTTTTCCCCGATAGAAACCACATTTTGTACATATTTTATGTAAAAGAGTTAAATTACCACAATTGTTGCATTCAACTGGATGTGGAGGCTGCAAACGCATATTAATAGTCCTTCGTCTTCGAGTCCTGGCCTTTGATGCTTTATGCTTTGGTACTGCCATATTTTATCCTCACGTGTAGTTGTTAGTTAAGATAGCAAAAATTACACTATTGTTAAGTTAATGTCAAGAACTTTGTAATCTTAACTTTAAAGCATCTGCCACAAGTTTAGGCACCATTTCAGAGATGTCTCCCTTAAAATGCGCTACTTCTTTTATGGCAGAGGACCTTAAAACAAAGTACTTTTTATCCGTTGGTAAAAGAATCGTTTCAATATCCGGATTAAGAGCCTTGTTCATCATAGATAACTCAAACTCATGATCAAAATCAGAAAGTGCCCGTACTCCCCTCAATATCACATTTGCCTTCATTTTCTGTGCAAAATTCACTATAAGACCTTCCCATAAGTGGACATTGACATTTTTATGCTTTTTTACCAGGTTCTTTAACATATCAAAACGTTCTTGGGGGGTAAACACACAGTGCTTTTCGGAATTTACCGCTATGACAATCTCTATCTGATCAAATATTTTGGCGGCTCTTGATATAACATTTAAATGTCCGTTGGTTGGAGGATCAAATGTTCCCGGATATATTACACGTCTCATGCCATAACTCACAATTAATTTTTGCACATTGCGTAAAACCGCAATTTTCGTACATAGAGTCTACACAAATTAAATAGTATGGTCAACAATGGCAATTCCCATTTTAAATGAGAATGAATAAACTACTTTGCCAAAAAAACAGTCAAACATATTGATTTTTGCAATTTCCTCATATAAACTTATATTAAAATGAGAAACAAACCGTTAATTATCGCAGTATTTTGCATAGTATCGGTAATATGTACGTTTTGTACTACTGTAAAAAAAAGTAATGACAGCGAAAACCAGACAGAAAATTTAAGCAATAATACTTATAAAGTTAGCCAGGAAACCTATAATATAACTTTCAATGAAATCTATCAATTCATAGAGAAAATACAAAAAATTATGGACCGTGAAGATTACGAGACGTGGAAAAGCATATTAACCAAAGAATATGTCCTGAAAAACAGTGATCCTTTTTATCTAAAACAGGTATCAGAAGAACCAAGTTTGAAAAATAGTAATATTACCATAAAAAATTTAAAAGATTTCTTTCTTTTTGTATTCATACCTAGCCGTACAGGCATAAAAATGGATAGAATTGAATTCTTAGACCAGAACAGTGTAAAAGTAATTGCTATTGTAAATAATACCAACTATGTGATATATTTATTGGAAAAAGATAATAATAAGTTATGGAAAATTGGTGTATGGTAGTATATAATCATTACCATAATGATTCATAAGTAATCTTTTATGAATGGAGTGTAAAGATGAAGATTAATGTGCTCTATATATTTCTTATGCTAATATTTCTGGTATCACCCGCCATGTTGATAGCCCAAAGCAACGATGGTGATGATTCATCAGATAAAGAACCGCCTATCGAAGAGTTATTTTTTAAGAATCCCGAACTGCAAATTATCAGCGAAGAGGCTACATCAAACGATAGAGAAGCGAAACTAAGAGCAATAACCCGTGTTGAAAAGACATTAAAAGAAGGAAAATCTACCGATGAAGAATTCACTATGGCACTTATTCTAGGTCGTTTAGCCGGTGAGGGAACTACAACATTGCATTCAGAAAGAGGGAGAATTATCAACTATTTTCCTGAAGTGCGCAGCCAAGCGTGTAATGCATTACAATTTGTAAAGAGTGATAAAGCTAAAGAAAAAGCCGTAAATATCCTTATTGGTGTTCTTATAAATGATGTGGACCCCATCGTAAAATCGAACGCCGCATATGCCCTGGGGGAAATTGGTCTTAATGAGGATAATCGAGCGGTGAGAGCGCTGGCAGAAGCGGTTGAAGTTCAAGATACTTTGGCCCCTAACGATAACTTTGCTTATGTCGCGGCATTAGCTTTTGGTAAAATAGCTGAGTCAAATGACGGAATCTATGAACCCCGAGCATACAGATCACTGATACGAATTGCTCAAGGTAACTATAGTAGAGTTGTCAAAAATAAAGCTTTAGAGGTACTTGAACAGCTCAAGCAGTATAGTAAATAAAAGTATATTATTACTTAGTTAATCTCTTCATTAATTGAGCGAAATTACTTTTTAAAAAGTCTATTACGCCATGAAAGTAACGCGCTCGGATCTTCATATTGTATTCTTTTCCTAATAATAAAAGGGAAAACAGAGGGATCTTTTTGAAATCGGACAATACCAAAACTGCCATTCCCTAAATAGCATATTTTTTCGTGAGAAGCCAACTCCTCACTGTTTTCAATAGATTTTAGAATACAATCAAAATGTGCCGGCTCTTCCGTTTCCCGGTAATTAATGGCAGATGAAATCTCTTTAATTTTATTTTTACAGATTGGGCATGGAGGATAGTTTTTATTATCTGTTTCCCTACGCGATTCTCTATTTTGTCTAAATTTATTTCTATGATCACTGTAATTTGTTTTTCTCCGGTTATGATATGACATAAGCTAATCCTCATTAATCAAGTCTTCTGTTAATTTTTGGGCTAATTTTTTAATAGCGTCAGATAAATATTCCTCATCATGGATCTTTTTTTTGAGCTCTTCTAATTTATCTTTATCGCTTTGTTTAGCGATTTTCAAACCGCCCCCACTCCTTTACTTCCGAAAAAGCTACCACCATAGGTGGTGGCTTTTTCTTCCACCTTGCTCCAACATACCACCAGCTTTGCTGGTAGTATGTTAATTTAAAATGCATTTTTAAAATGATGTACTTGTGTAAAATTGTTTTGAAATAAAATGACATCAAATCTTTTATGTTTCTCCATAAAATGTGCATTATTCATAAGATATAATTTGGCAGTATTTACAATATGCCTCTTCTTTACCGAATTTATCATATATTCCAGATTTTCTCTATCCAAGCTATCGAATACCTTTACTTCAACGAAAGCTAATGTATCATTTTTCAAAGCAATAATGTCTATTTCTCCATATTTTGATCTATAATTTTGAGTAAGTACTGTGTACCCTTCATCTATCAGCTTTTTAATCGCTTTCTTCTCCCCTTCTGCCCCTTTTAATCTCTTATTCATTATTTCACATCTGCACTACTTTTTTATCAACAGCGCGTACAATAAAAAAATCCCCACTTTTTAATAAATCCATCTTCGTGCTCTCCTGTAATTTATCTCCATATTCGTCAATTAATATATCAATCTTAGGCCTTAACGGTGCGTCACTATTTATCTCGTTTACCCTCCCAAGAGCGCCGTTATTGAGCAGTACGATACTACCGATGGGATATATTCCCATACCTTTCAAGAATGCTTTAACAACGTTGGGATCAAATCTTTTAAAATTATCACTGATTATAGTTTTAATAGCGTCGTACCCTATCATATGCCCTCTATATGGTCTTTCTTTTACCATAGCCACATATGAATCAGCTACTGCTACAATTCGGGCAAAGAGAGGTATGTTTTCTTTATTTAATTGTTTAGGATATCCTTTACCATCCCACCTTTCTTGATGGTAAAGCCCGATCTGAGCAATTTCATCAGCAAATTTTAATTCCTTGGAAATTATCGTATACGAATATATTGGATGAGTTTTAATCATATTTAGTTCTTTAGCCGTCAGATCCGCTTTCTTGTTGACAATTTCTTCCGGAATCCGCAGCATTCCTACATCATGAAGTAATGCTCCCGTAGCGAGGATAAGGATCCTGTGACTTATGGTCTTCAAAATCAAGCCGATTACTATTGAGATAATCGTGCAATTAATAGAGTTTGTTGTGAGATCGTCTGCATGTTTTTCCGACTGCAGTACGAGTTGGATCATTTTATTTTTATGTTCTTTTACATGTAAATATAAATCATTGACAATTCTATCAATTTTATCATGGGAAATCTTATTCTGCTTTCTAATGTCTGTAAACACCTCGGTTAATTTTGTTAAGAATTGATAATATGCATCGAGACATTGTTTCTCTTCCGGCTCCAATTCAAAAAGCAGCTCATGTGAAACCTTTGTCTGGTCACTCTCATCCTTGATTTCACTCCCATTAGTGCGTACGGTATTTATTTCCCACCTTTTCAATCTTTCAATATCTTTTGCTTTTATTGGTATTCCCGGAGGCACGAGAATATTTTTATCATCAATGTATACTGGAGCATCAAATTTCATTCCGGGTTTAAGATTTACAGTAGCGATTTCAATCATTTTACACTCCAAATTGTGCTACAAAGACAAATATTTTTGCGATTATTTCATAATACTCTTCTGGTATTAAAGATCCCAATTCCAATTCAATAAGTCCTTCAGTTAACATATGATTTTCTACAATGGATATTCCATTAGCATCCGCTATTGTCCTGATTTTGCGTGCAAGATCGCCTTTCCCTTTAGCTATGATGAACGGAGCAGGAAGTTCACGGGTGTATTTAAGAGCAACAGCTTTTTCCATTTTCTCTATTCACTCACCATTTTATCAAAATCATCCTATTGCAGTGTATTAATACTTTTATAATAGTTTACCTCATCCAAGGGATAAAAACCATCTAAATTTTCGTCCTCAAATTTAGTATCGTCAATTTTTACATTGTTGTTATCTAATTTTAATGCTAATTCATGAAGTCCGCCTGCTGCTTTCTTAAGCATATGCTTTTTACTGCAATATATCGTCATAGTCCGGGGTATGCTTTCAGAATTTATAAAAAAACTCCACTTTTGTTCTTCATTTGCCCATACAATCACACACACTTTTAATACTTTTTTGTTATATGCATCATAAAGCAATCTGATTGTTCCGCTTAGATCAGTTTGTTCTAAGCTAAAATCAAACGGAATGATAATCCAATTTTCACCTTCCGCTTTGAGCTGATTAAAAAGTGCCAGTATATTATTGATACTGTCATCACACCTTATAATAGACTCTTTTATTGCTTGTTCTGCTTTGACTTTGTGCGAATCATTTTCTTGCTTTCTTTTTCGTTGCTTATTTTCTTTTCTCTTTTCACCGTAATTTAACAGTGATAACAATTCATGAATCTGTGGCGAATCCAACGAAATGCCTTTTTTTAATACCTGAATAAGCAATGCAATTATACCTCTGTCCTCTTTTTTAAGTGTTTTTAATAACTGCTTTATTTTACTTATAATATGGGCGTCTACTGCCAATCCACCTTTTATTAAGCTGGAGATAATAAGTAAAGAAAGTTTATCGTTTGCTATGCCCTGATGTATTAATTTTTCCTGTAATAAGCTTTCTTTATCTTCTACTAATTTTAGATTTATTTTATTACCCTGAATACGCACCTGAGCCTTAATTATATCACCAGGTTGCAGCTCAATATCTGAATAGGCAGGCACGGTTTTCCCATGGATACCAATTGCCCATTTATGAACGGCCACTTTTTTTATAACACTTATATAAACAAAATCGCCGGATTTCAGGGCAGCTTGAAATCCGGCGGTTAATTTTATTTGGACATTTCTGTCTATATCAATTGGATCCATTATTGCTCTTTTTTCTTATTATCCTCTTTTATTACCGTAGGAGCAGCTTTCTTTTTAACTGCAGTTTCTTTAGTCTCTTTTTTGGTTTTTAACTCCGTGGTCGCTTTTTTAACTTTTGTATCTTCGGTCTCTTTCTTGACCATAGTTTTCGTTTTAATTGAGTTGGTCTTGCCCTCCGTCTTTACTTTTTGTTCTTGTTGTACCGTTTCTTTTACAGCTTCAATTTCAGCTGGTTTGGTCTTCGTGGCTTTTTTACTCTTCTTAAGAGTTTCTTTGGATTCCTTTTTCTGAATATACTCTTTTACTTTGGCAGCTTTACCCACCCTGCTCCGGATATAGTAAAGTTTTGCTCTTCTTACACGTCCAACCCGAATAATTTCTACATTTACAATTTTGGGTGAATGCAGAGGGAAGGTTCTCTCCACGCCAATCCCATAGGATATCTTCCTTACGGTAAAAGTTTTCCTAATACCTGTATTCTTCTTTGCTATGCACAGACCTTCGAATACTTGTACCCTCTCTGTTTTCCCCTCAATGATTTTGAAATGAATTTTAACCGTATCACCAATATTAAAATTCTTTATATCATCTCTTATCTGTTCTGCTTCACAAGCCTTTATAAGATCCATTTCTTTTCTCCCTTCTTATTTATTTTTCTTAGCTTTCCTGTAAATTGTTTTCCGTAATTAAATCAGATCTATTTTTGAGCGTTTTTTTAAAACTCTGTTCCAAACGCCATTTTTGTATTTCTTTATGGTTTCCGTTCAACAATACTTCCGGAACTTTTAAGCCCAATATTTCTCTCGGTCTCGTATATTGCGGATATTCTAAAAGACCTTGTTGGAAGCTTTCTTCCTCTAATGAATCTTCACTAATCACACCCTTTAATAATCGTGTTATGGCATCTATCATTACCATAGCAGCTGTTTCTCCGGATGAAACAATATAATCACCAATAGATATCTCATCTGTAATATATGTATCAATTATCCTTTGATCAATACCTTCGTAATGCCCGCAAACGATAACTAATTCTATTTCGGCTGCCAACTGTGCTGCTCTCTCTTGATTAAGCAGTCTCCCGCCTGCTGACGGATAAATAATTCTTTTTCCTTTTACTCCTACTGCATTTAGAGCTAAAGCCAACGGTTCTGCCTTGAGCACCATACCGGCACCGCCTCCATAAGGGCTGTCGTCACAGGTCTTATGCTTATCATATGCATAATCCCTTAAGTTTACCAGGTTTACCCATACTAACTCTTTTTCAAGAGCCCTGCCAATTATAGAGCAGCCTAAAAATTCTTTAAACACCTCAGGAAAAAGAGTGATGACCGTAAAAATCACAGCAGCATGCAATCCTCTCTTAAATAAATACGTTGATTTTTTATATCAACCTTTCCGATAAAATGATCCAAAAATGGTATTATAATTAATTTATTATTCTCATCTAATACTTCAAGCAGATCTGCATGTGCGCCTTCACATACGGATTTGACATGTCCCACCATTTTCCTTTTTAAAAAAACATTACATTTATAAAGATCGCTGATATAATATTCGCCCTTATGTAAAGGACTTGCATATTTCTTTTCTACCCATATTTCACACCTGAGATATTTATTAATCTGCTCAGGTGAATTAATACCCTGCACTTTTATTAAAAGCGCTTTATGGGCGTTTTGAATCTTTTCTATAAAAAAAGTTTCATATTGTTTATTTTTTAGTAAATACACTTTTTGAATTTTAAAAAAATGTTTGGTTTCTCCCGAAAAACTCTTTACTTTTAAAAAACCTTTTGTGCCATAACTCGAGAGAACCATCCCAACTGCGATTAAATCACTTAATCCAGGATCTCTAATACTACCCTCTTCTCCTTTTTTGTTGCCGCAGCACTTAATATGGTTCTAATTGCTTTGGCAATTCTACCATGTTTACCAATGACCTTCCCGATGTCGCCATCGGCGACTTTAAGTTCCAGGATGGTTGATTTTTCTCCTTCAATAACATTAACATTAACTCCACTCGGGTCATCAACCAGTGCTTTTGCAATGTACTCAACAAGATCTTTCTCCACGATTAACTCCTTTCATATATTAAGTGTTTAAAATTATTGAATATTCTTTCGTTTTAAGAGTTTTTTAACGGTGTGACTCGGTTTTGCCCCTTTTTGTAACCACTCATTTATACGATCTTCCTTTATCATGAGTTGTTTTTCTTCAACTTCTATCGGATGATAGAATCCAACTTCCTCAAGTGAGCGCCCATCACGAGGCTCACGTGAATCCATCACCACAATTCGATAATAAGGTCGCTTTTTTGTTCCAAGTCTTTTTAACCTTATTTTTACACTCAAAGTGTTAACCTCCTTCATAGATTATCTATAATATCACTACATGCCTAAACGAGACATCATTTGTGTTTGATATTCTTTATTTTTACTTACTTTCTTCATCATAGCTTTGGTTTTTTCAAATTTCTTAAGTAGTTTATTTACATCGAACACTGCTGTTCCCGATCCCTTTGCGATTCTCTTCCGTCTGCCCGGACCAATAATTCGCGGATTTTTCCTTTCTTTTTTTGTCATAGAAAGAATTATTGCCTCTTCTCTTTTCATATCGTTCATATCGATGCCATCAGGATCGATATTTCCTTTTAAACCGGGAATCATTTCAATAAGTGAGCGCATATTGCCCATTTTTTTCATTCTTCTGTATTGATCCAAATAATCTTCAAAATCAAATGTTTTTGATTCAATCTTTCTCTGTAAATCTTCGGCTTCTTTAAGCTCTATTGTTTCTTGTGCCTTTTCCACCAGTGTTACAATATCGCCCATACCTAATATGCGTGAGGCAATTCGATCCGGATAAAAAGGCTCAATATCTTCTATCTTTTCTCCAACCCCTATAAACTTTATCGATTTTCCGGTAACGCTTTTTATAGAAAGAGCGGCACCGCCGCGGGTATCAGAATCAAATTTAGTTAAAATAACACCTGTAATTTCTACTCTTTCATTAAATTCTTTGGCAATATCTACCGCATGTTGTCCTGTCATAGCATCGGCAACCAATAGTACTTCATCCGCCTTGGCTGTCTTTTTAATATCTTCAATTTCTTTCATCATATACTCATCAATATGTAATCTCCCGGATGTATCGATGATGATCGTATCAAACTGATTTTTTTCAGCATATTTAATAGAGTTTTTTACTACTTTAAGCGGATTGCTTTTTTCTTCCTTATATACTTCCACTCCGACCTGTTTGCCCAATATTGATAACTGCTCGATTGCAGCCGGCCTTATAAGATCCGCTGCTACCAAGAGAGTTTTTCTGTTTTTACTCTTTAGCAGACTTGCCAATTTTGCGGCAGTAGTAGTTTTACCCGAACCTTGAAGCCCCAAACAAAGAATTACGGATTGAGTATCCGGTCCTTTTAACATGAGCTCCTGCCTGTTTTCGCCCAACAGCCCTACCAGACGGTCATGAATTATTTTAATAAACTGTTGACTTGGAGTTACTCCCGATACTACCTTCGCGCCCAATGCGTCTTCAGTAGTATGATTTACAAATCTTCTTACTACCCGTAAATTAACATCCGCTTCAAGTAAGGCAATTTTAATTTCATTAATTACAGCTTCAATATTCTTCTCGCTTATTGCTGCCTTGCCGCTTATGTGTCGAATAATATCTGTAAATTTTTTACTTAATCCATCTAACATTGTACCACCAAACTACCTAACCTATGATTATATACCTATTATTTATTATGTTGTCAAGGTAGAAAGAGAGCAGTATAGTTATTACTTTTTCTCTGCTAAGGATATAATAAGCTCAACTTCTCCGACTGAAGCTCCTAACTGATTGGCAATCATCTCGGATGGAAAGCCGCTGGAATAGAGTCTGATTACTTCATCTTTGATGTTCCTGTTCTTATGTTGATTACTGCTTTCCATAAGATTATTATATACTTTTTTACTTAAATCATGCTTCTCGCTTTCACGCCTAAGAATATTCAGTCTTTTGTCCGTGGTACCCATCAGTGCTTCGATTTCTTTTAACTTATTTTCAATCAATCCTATATTACGTGCTGTTGTTTGATTTAACTCGATAATTATCTTTTCAACTTCATGTTCAATGCTTTCAATTTGACCCTGTTTCGAATATTGCTTATCGAGTTTGCGCTTTAAAAAAATATAGAGTAATAAAAAACTGATCAACTGACATGCTATAATAAAAAGAAAGGATTCCATAAAATGTTTATTATCCCATTATATCAATATGCTTACCTAAATCAGGATCTGCAAATACTGTTTTTTTATGCTCTGCTTGTTCTTTTTTTTCATTTTTTTCTCTTTCCCGCTCTTCCTTCTTTTTGTTTTCTTCATTCTTTATTTTTTCTAAGCCTTCGCCGATATCTTTACTTTGATTTACAGAACTATCTTTCTGCTCGGTATTTTTTACCAGCTCCATCCCCTGAAGTGACTGATGAATTGCATTGCCATCTTTCTGTATGGCCTGCTCTTTTCCCACTTGATTCATCTGAGAGAAAAGAATCTGGAGGTCAATGGGCAGAATAGACATTTATCTTTTCCTCAAGTATTCTCCTTCTACAGGCTCATATTTTGTCATCCTTATACGCTTACCCTCTAATATATAGGTAACCGATTTTTGTTCTACACGAACTTTATCCATAACATCTTTAAGATATATCTTCACTCCGGGGAATACTCTTTCAGAGGCTGATATTTTACCTTTCACTTTAAGCGATGCGAGGTGATGTTTTATTTCATCAATCTGGTTCTTTATCTCTTTCATTTCCGATAATATTTTCATACGCTTTTCATTGAGTTCTATAAGATATTTCTCTTTTTCTTCCGGTAGTGTTTTTTGTACCTTCTTTAGATTCTCTAATGTGTTTACATTTCTCTCGATTTCTTCCAATTCTTTACTTAATATCTCATTCTGTGACTGCAGTTCTATGAGTCTTTTCTTACTTTTCGGATCATATCCTACTTCTAAAATAGTCTCAGCACCTGCAACCGATCCTAGGTTTTTGGCATTAATTTCTTCTGCTGCCCGTAGTCTCCCTCCAACAATCGAAGCTCTTCTTCCTTGACAGATTATTTTTTTATTTGAATCGACATATGAATGCAGTATTCCATCGGTTACAATTACATTATTCTCTGCCTCAACATAAGCATGCTCAATAAATTTTGCATATATATTTTTTCCACATTTTACTTTACCTTCATTCTTGCCCAGTATACCTTGGTGTACAATAATATCTCCTTCCGCATCAAGCATTGCTTTTCCGATATTCCCCATTACCTCTATATTTCCCGCAGCTTTTACTGAAAATCCGTCTTCAACATTTCCGCGTACTATAACCGTACCCAAGAATAAAATATTACCGGTATGAAGATTTACATCTCCCGGGACTGTGTATACGGGCTCTACGTTTAATTTTCCATTAAGGAGGATTACCTGACCGTTGATTTCCGATATTACTGTCGTTCCATCTTCCGAGAGTTTTACATTTTTTCCCACTCCGATTGTACTATCTTTACCGGGCTTTGCAGGTAATGTTTTTCCCGTAACTGTCTGTCCTTCTTTGCCGCGTTCCGGCGGTACTTTTTTTGCCAACTGCTGACCGGCAACTACATTCTCAATTAAATTAAGGTCCTTAAAATCCACACGACCGTTTTTTTCCTTAAAAATAATAGTCGTATGATCAGTCTTGAAATTATAAACTAGTTTTGCATCGTTTCCGTTGGCTTGTTTCTGACCTTCGGCAACCAGGATTTCTTCATTATAAACAGGATTTTCTTGCAAACTCCTTAGCACCTCTTCTTTAATTCCGAAAACAACTCTATTATTGTTTAGATAACCCTTTATTGTTTCCGCGGCTAAATCTGCACCACCAGGTCCCGGTGCCTGTAAAAGTAAAAAAGCTTTCATCTCCATATCTGCAATACTCACCGAAAGAACGGGATCTTGACCGGGATTGTATTCAAAATTGGCAATTTTAACATACTTATCGTCTGCATAGCGTACAACTTTATCGACAAGCGCTTCGTCATAACTTGTGATATTTCTTTTCATAATTATATTTTTAGCAGCTGCAATATTTGCTTTTTTCCCGCTGCCTATAGGTTTGTTTACTTTTAAAAAGACACCGTCCGGCTGCAGGCGGACACTTATTTTGCCGTCTTTATTTTTAGCCTTCTCAAGATATTCTGATTTGAGATTCATATCAAAAGCAATCTCTTCTTCAAATATATCTTTTGCATCCAGGTCTTCTGCTGCAGCATAAGCAACAAGTTCCCATTCTCCGCCGCCCATACCGAGTACTTTTTTAGTACCTCTTTTGATAATTTCATACTCTATCTTTTTTATTGGTAATCCCAATTGAATAGCCGCTTCGCGTAATGCATCGTCTAAAGTTTTTCCTTTTGCATGTATGGTTTTATTTTTTTTATCTTTTTCATAGAGTGTTTTCATATATTTTCTTAATTGATCTATTTTAATCACTTTACATTATACCCTTCTTTAAGCTCGTAAGTTTTGCTCTTAAGCGCAATATCGCCTTAGTATGCAACTGTGATACTCTCGATTCGGTTACATCGAGTACTTCACCTATCTCCTTTAAAGTTAAGTCTTCATAATAGTAAAGGACAAGAACTTTTTTCTCTTTTTCCGGAAGCTCATTAATAACTTCAATAATAACACGCTTAATTTCGTTTTTTTCTACAATCGTATCAGGATTAAGACTTGAGGGTGATTCTATGCTTTCTGCAATGGATATTTTATCATTATCCTCTCCGGTATACCAGACATCATGAATCGACATTATTGAGGTACCACTGATTTTAAGCATAAGATTTTGATAATCGTCTATAGTAAGATTTAAGGCCTTTGCAATTTCATTATCAGAAGCAGATCTTCCTAATTGTCCTTCTAAGTGAGAAATTGTATCTTCTACTTCTCTCGTCTTTTGCCTTACTGATCTGGGAACCCAGTCGATAGATCTCAATTCATCAAAGATAGATCCACGAATTCGCGTTACGGCATATGTCTTAAATTTTACATGCTTTTCAGGATCGAATTTCTCTATCGCATCAAACAAACCGAATACTCCATAACCGACCAGATCATCAAACTCCACATTTTGAGGCATTCCTATGGCAACTTTACCTGCAACATATTTTACTAATGGTGCATATTGTTTAACAAAGAAATCACGTATCTTGGGATCTTTTTTCTTTCTATAAGATCTCCAAAGCTCTTCCTCTGACTTTTTTTTAAAAAGTTCATCGGCCATATTTTTTTGGTCCTTCCTCATCTCTTTTTATGATTGTACGCACTGCTTGTGCATATACCGCCGGATCTTCTTTTTTTGTTATTTTACCGGAAAGTTGTGACTTTACTCCGGCGAGAGGATTATTTTCTGAGCCCTCATCACTGCTTATTACCATAAATGAATTTTCCAATACCCCCATATCCGGAAGCTCATCCAATTCTTCGTCGGCTATTTTTTCAGAGCTTGCTTCAGCGCTTTCCGGAGCCTGAACTGCCTGCTCCTGAAGCTGATTTTTTTGATTTGTCTTATCCGTTACATCTATATTTTCATTTTTATCATGATCCATTTCTTCTACGACAATATTATCATAACCGTTTTCAAGTTTTTCCTCTGCTGTTACTTCTTCTTCCTGTTCTTCCGGCTCTTCATATTGATTTATATTCTCATCCGCATCAACATCTTCATACTCATCAATACCATCAGTTGCTTCAATCTCTTCTGCGGTCTCCAGCTCTTCTGCCATGTCAACATCTTCAATAATCTCATCACCACTTTTTTCTTTTTCTTCAAATAAAGATTCACCTAAAACAGGATTCTCTTCCGGAAGCACGATATCAACATTTTTACTATTAGTTGCTTCTGCTGTCTGTTTATAATCAGCATTAAATATTTCAGGTAAAAACTTATTTATTATAAAGCTCCCCGCAGCTCCCATCCCTGCAAATATAACACCGAATATAAAAGCACGAAAAAGAATAGCAAGAAAAGGATTCCCGCTCAATATTCCTATAATAAATGATAAACAAAAAGCTCCTAAACCTGAGTATACCGCTATATTCCAGCGTATCATATATTTTATCTCCCACCACTCCTTAATAAAAGATTATGAGAAAAAGCCTTTACCGTCAAGCGGGTAAGAACTTAATTACCAAAAAGCTTTTTTAAAAAACGTGAAATACCGCTGCCTTCACGATAATCGATATTTTCTAATCTGCTAATTATATGTTTAATGCATATTGAAGCTTTGCTGTGAGGATCGATTGAAAAAAACGGTTTTTGCTTTATTACAGCATTATGAACCAATTTATCGTTATATATAAAACCGAGATAATCTACTTTTATATTCAAGAAATTATTCGCGATTGAAATTACTCGCTGAGCTACCTTTTTGCCTTCAGTTACTGAATTCACCCTGTTTACTACTAATTTCAATCCTAAATCAATATTTTCTATTTCTGTTGCAATAATCTTTATAATACCGTAGGCGTCTGTGATAGCCGTGGGTTCCGGTGTAGTAACAATAATAACATCATCTGCAGCAGCGATAAAAGAAATGACGTTATTTGATACTCCCGCACCTGTATCGATAATTATGATATCCGCATTGGCAAGTTCATCCAATTCCTGTATAAATATCTTTCTTTCATCTTCGGAAAGATTTGCAATTTTGGAAAAACCTGATGCACCGGCTACAATTTTAATCCCGTAACTTGTGTCCATAATGATATCTTTCATTTTTTTCTGCTGTCTTATTACGTGGTACAGATTATACTTTGGAATAACTCCCAGTACAACATTGACATTAGCCAGCCCCAGATCCGCATCCATCACGGTTACTTTTTTACCCAATTCCGCATACGACAGAGCTAAATTTATGGCAATATTTGTCTTTCCTACACCGCCTTTTCCGCTTGAGACTGCTATAATTCGTGTATTCAAGCGAGTATCTTCTTTTCGGTTCTGCATTAATTCTCTGAGTTTTTCTGCCTGATCAGCCACACCTTAGCTCCACACCTCATTTAAAACATTTTCTCTTTTACCATACTTTTTTTCTAAATACTCGCGATTTATATGCAATCCTTCCAGTTGCAGCAAAAAGCGCAGGATTGAAGCTTTTTCAATATCCTGCGGCACTTTCTGACCGTCTGTAACAAAAGAAATCGATTTCTTCTTTTTAGCTATAACACTTATGATATTACCTATTTGTGAAGTCTCGTCAAGCTTGGTTATAATTATAGAAACATATTTAAACGGTTCATACTGCTGAAATATTTCTTCAAGATCTTTACATTTTGTTGTTGCACTTACCGCCAATATCGTAATCGTTTTACTCCCGCAATAGTCCAATAATTCTTTCATTTCCGCTAATTTTTTATAATCTTTTTGGCTTTTACCAATCGTATCAATCAAAATTATATCAATATCATTATACAGAGCAATCAGTTTTTTTAAATCCGAGGGCGTTTCTGCAAAAGATACCGGAATACGCATGATATTACCATATGTCTCAATTTGCTGTTTTGCTCCTATTCTATAATTATCAATAGTAATTATCCTCACATTTAAGGGCTTTTTCCCGTTATTTTCTAACCCATAAAGTGCAGCCAGTTTGGCAACAGTTGTGGTTTTGCCAACTCCCGTAGGTCCTATTACAGTTATTATTTTGGGTTTTTTAGCATTCTGTTCATCAACATCATATATGGAAACACTCTCTGCAATCCAATCAATCAGATCACCCTGTATTTTATTTATATTTTCTAACTCCATCATAGAAAATCTATTGCACATCTTATCGGTTATCTGCCCGATGTATTCCAAAGAAAAATCGTTTTCCAACAATATTTCCTTTACTCTTTTAATTGCCGGCGGATCTTGTTGCTGTATTCCTATCGACTTACCGATACCATACTTCAATTCCTTTAATTCTTTAAGTATATAGTTGAGTGTTTGTTCTTTTTTTGCCGTCTCCAATACTTTCATTTTTTCGTTTTGAATATTATTCTGTTTATGGTTTTTTTCAGAAACATAGCCTGTAATCTCTACTCCGTCTTTTGAAAACAAGCCTAAAAATCCGCCCAAACGAATATTACGATAGGTAAGTATTTTCCCATTCTCACCATGTTGTATTCTCATCTTATCGATTGCCTCTCTATGCGATTTTGCTTGTATGGTAAAATATTGCATAGTATCTCCCTTACTCATTTATTGATATTGATCCCAAAGATTCTACAGTTACTTCCGTAACTATTTCCGGCACAGACATTACCGCCAGCTGCGGTAGCTCACGTTTTGTACTGTCTTTAACCAAGGGCCGTGCGGCTTCCGAACAGAGGATTATAGGCAGATATCCCTGTTCTTGTACACTTTTTATGAAATTATGACATGAATTTATCCACTTACGCTGCAGAGCGGGTTCCAAAGCAGCAGTTAAACCCTTGCCTGTTTCAACCCGCGAATCAATAATTCTTTTCTCTACATCAGGATCAATCGTCAGCACTCGTAATATTCTGTTTTCATCTGCATACTGAAAACATATCTGACGTCCCAAAGCCTGACGGGCTTTTTCTGTCAGATAGCTTAAATCTTTTGTAACCGGGCCGAAATCCGCCAGAGTCTCCAGTATGACCACAATATTCCTTATCGATACCTGTTCCTTTAATAATCCCTGCAGGACTTTTTGTATTTCACCGACTAACAGTGTCTTTACAACCTCTTCCACAACAGCAGGATAATCAGCACGTAATGCATCCATAATCGATTGTACTTCTTGTCTGCCTAATAATTCTTCAGCATGCTGTTTTATAATTTCAGTAAGATGTGTCGCTATTATTGACGGCGGGTCTACTACGGTATAACCCAACTGCTCAGCCTTATCTCTATGCTCCTCCGAAATCCAAACAGCCGGAAGCCCAAATGTCGGATCATGTGTTTTTTCTCCCGGCAGTTCTTCCTTTTCTCCGCTTGGATTAATTGCCAGATAGCGTCCCATTCTGATCTTTCCTCTCCCCACCTCAACACCCTTGATTTTAAAGCAGTACTCGGGCGGATCGAGACGCATATTATCTATGATACGAATCCGCGGCACCACAAGCCCCAGATCCAAGGCAGCTTCCCTTCTAATTCGTGTTATCCTATCCAACAGTTCCGCCCCATGCTCCTTATCCACTAACGGAATAAGACCATAGCCCAACTCCAGCGACAGAGGATCCAATGGTACTACCGGTGATATTTCCGCAGGCAGCTTTCTTTCTTGTTCCGAGGCTTCTTTTAGCTTTACCTTCTCTTCTTTGACCATCATATTTTTTGAAAGAGTATATGCCAAAAATCCAAACAGTGCGCCCATCGGCCATAATAAATACCAGGGGAAGCCCGGTAAAAAACCCATCAGAATTAAAAATACCATACCGATTAAAAATGGTTTTGATTGACTTGAGAACTGTGATGTCACATCCGTTCCGAAGCTGGCGTCCGACACCGCTCTTGTTACAACAATACCGGTCGCGGTAGATATTAAGAGAACCGGCAGCTGTGCTGCCAGACCGTCGCCTATAGTGAGTGAAATATAGGTATTAACAGCTTCCGACCAGGTTTCACCATGTATCGTCATGCCGACAATGAGACCACCTATCATATTAATCAACGTGATGAGGATTCCAACTTTAACATTACCGGAAACAAATTTTGAAGCACCATCCATTGCTCCGTAAAAGTCAACTTCACGCTGGATTTCATGCTTTCTTCTGATTGCCTCTTCTTCCGTAATTAAACCCGAATTATATTCAGCTTCAACAGCCATCTGCTTTCCTGGCAGGGCATCCAAAGTAAAACGTGCTGCTACTTCTGCAACCCGAGTTGAACCCTTTGTTATGACGATAAACTGAACCGCAATAATCACAATAAAGATAATGAGACCGATCACATAACCGGTAAACTCGTGCTCAGATCCTGTGACAAAGGCTCCAAACGCTCTAACAATCTGACCCTGAAATTCCTTCCCCTTAGCTAAAATCAATCTGGTAGAAGAAACATTAAGTGCCAGTCCGTACACTGTTAAAATAAGCAGAGCGGTCGGGAACACGGAAAAATCAAGGACCTTCTTGGAAAATAAGACTATGAGTATGACCAATAAGCTTATTACCAGGTTTACGGACATGAATGTATCGAGAATGAATTCGGGAAGCGGAATAAGCAGCATCAGTACAATAGTAATTACACCTGCTGCTATGGCAAGATCGCTTTTTCTTTTAGTTAAATACCCGAATACCCGTTGCATATCTGCCATTTAGTTACTCCATACAGTTTTTATCTTGTATATATTCATGCTAAATCACCTCTTTGCTAACTCCTTTAAGTTTATAAATCTCAGCCAGTATTGTGGCGATTACTTCATAATATTTTTCAGGAATTATTTCTCCGATTTCAACTTCATCATATAAGGCTTGAGCAAGCGGTTTATTTTCCACGACGGGAACCTCGTTCTCCAGTGCAATCTCTTTAATTTTATGCGCTATCATATCAGCACCCTTGGCCACAAGCGTCGGGGCAGCCATGATTAAGCGTTCCCATTCCAAGGCAACAGCAAAATGCGTGGGGTTGGTAATTACCACATCAGCCTTGGGCACAGCCTGCAGCATATTTCTGGTCATTATCTCGCGCATACGTTCACGCAACCTGCTTTTCACCAGTGGATCGCCTTCGTACATTCTTCTTTCTTCTTTCAGCTCCTGGCGCGACATTTTTAAACGCTCTCTGTGCAGTCTTTTTTGAAACATGTAATCCAATACAGAGAGCATTAACAGTAAAATACCAGCTTCAAAAATTATTCTGAAAACCACTGAAGAAATAAGCTCAACACCGTTGAAGAAATGCACTTTAAGCAGATTCATTATCTTTGGCAGTTCCGCCTGTATATTTAAGAATGCTAAAATTGCCACCAATACAACTTTAATAAGCGATTTGAATAAATTGAATCCCGCTTCTGCAGAAAACATTGCTCTCTTAAAGAATTTACCGAATTTGGGTATAATCTTGGTAAAATCCGGTGTTATGGGTTTTACCGTAAATAAAAAACCTACTTGCAGTAAATTACTCATAAGTGCGGTAATAAACACCACAGCCACAACAGGCAGCGTAAGTCGAATTAAAAAGCTGAAAACAGCTTGTACGCTAATCGCATTAGTTGTTATATCTATTTTATATGAGTTTACTAAAAAATATCTTATCATAGCTAAAAATGTTTCCAACATATAGGTGGCAAGCAGTGCAAGCGCCCCTATTCCCACAAGCAGAATGAGCGCTGAACTAAACTCAGCAGATTTTACAACCCTACCTTCTTCTCTGGCCTTCCGTATTTTATGCTCTGTTGGTTCTTCTGTGCGTCCTTCATCTTCTGCGGCAAACCACTGCAAATGCACAGAGATCAGTTCTGGCGGCAGCTTATTCAATCTGTATGTGTAAAACAATAGTTCGCTCGCCATTATCCTCCGCCTGTAATACCTTGATAAATATTTATTAATTGCCTGAAGCTTGAGTCGATAAGCCCGGCACACGCCTCAACCAGAAACGGTATACTGAAAAACAAAATAAGAAAGGCTACCCCGATTGCAATCGGAAAACCCAACATAAGCAGGTTCATCTGCGGGGCTGCTTTTGCCAGCAGTCCCATACACACCGAAACGATAAAGAGTGTTCCCAGGATGGGAAAGGCGATGGTAATCGCACTGTCAAACAATTTACCCAAACTGCCCATAAATAATTTCAGCAGGAACGGCTTCCCGTTTACCAGATCAACCGCTCTTATCGATTTAAATGATTTGTAAACTCCGATTAAAAATATTTTCTGAAAACCTCCTATGGAAATAAAGGCAAACATCCCGATTATATTTAACAGCTGGCCCATCAGCGGAACTTCTATTTGTGCCAGAGGATCAAATACAGATGAAGCTCCGAATCCCATTTGCAGTGAAAAAAATTTCCCCGCAACTTGAAATGCGACATAAATGATTGCCAAGAAAAAACCAATGATAATGCCTATAAACATTTCTCCTACAATCAGCAAAAAATAATCGATAATATTGGCAGGCATCTCAAAACCCATAGCATACACCCACGGAAAAACGGCCAAGGAAGTAAAAAGCGAAAGACCTATTTTTGCAACCTCAGGTATGGCACTGGAAGACAGCAACGGAGCTACATGTACCATAGCTGTAATCCTTACGAATATTAAAAGAAATATTTGAAACTGTACCAGATATATTTCTATTGTCTTCCTCCGTTATCCCGGTATAGCAGATATCTGTTGAAACAACCTGATGGTAAACTGTACCATTGATGAGATTATCCACGGTCCAAAAATTATGACTGCTCCCAAAATAGCAGCTATCTTGGGAACAAAAGTGAGAGTCTGTTCCTGAATGCTTGTGGTAGCCTGAATAATAGAAATAATTAAGCCGGTAAGCATTCCAATAAGCAAAATTGGAGATGCTATTACAAGCACCTGCAGAACCCCGCCCCTCAAAAGATTTACTGCCATGCCTAAGCTCATAATTCCTCCTTATAGTACGCTCATACGTATGGCGTTTGCGGTCACATAAAGCTTTTTACCAACTGCATTGTAATCAGACTCCAGCCGTCAACCAGTACAAAGAGAATGAGTTTGAAAGGTAACGAAATCATAATCGGCGGGAGCATGATCATTCCCATTGACATTAATGTCGATGCAATGACCATATCGATAACAATGAAAGGAATAAACAGCATTATGCCAATTTTAAAAGCGATACCCAATTCATTAAGGATAAATGCCGGTATGAGTACATGAATGGGTACATCTCCCTTGGTTTTAGGTTTCGGGTAATTACCTAACTTTAAAAACAACTCGACATTCTTATAATCCCTTCCCAACTGCTTCCACATAAACGTTTTAACCGGCTGTTCAGCATTCTCATACATTTTTTCAATTCCGATAGTTCCATCGGCAAAAGGCTTAAACGCGGTTTCATATACTGCGCTGAAGGTAGGCCACATAATAAAAAATGTTAAAAAGAGAGCAATCCCCATAAGCACATGGGTAGGAGGGACGTTTTGCAATGAAAGCGATCTGTTTATGAAATTAAAAACGATGGCAATCCTTAAAAACGCTGTTGTGAGTACAATAATTGATGGAGCAATAGTGATTATTGACAGCAGTAAGAGAAGCTGCAGTGACAAAGCAACTTCTTCATTGTTAGCGGCATTTCGTATACCGATATCAAAATAGGGAATATTTATATTTGCATCTTCTTGCGCAGATATACCGACTGTACTGCAGCAGATAACAAGTACAATCAGCACGATAATTTTTTTCATGTCCCCTCCCAGGATTTCAATTCTATTTTTTACTTATTCATCTTATGCAATCTGCTCCTTTGTTCCTTCATAAAATTTATACTGTGGTCAATAACCTGTTTTTTTTGACTTTTACGGTTTAAAAAACCTACAATAAGATCACCGAATCCTTTTACCGGATTTTCAGGGCGTTGGCTTGCTTTCAATTTTATAGTATCCTTTGTCTCTTTATCTGAAACCTCTGAAATCAAAGAGATACCTTCATTTGAAGAAGCGATTAAGTACACCGCATTTCCCACTTCAATTAAATGGAGCACCTTATTTCCGGTTACTATTTTTGAACCCAATATCTTTATCAATTCGTTTTGAACTATTTTTTTATTAATGCCCCTTTTAATTGCATAAAATATCACAACGATTATAACGACCACAACCCCGAGGCCCAGTACCATGGAAAGATAATCCCAAAAAGAAGGACCAATCGGTTCCATTTGCTGTACTGCCGGGCCGGTTTGTGTATCAGCCTGATCCGAGGCTGCATAGTCTTCGCTAAGAATATCCTGTTGTTCTTGCGCATACATTACCGAGCATGTTACTAATGTTATTAATATTATTGTTAATAAAAGAGATGTAGTTTTCAGTTTTCCCCTCCCGATACTAAAAACTAATATTTTTAATTACTTTTTTTAATTATGGCATGTAAAATAATTTCTGTCAACTATATTGTACTTTTTTATTTGAGATCCGCCATCCTCTCCAATGGTGATACAATTTCAGTTACACGTACACCGAAGTTTTCATCAATAACTACCACTTCACCTTTGGCAATCAACTTATGATTTACCAGTATATCTACAGGTTCCCCTGCTAATTTATCCAATTCGATGATTGTTCCTTCACCGATACCCAGAATATCGCGAATAAGCTTCTTGGTTCTTCCCAACTCTACAGTCATCTCCATATATACATCCATAAGTAATCCGATGTTACTCTGTTCTTGTGATGCCTGCGATGTCTGCAGATTAGGCAGTTGAACTGACTGTACATTGGGATTTGGCATCATGCTGTTTAATCCATCAAGAATCGATTGATCGCCTCCCTGCCCTGAGTCACCTCCCGTGATATTTGACATTCCTTGTGACATAACATCTCCTTTTCCACCCTTTTTACTGCCCGCAGCGACTGGCTGACCTGTCGCCATCCCGTTACCGGTCGATCGTGCTACGACTTCTTTGACCGAGGACAATGCAAACAACTCAATAAGAGTTGCAGGTTTTTCTCCCTCAATCGAAATTGGATATTCTACTTTTATTAAATTATCACCAGGCGGAAATTTTATTTTCTCTTTTTTTACCTTAGCACACTGTGCACTTGATATCATTACTGTTTGATTTATCTGATTGCCCAAAGTTGTGGCAATTGCGCCTACAATATTGGAAATCGCTTCAGCCACACCTGACAGTGCGGCTTCGTTGAGCTCGACTCCCGACTGTCCCATGATATAACCCGCCAGTTTTGTTGCGAAATCCGGTACAAGCAGATATGAATGCTCGCCCACAATTCCGTCTGTAAAATCAATCTTCACTTCCACGACTTCATTCATCAGTTCGGCGAGCAATTGTTGTTTTGATTTTACTTCTATACTCGGTGCCCCGATTATAACCGATTTACCGGTAACCATAGATATGTTTGAGCTTTGCGATTCAATCGTACTTTGAATTATTGATTTAAACACATTTTTTTCATTTGCTGCAAGCGGACCGCCGCTGCTTAAGTCTTTTGCGTCGGTTATTTCTTCCGTACCCTGCAACAGAGCATCTATTTCATCTTGCGAAAGATAGCCTTCACTCATACTTACTCCTCCCCTTCTACTTTAAGTTCTTCAAACTCTTCGGGTTTTGTTTCTTCAAGCTTCTTTATAACTTGAATCGCCGTTTTATTACCAACTATTCCCGGTCTGCATAAAAATTTCTTTCTATCTCCTATTTTCAAACCCATAGGATCGTTTATTCTCACATTGGGCAGCCGTATCACATCCCCTTTTTTTAAAGCCAACACATCTTTTACTTTGAGCATCATGCTGCCTATCTCCGCCACTATATTCACGCTCACCGTTTCCAGACGTTCTCTCAAAATATTCAGGTTCTCGGTTGTAGTCCCTCGCCGTACAGAAGAATACCAGTATTGCGCGGATAATTTCGAGATAATCGGTTCGATAGTCAGGTACGGAATGCAAAAATTCATAAGCCCGTCTACATCCCCGACTTTCGTCTCAAGTGTCACAAGTACCACCATTTCGGTAGGAGGTACAATCTGTGCGAATTGTGGATTTGTTTCAATCTGTCCTAAGCGGGGCCTTAAATCAATAACCGTGCTCCAGGCTTCACGCATATTGCCCAATATCCGCACAATTATTCCTTCCATGACCGATTGCTCGATATCAGTAAGATCTCTCGATAGTTTTGTTTCTTCGCCCTGTCCCCCAAAAAGTCTGTCAATTATGGAAAATGTAACCGAAGGATCGATTTCAAGTATGGCCGAGCCTTTAAGCGGATCCATATTAATCACAGCCAGAGTAGTGGGATTGGGAATAGATCGTATAAACTCCTCGTAGGTAAGCTGATCTACAGAGGCGACATGCACATGCACCAGACTTCTTAGTTGTGCCGAAAGCGATGTGGTGGTAAGTCTGGCGAAGGTCTCATGCATAATGGAGACGGTTCGTATTTGATCTTTGGAGAATTTATCCGGTCTTTTAAAATCATAGATTTTGATATTGCGCTGAGCAGGCATGGCCTGTGTGTCAGGGGTTTCCACTTCTCCTGATGATATGGCCGAAAGCAGTTGATCTATTTCATCTTGAGAGAGAACTTCAGTCATCTACATCCTCTTATTCCATTATACAACTTTTTTTATTTTAAGCAAAGTGTTTATCATTACTCTTACTGTGGAAAAGTCTGCATCTCCTGAATAAATATAGCCTTTATTTTCCCGCTTCGCATAATTTGATTCAGACTATAGGTAATATCCCTTTCCAGTAAACTAAAATCATTGGTATTAAGCTCACTCGATTTTTTGCTGCCCAATATTTTCAAAATAAGATTATGTATTTGCGAATCTCTTTCATTAATCTCTGTAGTCATGGCATTATTACCTTTTTCATAAGCGATATGTATTTCCGCCGTATAAATATATGGCGGATTATCCGATGTCTGTCCTCTTAACGGTTTTAGATTCTTATAGATCTGATAGATCTCAGTTGATGCGGCGATCTGCTGGGATACAGGAGGTAAATCCTGTGCCGGCACCCTGCCCTGCATGGCAATTTCTACTGTTAAATAGGCCACAATAATGACGAGTAATACCACGATAATTCCGATAGCTGCCCATTTTAAGGCCTTTAATACCAGAGCGGGAACAAAACCAACTTTCCGGCCAACTTCAACCTCTTCGGTCGCTTGATCGGCTTCGCTGTCTAAAAAACGATCTTCATCAGCCATTTTCTCACCTCTCTATCTTCATATAATATTAGGAGCTTTTTGCAAAAATAACATTTTTGCAAAAAGCTCAATACTTAATAATTTATTTTTAAACTGCCGTTCTATAAATGGCCCTCTGTTAATATTACAATATCCACCCTTCGATTATCCGCTCTGCCCTCTTCCGTACTGTTATTCGAAACCGGGACCGTATCGGCATAACCCGCCACCTGCATATTTTGTTCGTTCACTCCGTATTCTATTAAATACTTCAGTACCTCGAGACTGCGTGCTGCGGAAAGATCCCAATTAGTAGTGAACTCGGAATCGGGAGCCATTTTTATATCATCCGTATGTCCCTCTATTCTTACTTTTTTATCACGAACATCTTCGGAAAGCAGGAGATCCCTTACCTTATAAAGTATGGGCCTGGCTTCTTCAATTTTCAGCACCGCACTCGCCGGATCAAAAAACAGCTCTGCAGAGAGTGAAATTATTAACCCTCGTTCGTCTTCTTTCAACCTTACTTTACGAACCGATATCTCCGGTTCGAAGATGGATTTGGCTAATTTACGTGCCTTATCCAGTGCTCTTCCTCTTTCTACCGAGGGCAGAGTCATGATGTTATTGCCGAGTTCCGCCAGTTTACCGACCTGAAGGGTATTACCTCCCCTCATCACGCCCAATCCTTGAAATGCAGCTAAAATCATACGCAGTTCGCTTCCGTCAATCTCGGCTGTGGTAAACATAACCACGAAAAAAACCAGTAAAAGCGTTGTCATATCGCCATAGGTAATCATCCAATACGGTGAACCCTCTCCTTTTGCTTTTTTCTTTCTTTTAAACGGCATGTTTGTTTCTCCTAATCCCTTCCTGATTCCTGTTTAATAGCTTCTCTTCGAGCCGGAGGAAGAAAAGCGATGAGCTTTTCTTCAAGAATTCTCGGATTATCACCCTGCTGAATGGAAAGTATACCTTCGATCATAATCTCTTTTATCAGGCTCTCTGCGATATCCCTATCTTCTAATTTATTAGCAATAGGAATAAGAATCAAGTTGGCAAACAAGGCTCCGTATAATGTGGTAAGCAGTGCCGTGGCCATACCGGGACCGATAGCGGATTTATCTTCAATATTTCCCATAATGGAGATAAGACCGATAAGTGTTCCGATCATTCCGAATGCAGGCGCCAGTTTACCCCAATCTTCAAATACTTTTATCCCGATTCCGTGACGTTCCTGTATTTTACTCAGCTCGTTATACAAAACATTTTTAATTATCTCCGGGTCCGTTCCGTCAACAACCAGCTGAATGCCTTTGCGTAAGAATTCATCTTCAACCTCATCCAGATCATCTTCCAAAGCAAGCAGGCCGTCTCTTCGTGCTTTTTCCGAAAAAGCGACCAGGCGGGAGATAATGCGTTCTTCTTCCCAGCTTGGTATGCTCAAGGTCTGGCGTACGTATCTGAATATTCCCAACGTCCTTGACAGCGGATTAGATATCATAATAGCTGCCAATGATCCTCCGAAAGTAATGAGAACCGATGCCGGATCGATGTATGTGGTAAGCGAGGCCCCCATAACCAGTATACCGAACGCAACCAATAAGATACCTGCAATTACACCTAATATTGTTCCAAGATCCATACCACTTACTCCTCGTTTTTAAAGGCGCCGATAAGTCTTCTATACTCGATTATCCGCTTAAAAATAGACTGGTAGTCATCTTTAACCACCAGTCGTCTTCCTGAAAGCATAACCAATGTCGTATCCGGATTACACTCAATATATTCTATATGATGCGGATTTAAATAATAAATCTTTCCGTCAAGCTTTGTTACTTCTATCATGCTACACGATTATATATCCTTATCGTTTTAATGTTAAGATCTCCTGCAGCATTTGATCCGATGTTGTGATCGAGCGTGAGTTGGCCTGGAAACCTCTTTGGGTTACAATCATATCTACAAACTGTTCGGCCAGATCCACATTACTCATTTCCAGTGTGCCGGAAAGTATTCTGCCCTTTCCTTCGGTTCCCGAAGGACTGATGAGGGCCAGACCTGAGTTATTGGAAATAATGTAGTTGTTTTCTCCGGCTTTCTCAAGTCCTCCCGGATTGGTAAAAGTAGCCAGGGCAATCTGACCAAGAGCGCGGTCTACTCCGTTTGAGTACACACCTGTGATCACTCCGTTTTGATCAATTTTGAAATCTTCCAAATAGCCCAGACCGTGTCCATCCTGCTTGATGGCCTTGGTGGTAAAGAAGTCCGCTGCCTGGGTTACTCCATTTGCCATATTAGCATTACCTAAATTCAACCTGAAATCCTGGGTTTCAGCCGGTTCTGTTCCCGGCACATCGTAGGTAATTAATATTTCTAATAGATTTGTAGCCTCAGTACCACCTACGGTATCTCCATCAGTATCAAGCACTGAGATAATATTACCGTTATTGTCAAAATTAATGGTAAAGGTATTTGCCCCACCGGCTTCCACTCCCAGATTGGCATTGGCATCGATACCATCAACTGTTACAGCGACTATCCAGCTGTTGTTAAGGTCAGGGTTCTTCCTGAAATTGAGCCTCATTTCATGAGTATTGCCCAAAGAGTCAAAAATCTCGATGGTTGCGGTATGTGTATTCTCTAATATTTCTTTAGGGCTTGCACCTTCTGCTATAGGTAGCGCCCGCTGATCCAGGTTACACCTATAGACAATATTGTCCGTAGCGAGGGGAAGATCCTTGCTGTACACGGGAATGACTATATCGTTTAAATCACCGGAAGTGTTAATAACGTTTTCGCCAGCTATGTTTTCAGCCAGCCAGCCCTGCACACGCATGCCGTTGGACGGATTTACCAGAGTACCGTTCTCATCCAGAGAAAACGCGCCCGCACGGGTAAAAAAGCGGCGTTCGCCGTCCTGTATAATGAATAATCCTTCACCGCTAATTGAGACGTCCGTTTTCTTTCCTGTGGTCTGCAGACTTCCCTGAGTGTGAATGGTATCGATCGCGGATATAAGCATTCCTAAACCCACCTGCTTGGGATTAACACCGCCAACCTCATTCGTAGGTTTTGCCGCTCCCGATATCATCTGTGAAATCATGTCCTGAAAGGTTACACGTCCTTTTTTAAAGCCCGTGGTATTGACATTGGCTACGTTGTTTCCAATGACATCCATCCTGATCTGATGGTTTTGTAGTCCGGCTACACCGGAGTAGAGTGATCGCATCATAGTCTTTTCCCCCTATTTATTTCGCAACTTGCTCACATTTTGATAGTCATAGTATTTTCCGTTCACAAGCAGTTGAGGGAAATCCCCTCCTATTATTTCCTCTACCGTACCACTTATGATCTTCCCTCCCTCTACTATATCTACAACTTTCCCTAACAGGGAAAGCGCATTATTTTTTTGAATCAATAAAGATACATTATTGAGTGATTGGTTCATAGCAGTTATCTGTTTGGTCATTTTCGTTACTTGATCCAGCTGCGAAATCTGTGCCATCTGAGCGATAAAATCCCGATCCTTGATGGGCTGTGTGGGATCCTGATTTTTAAACTCTTCGGTAAGTAAGCGCAAAAACTCTTCCTGACCCATAATCTGTTTAAAGCCTTTGCCGTTATTTACGTTTTTATTCAGCGAATCGGCAAGACGTTTTGTTACTGCCAAATCTTTTTCAGATAACAAAGAATTATTTAAACCCTCAACACTCATTTTTTTCTCCTTTAAACTACTATATTCACCAAGGAATCTACGGATACAAGCTCTTCTGAAATAACTTCGTCATTACTCCGGAAATCACTTGATTTATCGTGAGCGAGCTTAGTCTCAAAATCTTCCGTCTCAGCTTGCTCCTGGTTCTTTTCACTGCCCACAAATACATTAATCATGGCCTGATTAAAACCGTCCTCCTTGAACGCATTATAGAGATTGGAAAGACTGCTCTGCACTAGTTCCTTCACAATATTATTGTCGACAAATATTTTGCCTGCTATATTGTTATCTTGAATATTTACCCGAACTCTCACACTGCCCAACGTTTTTGGTTTAAGCACCAAGCGTATCTCACCGTTACCGCCGTCCTTAATGATGAGCCTTGTGTGCTTTACCAGCTCCGAGCTTAGGTTTTTCTGCAATTGCGAAAACTGCGGATTGGGTTGTTTTACGGGAATGTGTTTGTTTTGAACATCCGTTTTAAGCTCGGCAATACTCTCCTGGGTATTGGTATTCTTGGTAAATAATTTTATTTCTTCTTTATCTAAAACATTTTCGTTATATTTCGTGTTTGCGTTCTTATCCGCTTTGGGATCATACCCGATCTTATTAAGCTTATTGTTTTTTGCATTATATGTATGCTTTTTAAGAGGAGCCTTCTCCCTCAAATCAACTACAACAAGTCGGGGGTTTGCAGAAAGTTTGTTTTCCTTTTTGTTCTCTGTCTTAATTGTTTTTAAGAGCTGCTTAGCTAACAGTTCCGCACCCTTTTTACCAGTATTGTTGTTTTTGAGCATTGGGGAAAGTTCAGGATTCACGGCGAGGTGATTCAGCTCATGCTTAATTGATTTTCCTTCACCTAATTTCTTTAAAAGTTCTTCCGCTACTTTTTTATCCGCTTTGATTAAGAGAGATTCCGTTTTCTTTTTATCTTTGGGTATAATATAGAAAGGTTTTATGTCTTTTCTTTTTTTCAGATCTTCAATCGAATTGTTGTCTTTTTGTTTTTTATCTCCGGTCTGCTTTTTAACCTCATTCTCCAAAACCGTTTTAAACGACACCGGCTTATCTTTGTTCGGCTCTTTATTACCATCGACTTTCGGAGCTTCTTTATTCTTCAGAGATTTATTGTCATAAAGCTTATCACCAGGACTGCTGCTTAGTAATTCCGTGATATTTTTATCCTGTTTACTAAACAGCATATTTACCATAGATGTGTTTGTCATTGCCAAAGGCAACCTCCCTTGAAGGTTTTTACCTCCACTTTTCCTGAATCTCGGCTGCTTTTTCTTTATCCATCTCGCTTAACCAGAAGGGTACAATAGAAGCTTCCCCTTCTTTGGCTGCCAGTTCTTCGGTAACCTTAAGAATGTCAATCACTTCCTGCACGTTCATAGTGCTCATTATCTCAACAGCTTTTTTTGGAGGCATCTCAGAAAACTGCTTTGACATCTGTTCCAGCCGTATCCTTCTATCATCGCCCTCTTTGGTTTGTTGCTTAATCAATTTTTCTCGTTCTTCTAACTGTTTTTCACGCTCTGTAAGCTCCTCCATTTGTTGGTTTATCTCACCGCTCTTGGTATCAACCTCCAGCTGCAGTTTTGCCACTTCCTGCTGTAAAAGATCAACGGCTTCATAGTCTTTAGCCAGCCTTTGTTTTGTTAAAAGCATGGGATCATCCACATCTATTTTTGTTTCCGGCCCGATATTAAACAGACTGTTAATGGGCGCCAATAATAAACGCGCATCAACAATCCCCAAACTGTTTAAAATAAAAAATCCTAAAATGATTAAAAGGATTACAATCAAAATAAGAACGAATATTCTCAGTCCAATCGGTATGGTACTATATTCAGCCATATTCATTCCTCCTAGCTTTTAAGTAACATGTTTACGGATTAAATCTCCCGCATTAATTTCATCGACATTTTTAAACTCTTCCCTTTTTGCTTCTTTGTAATATTCTTCTTCTTTCCTTTGTTTCAGCTTTTCCAAGATTTTCTTTTGTTTTGATACTTCAAGGAACTTTTGTTTAACCTGTTCTCTCTTTCTTTTCTTTTGCTCAAGCTCTATTCCGGAATTTATAATATCCTGCTTCATGCGTGCTATATACATTTCATTGGCAATAAGACCGTAAATATCAATACTACCGCTAAAGGCAGAACGTTCGTCTAAGGTATGAGAAATATTATCTTTGCTTGTTAATATTCTCTTTTCAAGCACAATACACTGTCCTGTAATATCCGCCAGTTTAAGCTCCCACTCCCGCTCTCTGTACTGTCTGATCTTTAAAAGCTTTTCCAGCCTAAACTGAAAACGCCTCATAATTCCACACCCGCTATCTTCCCGATCTCTGTAAACGTTTCTTTTAATGTCGACTTTTCAAATATGTCTTGTCTTAAAAATTTATTAATCTCCGGCATTTTTTCAATTGCCTCATCAATCTCGGGATTGGATCCCGCAGCATAGGCACCGACATTGATTAAATCTTCCGCTTCATAAAAAACAGCAAGCATGTGTTTTATATAGCCCACTGCTTTCTGCACTGCAGGTGTTGTTACATAAACACTTAAGCGCGAGATAGACTGCAGAACGTCAACCGCCGGATAATGATTCTTTTGAGCAAGCTTTCTCGCAAGTACTAGATGGCCGTCCAAAATGCCCCGTACCGCATCCGATACCGGTTCATCCATATCATCGCCTTCGACCAGGATAGTATAAAATCCCGTAATGGTACCGTTCTCCGATGTACCGCATCTTTCCAAAAGCTTGGGCAGCATGGAAAAAACGGACGGCGTAAATCCCCGGTTAGCCGGAGGTTCTCCTACAGCCAGCCCGATCTCCCTCTGAGCTCTGGCAAATCTGGTCACTGAGTCAAACATCAACATGACATCTTTATGGCTGTCGCGGAAGTATTCGGCGATTGCAGTTGCCACGAAAGCACCCCTAATCCTTGAAAGCGGGGGTTTATTGGAAGAGGCCACTATAATTACCGAACGCTTTAAACCTTCTTCACCCAAATCGTTCTCAATGAATTCTCTGACCTCGCGTCCTCTTTCTCCGATAAGTGCTATTACATTTATATCAGCAGATGTATTGCGCGCGATCATGCCGAGCATGGTTGATTTGCCGATACCGCTGCCGGAAAAAATACCCAAACGTTGTCCTTTTCCCACAGTCAGCAGTCCGTCAATGGATCTGACGCCCGTAGCTACGGCCTGGGATATTCTCTTGCGATTAAGCACGTGGGGCGGCGTATTAAAGATCGAATACCACTCTGCTGAACCGATATCGCCTTTACCGTCTAGGGGTTTGCCCATGGCGTCCAGCACCCTGCCCAGTAACTTCTGTGAAACAGGGACTGTTAAATTTTGACCCATAGCGATTACAATACAACCTACCTCGATACCTTCCATCTCATCATAGGGCATAAGTTGTACGATTTTTCCGTTTAATCCCACTACCTCTGCCCATACCACACCGCTCCCCTTGGGAATGAAGATCTGGCACAACTCACCTACAACAGCCTGAGGGCCATTGCTCTCGATAAGCAAACCGCGGATACGCTCAACAACACCCGTACATTTTATGGGATCTATTTTTTCCAGAACAGAAGTATACTTGTCAAAAATATTCAATGCTTGTTCCCCTCCGCTTAAAGTTTAAATATTTGTTACTGTTCACCTTTGGCACGTATGGGCATGAGCTCTATGATATTTTCTTCTATTTCATGCAGCTGACTTGAAATACGTGCATCTATCTGTCCGAAATCCGTTTCGATGATACATCCGCCTTTATCAACTGAAGAATCTTCCAAAACAGTAATGGATTTTAGATTTTCCACCATACTCATAAAATCCTTAATATGTTCGGTGGTAAGATCCAAATCACTTAAATTAACACGGATTACCACATCACCGCGGCTCTTTAACTTCCGGAGCGCCTGAATAACATTATTAATCACAACATTCTTTTGATTCTCTGAAATCACTTTTATAACCTTTTTGGCGATAAGTAATACCAAATTTATTATTTGAGTTTCCGATTCTTCTATTATTTCATTACGCTTGTCTATTGCTTTGGTCATAATCACATGCAGCCTGTCGATAAGTCGCTGCACTTCATCCTTGCCCGCATTAAAACCCTGCTCATGTCCGTCGCGGTATCCCTTTTCATATGCCTGATTTTCTATCCGTTCAACCCGCTGCTTTACCTCGCCTTCAAGCTCGAGAGCTTCTTTTTTGGCATTCTCAACTGTCTGCTTTGCTTCTGCTTCGGCTTCCTGTTTAATCTTTTGCGCTTGATTGTTCTTTTTCTTAACCTCTTCGAAAGCCACAGCTTCCGCTTCTTTTATAATGCGTTCCGCTTCGGCTTCGGCATCTTTGATTTTCTGAGACCGTTCATCTTCCCAGCGCTCCTTAAACTCTTCCGCTTCCTGTCTTAAGTCGGTCAAAGAAGGGCCGGTATATTCTTCTACTGTTCTTTCAACTACTTTGGGCTCTTCTTTTTCTATCACTTTGGGAGGTTCGATGAATACTTTTTTATTTACGTTAACTACTTCTGTCGGACGAAAAACATTCTTTGCCAAAGTTGTCTCCTTTTACTAAATTACTTGTTCATTATTATACAACCAGTTCGTCCTCACCCGCTCGTGCAACTACAATTTCACCTTGCTCTTCCAGTTTTCGAATAATGGCAACAATTTTCTGCTGAGATTCTTCCACATCTTTTAAACGAATCGGCCCCATGTATTCCATATCTTCTTTGAGCAGCGTAGAAGCTCTGCGTGACATGTTTCTGAATATTTTATCCTGCACTTCCGAATCAACGGCTTTAAGTGCCTTGGCCAGTTCGGTCGTATCAACTTCACGAAGAACCTTTTGAATCGCCCTGTCATCAAGCAGTACAATATCTTCGAATACAAACATTCTCTTTTTGATTTCTTCGGCTAATTCAGGATCGTCTTCTTCCAACGACTCAATAATAGTTTTTTCAGTAGACCTGTCTACCAGGTTTAAGATCTCAACGATACTTTCCACACCACCGGCTGCGGTATAGTCTTCGGATGATAGGGTAGATAATTTTTTCTCAAGAACACGTTCTACCTCACGCAGTACCTCCGGTGATGTTCTATCCATGGTTGCAATTCGTTTGGCAACATCGGATTGGATTTCATGCGGCAAGCTCCCTAAAATAACACTTGCTTTCTGCGGTTCTAAATAGGCCAGAATCAAAGCAATCGTCTGCGGGTGCTCCTGTTGAATAAAGTTTAACAGGTGTGCAGGATCCGTTCTTCTAATAAAATCAAACGGCCGTACCTGCAGTGAGCTGGTAAGACGGTTAATAATATCGACAGCCTTCTGTGTTCCCAATGCTTTTTCCAGAAGCTCACGCGCGTAATCTATACCACCGGTAGTTATAAAATCCTGAGCCATCATCAGCTCTTGGAACTCCATAAGAACCTTATCCCTATCTTCCGGCTCAATACTTTCCAAACGTGCAATTTCAAATGTAAGTTGTTCTATTTCATCTTCCCGCAGGTGTTTAAATATTTCGGCCGATATTTCCGAACCTAATGTGACAAGAAAAATAGCGGCTTTTTGTCTGCCGGTCAGCTGTTTCTTATGTGTACCGTGCGTAGTTGTATGTTTACGCGTCGGTGTATGGACTACACTGGTTGCCTGTGCTGTTGTGCTTGTTGCTTTTTTTGCCATGGTTCTATTCCTCCAATAACCATGATCTTATAAGCTGAGCAACATCCTCCGGATGCTCGCGTGCCATATTAATGGCATTCTCCTGCATCTCCAGACGTGCCCGCTCTTCCACCGAGAGCTCAACTTCAACACCCTTCTCCTCGGCGCTGCGTAAGGCTGCCTCACGCATAGCCTGGTGCTGACGTGCGAGCTCTTCTTCTTTTAAACGCCTTCTTCTTTCAAGATACCTCGAAAGTATTCTAAAGGCAATTATCGCTACAAAGATAAGCCCTATACCTATTATGATCCAAAAAACAACTCTCTGCAATGCCCTCTGACCGCGATACTGTTCATCTTCAACCAAAAACATGGCTGTCTTGTCAAATTGCATATGCTCTACGGTTACAATATCACCGCGCTCTCGTTTATAACCCACGGCGCCTTCGATAATTTTTGTAGCAGTGGCTATTTCTTCGTCGGATACAGCTATATATTCTCTCTGCAAGCTGCCGTCCGGATTAAACAGCAGTTCACCCGACACTTCATCACGCAGCTTTTTCCAGCGCCCGTCAACCGCCACACCCAGTGTAAGACGTTTAATAACCCACGGCCTATCCTGCATCTTAATTGTACGTGAATTAATCGCATTTTCTAACTCTTCCACACTTCGATCGTAAGTACCCTGCAGACTGGAAAGATCCTTAAAAGCAGGCGGCACCTGTCCCTCGGTACCCGGAGGGCCTTCGGGATTAAAGCCTGTGCCTTTGAATGATTCGTTTTCAGTGGCCTTTGTTCTGGTAATAGATGGCTCATATTCCGTCTCATCCCATGGTGTTTTAGGATTATCCGGCCTCATTTCTATGGGAAAGTATTCCTCGGTTTCCGTAGTTTTCTTGCTCATATCGAGATCGATGTCTATACGAACGATACGGATTCTATCCGGTGTAAATATTTTACTCAATTCTTTGTAGATTTCCGCCTTCATCTTTTTTTCTTCATCAGCCTTGATTTTTAATTCTTTTTTGGCAATCTCCAGTCTTTCTCCTTCTTTCACAATATCAGAATCGAAATCGTTTAAATGTACTCCGCTGATCTCATCCGTTATGAAGATATTTTCCTTTTGCAGTCCGGAGACGGCAAACATTATGAGTTTCTCGATACCTTCAATCTTTCTTCTGTTGGTTGTGATATCCGAACCGGGCTTTGGAGTGATAATAACGGAACATGTTATGGGATCCTGGTCTTCCTCCAGCAGCTCTTTATCCGGTATAAATAGATTCAGGCTTACCGAATCCACATCATCTAAAGCTACTATGTGTTGTCTCAGTTTAGCTTCTATGGCACGTTTAAAATTCTTATCACGTACATAGTCGGTAATCGTCCAGCTGTCGGTGTCGAATACATCCCAGGGATCCACATAATCCGGTACCAGATCTTCGCGAATGAGTACGCTCCTCATCCGCATTGCGGTTTTTTCATCCCGCATGTAGATAATATTATCCTCCACCGTGTAGTTCACACCTTCTTCGTCTAAACGGTTTGTGATACGTATAAGTTGATTTTCATCTGTGATCGGACTTCTGAATAACGGTGGCCGTGACGGTGCCGCACTTAATGTAAATAATAATATCAGTGCAACTATAGACACACCCGTAACAGCCAAGATGATTATTTTTTGATTGATTGACCACTTTTTCCAAAGCGTCTTTATCTGCTCTATGATTTTTTTAAGCCATTCGTTCATCTCCCCCCCCTTTAATGAACGTAATATTTATTTGATGCTAAACTTCGCATCAATCATCCACTTTTTTTATCGCATATTAATAATTTCTTTATACGCCCGCAGTGCCCTGTCAAATAAGGCTTTGGTAATAGAAAGCGACAGATTGGCCTTTGCTGTGCCCAGAGTTACATCGTGTACATCAACAGATCCCGGCTCGGTCATAAACTGCTCGGTCAGCCTGTAAGCGTTCATCTGCGTGTCGTTGACTCCGTTTAAAGCACCGGCCAGCATTTCTCCGAATCCTAGGCCTTTTGGCTGCTCTTTCATTTTTTTAAACTTCAACCGTTCAAAGTACTTGGGCTGCACCTCTACAGGCCCTGTTTTGTGTCTGAAAAGACCGGATGTAAATGTGTTATAAAAGCCAGGCATCTATTACCTCCCTATCTCCAGGGCTTTAAGGAACATACTTTTAGCCCCATTTATTATTGTAACATTAGCTTCATACGACCGTGATGCAGAGATCATATCCACCATCTCTGAGACCACATTGACATTCGGATATTCCACATACCCTTGCTGCGGTCCGGTTTTAAGAGCATCCGGATGAGTGGGATCATATACCCATCGTGTTTTTGACATATAATCTTTTTCAATTTTTACTACACGCACACCTTTCCCAATTTGATTCTCCAAATATTTGGGCAGGAACGGACTTCTCCAATACGGCTGCGTTACCCGCGGCCTAAACACCACCCTGCTGCGTCTGTAAGCCCCACCTTCTGTTGTGCGTGTGGTATCGATATTAGCCAGATTATCGGCAATCGTGTCCAGCCGCAATCTCTGAGCTGTGAGACCGGACGATGCTGTATTCAATGTTGTATACATACCCATTTATTCTTAAATCTCCTATCGCAGTACAAGGTTTAAACGTACAAATTCATTATTCACCGCATGCAGCATAGTCTGATACTGCAGCTGAGTGGAAACCGCATTCATCATCTCTACGTCAATATCAACGTTATTTCCGTTATTTTTAGCGGTAGTCAGATAATCCAACACAACTTTGGGTTTTACATCGCTGTACTTTCTCTCCGTAAAGAATGAAACCCCGCGCTTATATCTCAACCTGCCGGGAAACGACGGTTTTATTTTTTCCGCATCAAGTGCGCGCTTGAGCTGTGCCTCAAAGTTCACCACCGACCGCTTGAAGTTTGGAGTTTCGGAGTTGGCAATATTATTGGCGATGACATTGTAGCGTAACAGCGAGACGTCCATACCTCTTTGGAGAATACTTAAATTCTTTTCAAAAGCATTAGTATAATACATAACCAATCTTTCTTCTTACCTACAATTGTCGGAACACTATTTCCAAAAATTAGGCTTAATTAACAATACCTTTACAGTATATACCGGGTAACATCTCGATCCTCGATAATAGCATTCAATTTGTCATTTACATATTTTTTCGTAATATTAATTGTCTGGCCCTTTAAATCGGGTGCGTGAAAAGAAACCTCCTCTAATAAATTTTCCAATATAGTGTGCAGTCTCCGCGCACCGATATTTTCCGTTTTGGTATTAACCTCGGTTGCGATCTCCGAAATCCGTTCTATTGCTTCAGCTTTAAATTCCAGTATGACATCTTCCGTTTTTAATAATTCTACATACTGCTTAATAAGCGCATTTTTAGGCTGGGTGAGTATTTTAATAAAATCTTCGCTCGTTAAGGCATTCAATTCCACCCGTAACGGAAACCGTCCCTGCAGTTCGGGTATCAGATCCGAGGGTTTGCTCATATGGAAAGCGCCTGCCGCGATAAAGAGAATATGCGCAGTATCGATGATGCCGTAGCGTGTGTTCACTTGGGATCCCTCAACAATGGGCAGAATATCGCGCTGTACTCCTTCGCGCGACACATCAACACCGATTTTACTATGGCTTGAGGCAATCTTATCCAGCTCATCGATAAAGATAATTCCCATCTGTTCCGTGCGCTCCTTAGCTATCTCGGACACCCTGTCCATATCTATGAGCTTATCTCTTTCCTCTGCTAAAAGAATCTCCCTGGCCTGCTTGACTGTAACCCGTTTTTTCTTTTTTCCTCCACCAAGCAGGTTGGAAAGATTTCCACCTATATTAATGCCCATCTCTTCAAAACTTGTACCGGAAAAAATCTCTACCGAGGGAAAAGCCTGTTTAGTTATGTTTACTTCCACTAATTTTTCGTCAAGTTCACCGTTATGTAATTTTTCTCTAAATTTTTCGCGTGTTGTGGACTGTATTCCCTGATCAGGAGCGGTTTCCGCCGGTGCGTTAAGCTGTTTTCCGGGTTTGATTACAGGTTTATTCATCCCCGGTAAAAGTAAATCCAGCAGAGCTTCTTCAGCCCGCTTTTCCGCTTCTTCTTCCACCTTTTCTTGAAATTCCGCTTTCACCATGGATATGGCCACCGAAACCAGATCTCTGACCATTGATTCCACATCCCGGCCCACATAACCTATTTCCGTATATTTTGTTGCCTCAACCTTAATAAACGGCGCACCGGTCAGCTTGGAAAGCCTACGGGCAATTTCGGTTTTTCCCACACCTGTGGGGCCGATCATAATAATATTTTTAGGAGCCACTTCGTCTTTGAGTTCTTCCGGCAGTTTAGTGCGGCGGTATCTATTGCGAAGTGCAATAGCCACGGCCCGCTTTGCTTTTTCCTGTCCGATAATATATTTATCTAATGCGGCCACTATTTCTTTGGGTGTGAGCTTGTCTGTATCAATCTGCATTATAATTCCTCCACCATAATTGTTTCATTAGTATAAATACATATTCTAGCTGCGATTTTCAATGATTTTTCAACAATTTCTTTTGCAGACAGTTTTGCAGAATCAAGATATGCTAAGGCTGCAGCATAGGCATAGTTGCCGCCGGAGCCGATTCCAACCACTCCTAGTTCAGGCTCAACCACATCGCCCGTGCCTGAGATTAAGAGTATTTTCTTGTTATCGCCTACCAAGAGCATAGCTTCCAATCTTCGTAATACCCTGTCGGTTCTCCAGTCTTTGGCCAGCTCTACGGCCGCACGGGCAAGATCACCCGCGTACTCCTTTACTTTGACTTCAAAGCGCTCAAAGAGTGTAAAAGCATCTGCCGTGGCTCCAGCGAAGCCTACCAGAATCTTCCCTTCATAAATGGTGCGTACCTTCCGGGCATTGGCCTTCATTACGGTATTTGCTAAGGTAACCTGACCATCTCCTCCGATCGCCAGTTTACCGTCTTTGAGTACGGCGAGGATTGTTGTACCACGAAACTGTTCCATGTTTATTTCTCTCCTTGCGTTTCTTGACTTTTCATCTTTGCATGAGGATGACTCTCGCGATAAATTGATTTCAGCTTCTCGACACCAACATGAGTATACACTTGCGTGGTCGAAAGGCTTGCGTGTCCCAACAATTCCTGGACAACTCTGATATCAGCTCCCCGGTTAAGCAGGTGAGTTGCAAAGGTGTGCCGGAAGGTATGAGGACTCACCTTCTTTTGACAGGCGCTTTGTTTTAAATATTTGTACACCACATAGCGTATTCCTCTGGCACTTAAGCGAAAACCCCTTTTATTTATAAAAAGGGCATTAGTTCCCGATATGCTATTTTTATGTATATGATGTGAGCGCCGCTTTATATATTCAATAAGGATTTTATGCGCCATTTTTCCAATATATACTATACGCTCCTTATTTCCCTTGCCCCTTACTCTTACACAGTGGTCTTTCAGGTTAATATCCATCACATCCAAACTGACAACTTCCGAGACCCGGCAACCTGTTGAATAGAGAAATTCAAAAATCAACTTATCTCTTAGGCTAAAAAAATCATGTGTAGGTATGTTTAAAAATTCAAGAACCTCTTCTTCGAATAAAAACACAGGAAGCCATTTATCCACCCTTAAGCATTTAATATCTTTAAACGGATTCGCATTACAGAATTCATAACGCTGCATAAATCTATAATAACTTCTAATTGAAGAAATAGTCCTGTTAATAGATCGAGATGAAAGATTTTTTTTGGATAGCAGAGTAATAAAAGCTCGGACCTGCCCCATACTGAGCTCATCCTCTTTGCATTTATTGTCACTTAAGAAATCCATAAACAGTGCCAAATCTCGTTTATATGAGTTTATCGTATTAAAAGAAAGCTTTCTTACACTCTTTAAGTACTCGAAATATTTTTTAAGCACTGTTACGCGACTCCTCATCTAAAATTGCTGACTGTTTATTCCCATTCTCATATTCATCTGCTGTATGCAAATAATTACACAGAGGATTAATGCATGACTTGTATGAACCGCGCTTTTTATCGGTTTTTTCAACAAGAAACTTGCCGCACTTAGGACAGCTCTGATTTATGGGTTTAAAGTGTGAAATAAAATCACATTCAGGATAATTGGTGCACCCGTAAAATTCTCTTCCTCTTCCCCCCTGTCTGCGGCGTGTAATAATTTTTCCATCACAGTTATCGCGAGGGCAATCGGCCAGCGGTACGGATTTTGTGTTTCTGCATTCGGGAAAACCGCCGCAGGCAAGGAAAAAACCGAATCTTCCCAGCTTTTTAATCATTTTCCTACCGCACTTTTCGCAAGTGTAATCGGTTTCCTCATCCAGTACACCCTTTAGTGATTCCAATGTCTCCATGACATGATCAACTTGTATTTTAAAAGGCGGATAAAACTCTTTGAGCATCGCTATCCACTCCTGGCTATGCTCCTCTATTTTATCCAGCTTGCTCTCCATTTCTGCCGTAAAATTCACATTGAGAATGTCAGGAAAGGATTTGATTAAAATGTCATTGATAATTCTCCCCAGAGTGGTGGGAACAAGCTGCTTATTCTTTCTTACTATGTAATAGCGATCCTGCAGTACTGAAATAATAGGCGCATAGGTAGAGGGGCGCCCGATTCCATTTTCTTCAAGTGTCTTTATAATTGAAGCATCGGTATAGCGCGCAGGCCCCGAAGTAAAATGCTGTTCCGGTTTGAAGCCGGTGCATTCCACCTTCTCACCCACAGTAAGTTTGGGCAGTACGTTTTTTTTCTCCTTTGATGCTAATTGCTTTAAAACCTTTTGAAAACCCTTCTCTATCATTTTTGTACTTGAGGATCTAAACACGGCAGCTCCGGCTTCAAAATCCACAGAAATGGTTGAAGATTTAGCCGGTTTCATCTGTGACGCCACAAACTGCTCCCATATTATGGCATACAGTTTAAATTGTTCGCTGCTTAAACTTGAGCGTAGAGATTCAGGGGTCTTATCAACATAAGTAGGCCTGATAGCTTCATGAGCATCCTCTGCACCTTTGGCTACACTATAAAAAAGCGCTTTCGGAGGCAGCTCCAGAGCATAATATTGCTTTATAAAATCACGCACCTGCCCAAGGGCACTGCCTGCAATCCGTGTTGAATCGGTACGCATATACGTAATCAATCCCACATGTTCGCTACCGATATTTATACCTTCATAGAGCTGCTGCGCTATGCGCATGGTTTTTCGTGAAGTAAATCCTAATCGGGTTGCTGCGGCCTGCTGTAGTTTGGATGTGGTGAACGGAGCCTTCGGCTTTATGACTTTTTCAACCTGTCTTATGTCTTTTACAGTAAATTCAATGTTTTTAAGCTCTTTGATTATCGCTTCTACATCTTTTTGCAACTTGAGCTCCGGTTTCAGCTTTTTATACTCTACAAGCTGTGCCAGAATTTTTTTGCTTTTTTTCTCAAGGTTTACCTGTAAAGACCAATACTCTTCCGGAATAAAATTCTCAACCTCTATTTCCCTTTCACACAGCAGACGTAAAGCTACCGATTGCACCCTTCCCGCAGATAGTCCGTTTTTAACTTTTGCCCAAAGGATAGGTGATAAATGATATCCGACAAGCCTGTCTAAAATACGTCTGGCTTTCTGGGCAGCAACCTTGTCCTGATCAATATCCCGAGAGGTTCCGATTGCCTCACGAATTGCCGATGGTGTGATTTCATTAAACACTATGCGCTCGAATTCAAGCTGTGGATACTTCTTTAAAATAGCATTTTTGATGTGGTATGAGATGGCCTCACCTTCCCGGTCATTATCGGAAGCAAGAAGTATTTTTTCCGTGTGCTTGGCCTTCTGGATCAGGTTTTTAAGAATCTTGGCTTTTCCGCGTACTGTAATATATTCGGGAGTAAAATTATGCTTAACATCTACTGCAAGCCGTGATTTGGGCAGATCAATCAAATGTCCCATTGAAGCCTCAACCTGATAGCCTTTACCCAGATACTTCTCTATGGTACGCGCTTTGGCAGGTGATTCAACTATTAATAAAATATTCTTGTTCTCTTTCATCTATTCACTCCAGTAGTATTCTCCGTTATAAACAGATACTTTTTTATTGATTTCAAGTTCAAGCAGATCCGCGAGTTCATGACCCGGCTTGCCACCCGTTTTATGTCTATCTATCTTTCTGTTATCACTAGGCACACTGTTCATCATCTTTCCACCCCTTAATTCTTTTATAACAGTGTAGGCACTATCTATGGCAACCGCTCCCTGCTCATGCAGCATGGTCGTACCTTCACCATATATATCCTTAAGACCTACTTTATGAATATAAAGCTCTCTACCCTGTTCCAATGCAAAATCCGCGGTTATCAGGGCTCCCGATTTTTTGGGAGCTTGCACAACAACAACAGCCTGAGCCAAACCACTTATTATGCGATTTCGCTCAGGAAAATGGTATTTACACGGGCTCATTCCGGGAGGATACTCGCTTACCAGGGTACCTCCACTGTCTAACAATTTATGAGCCGTACCTTTACTCGACGCAGGATAGACCATATCAATTCCGTTCCCCATTACGGCGATTCCATATCCGCCAACAGATACACAGCCTGAATGTACCGCAGTATCAATTCCTTTTGCCAGCCCTGAAATTACTCCGACATGGCACGCGCTCATTTCCACACCTAAGGCATAAGCCCGCATGAGAGCATCACCGGTTGGTCTTCTGGTTCCCACTACAGCCACAAGCGGCTGCTTTAGTTTAAAATCATTACCCCGATAATACAGAACCAGCGGCGGATCGTATATCTCTCTCAACTGCTTCGGATAATTATCTTCACTGTAAAAAGTGTATTTAATATGTGCTTTCGTCAAGTATTTTCTATCACATTCTGCGAATTTAAGATAAACTTGGGGTTCCCACCGTCCATCCCGTACTACCCGACCTAAACAGCGGCTGATATCAGCTTTAGAAAATCTTGAAAATTCAGAAACCGAAGAAACCACTTCCGCCAGCAATAATTTATCGCGGGCTTTGAAAAACGGGACTCTGTTAATGGCTAAAAATAAAAGTTCGTTAGTATAACTCACCTACAATATCCTTTATATATTGAATATTCTTGTTCGCTTCCTCCACCATCTCTTTATCCGAACTCTCCGCCACAATATTCTCATACAGCTCTTTAGCATCCTCGAACCTGTCTTGTTCAAAATATACTCTGGCTAAGAGTGCCATGGCTTCGGTATTGCGCTTTTCTTTTTCTAAAATACGTTGGATATAACTTTCAGCTTCTGTTGCCCGCCCGAGCTCAAAGATTAATAAGACCGACAGTCCTTTCAGTGCATCAACATAACCCGGGTCGAGCTCAATCGCCCGTTTATAATAGGCATAAGCCTCGGAAAAATTACGATCCCGTTCAATACGCTGATTCCCGCTCACCATAGATTTGGCAACACGAGCCGCACAGTTTCCGGCCAAATAAAACAGAATAGGGTTTTCCGGATTGATTTCAATGGCCAGATGTAAGTTTTCCAAAGCTTTATACAGCATTTTCTCTTTTACGTATTTTACAATTAATATATTACGGTACCCCCCCTCCGTTTCAGGAGTGTCCTGCTCCTGTTCCTGCTGCCGCTGCTTTAATTCTGCAATCTTTTCTTTCAGCTCTTCGATCTCCAAATATCTTTTTGCCAACATCTTATAATACAGCCCTAATTCGCCTGTTACTTTTACCGCATCTTCAATTTTTTCTTCAAACAAGAGAATTGTACTTTTTAATTCTTCAATGGTCTCCCGCGGTACCGGTTTTCCTTTATAAGTAAAATCATTCATCTGAGCTAAGGTCTCTAAAATATTTTCCTCCTCACTGCGCGGTCTGCAGCTCTCTATACATATACCGACCACAACAAGCAGGCAACACAAAAATAAAACCAATCCATGATTTTTCATCATTTTGCTTTCTTTAAAACCTCCAAATAATATTCTAAAGCATCATCCCCTGGGATGATAGCGTTTATGATAGTTATGTAAATCCTCTTTTTCCAAGTGCGTATAAATCTGAGTTGTACCGATATCGGCATGGCCTAAAAGCTCCTGAACCGAGCGCAAATCCGCTCCCCCTTTAAGCATATGAGTGGCAAAAGAATGCCGGAGCGTATGTATTTTACCTTCAATTCCTGAGAGATCTGCGATCTCCTTAAAGCGCTTCCACATGCCTTTTCTCGACAGCTTTTTGCCCCATCTATTTAAGAAAACAAAGTTCTGCCTTATTTTGTTTCCGGCTATTTTAGACCGGGCTCTGCTTAAATATTGGATAAGCCAATATGTCGCGTGTTCACCAATCGGCACCAGGCGTTCTTTCCCGCCTTTGCCCAATACTTTTATAATGCCTTCTTTTAAATATAGTTCTTCAATCTTCAAATTCACAGCCTCAGAAACACGCAAACCACAGGAATAGATTAATTCAAACAAAGCACGATCCCTCAAGCCTAAAGGGGTAGTGTCGTCAATAGCAGCCAAGAATCTATCAACCTCTTCTTTAGAAAACACAGCGGGTAATTTTTTAGGAATGCGCGGCGTTTCCACGAGTATGGCAGGATTTGTCTTGTGAAGTTCTTCTAACATACAATATTTATAAAAAGCCCTCAGGCTGCTCAATATCTTAGATATTGTCCGTTGATCGAGACCGTCAATCTGACGAGCAACTAAGTATTCTATAATATCTACAGCAGTTGTATCACTTAGTACTTTATTCATCTTGTTAATGTACGCTAAAAACATACGGCATTCCGTAAGATAGGTACTTATACTGCGCGCGGCTAATCTCATCTCCACATGCATGTACTCTTCGAACTGCTGTAATATTTTTTCAGTTAGAGCTTTCATTACTCATTTTGCCCCATTGCTCTTTTATTTCGTAAGATCGTAGGCACCCACAGTTCGGTCTCTTTGGAATTCCTGCCTAACAGATAATCATTTTGGGATTTATTGCTTATGCCTTTACTCATAGCAATCCACTCATTATAAGAAATTATCTCGGATTCATTTTCCGGTATGACCTCTTTTTTCAGGTGAGGAATACTTTTGTTAAATCCCGTAGCAATTACCGTAACCTTAATCTGATCGCTTAACGAGTTATCCACTGCATTCCCGGCTATAATGAGTGCATCCTCATCCGCATTGGCAGTGATTATCTTTACGATCTCCTCATACTCGGTGAGCGAAAGATCTTCTCCGCCGCTTACATTAACCAGCACACCCTTGGCTCCTTCAATACTCGAGTCTTCCAGCAGAGGGTTATTGATAGCCTGTGTGGCTGCATCCACAGCACGATTATCACCATGCCCGACACCAACACCCATCATGGCATCGCCGCGGCCATTCATTATGGTTTTTACATCGGCAAAATCAATATTTATCTCTCCCGGAACGGTGATGAGATCGGAAATACCCTGTACACCCTGACGCAGTACATCGTCTGCCATAAAAAAGGCTTCTTTAATCGGTGTACGTTTTTCAACGATTTTGAGCAGATACTGGTTTGGAATTACAATAAGTGTATCTACGGCTTCCCGCAGACGCTTGAGACCTTGTTCGGCAAGCACCATTTTTTTACGGCCTTCAAAATCAAACGGTTTTGTTACAACAGCTACCGTTAAGATATTGAGTTCTCTGGCAATATGTGCCATAATCGGTGCCGCACCGGTACCCGTACCTCCGCCCATGCCTGCCGTGATAAACAGCATGTCCGAGCCTTTTAAGGCCTGTTTTATTTCTTCTTGATTTTCCAATGCGGCTTTTTCACCGATTTCCGGAATACCGCCGGCGCCGAGTCCGCCCGTGAGTTTAGAACCTATCGGTATTTTAATTTCCGCCTTTGAAGTCTGCAGTGCCTGAACATCCGTATTTACGGCAATAAACTGTACATGGTTCAGTCCTGCTGAAATCATGCGGTTTAATGCATTATTTCCCCCACCGCCCACGCCAATTACTTTTATAATTGTAGGGCTTGATAATTCATCATCAAGCATTTCGATTGTCATACTCCCCTCCCGAAATATGTTGTTTATATCAAAATTTTATAAATCTTAAAAAAATTCTTGAAACCACTCTTTCAACCTGGTAAACAACCCTTGAGATCGATCTTTGCGCTGGATATCTATACCCACAGTTTCTTCTCTTCGAGATCCGAAAAGCAAAAGCCCTACCGCAGTGGCAAACTCCGGACTTGAATACTCTTCAACCAGACCGCCCAGTTTCATGGGATACCCGATGCGTACAGGCAGACCGAAGGTTTCGGTGGCCAGTTCCACAATGCCAGGCAAGAGGGCTCCGCCCCCCACAACAACAACACCTCCGCCCAATCTGTTTAAATATCCCTTATTCTCTATCTGTTCCTTGGTTAAGCGAAATATCTCTTCCATCCGCGGCTGAATAATCTGGGCTATCCGCCTGCGTGATATTCGCTCAGGAGGCCTCCCACCCACACGTGGTATTTGCACTTCCTCGTCATCAGCTACCAAATCCAAATAACAACAACCCGCATCCTTTTTTATTTTCTCAGCCGAATCCAGCGGTGTTTTAAGCATTATTGAGAGATCACTGGTAACCTGATCACCGCCAATAGAAAGGATTGAGCTGTGATACGGAGAACCCTCGATGTGTACCAGGATATTGGTAGTACCGCCTCCCAAATCTATCAGCAGCACACCCAGCTCTTTTTCATCTTGGGATAATGCTGCTTTTGAAGCAGCGAGAGATTCCAGAATAAGCTCATTTACTTTGAAACCGGCACGGTTTACACTTTTCATGATGTTCTGGGCCGCAGAAAGCGAACCCGTTACAATATGTACCTCGGATTCAAGGCGTACACCTATCATGCCGACGGGATTTTTTATTCCGCCCTGATCATCCACGACGAACTCCTGCGGAATCACATGAAGTATTACCCTGTCCATGGGAACCACAATTGCTTTAGCCGCATCGATGACCCGATCCACATCCTCTCTGATTATTTCCCGGCCTTTACCGGTTACGGCTACCACTCCGCGTGAATTAATACCTTCGATATGAGCGCCTGAAATACCCGTACAGACCTCGTCAACTTCGCGGCCCGACATCATTTCAGCCGCTTCCACGGCTTGAATAACAGATTTTACAGTTGATTCGATATTTATAATAATGCCTCGTCTAAGGCCGCGGGTAGGAGAAGAGCCCACACCGGTTACTTCGAGAATATTATTTTCATTATATTGGCCGATAACAGCACTTACCTTAGTCGTTCCAATATCCAATCCTACGATAATATCATCTTGAGGCAATAGCTTCATCCTCCTTCATTTTGTACACAAGCTCGCCAGTTCTAAAATCCAAATCCTTAACCAGATGCAAAATACCTTCTTGCTGCAAAATTTTCAAGGCAAGCAAAATATATTTAAGAATACTCGCGTCTATTTTTCTTCCCACACATACACCTTTAGGAAAGTTAAGCGGATAAATAATATATTCAAAATCCCCTGTTTCTTCTTTTACTATTTTTATCTCCGAAATGAGACTTGCAAGGCCAGGATGCTGTTCACTTATATTTTTAAAATCTTTTAAAAAAGGAATAATATCGCGCGGCAGTTTTATCCCGAAATCTAATGAATCGAACTGCAGCCCGGACAGCACGGGAAGATTCCAATTGCTTACCGTATCTGCTATCTGAAATACGACTCCCTCTTCGTCAATAGTTACGGGTACTGTTTTATTCTGTCTGTCTACCAAAGCGATCATTAACGGCACTCTTCCCTCAAGCTTTAATGAAATGGTATCCGGAAAAATCTTTTGAACAAAAGCGTTTCGTACCAGGGGATGCGCCATAAGCCTTTCTTGCACCTCATGCGTATTAATGAGAAAATAATACTCCTTTCTGGAAATTCCTGCAATACGCAATATCTCTTGTTCCGTAAAAGGAATATCACTTGTGATAATTATATTCTTTATTGTTACCCGCGGAGCTATAAAAAAATGGAAAAAAAGCTGTGCAATTGAAAAAATAACGAGAATAATAATAAATCCCCATAATATTTTACGCAGCAGATTATCAGTTTTGTGTTTTTTCTTGGAAGCAAAGGTCAGCACATCAGCCATAGCGCGCTCCTTCATGAGAGCTTGTTGTGCGCGATAAATTGATAAGCAATCCACACATAATAAGGGTGATTACAATCGATGAACCGCCATGTGAAAAAAAGGGCAGAGGTATGCCGGTTGTGGGCATAAGACCCGCTACCACAAACATATTAAGCAGCGCCTGAATCAGGATGGATGATGTTATGCCAAATGCCAAGAAAAAAGAAAAACCGTCTTTGCTTTTAAATGCGATCAGAAAACCACGCAGCGCAAAAAGCATAAACAGAACAATAATGAAAAACAAACCAATAAACCCCATCTCCTCTCCGGCCACAGAGAAGATAAAATCTGAGCTCGCTTCAGGCAGGTGCTTCTTTCGAACACCCAAGCCTAATCCCTTGCCCCATAATCCCCCGCTGGCAAGCGCTATGCGTGATGTTAATATTTGATATCCTGCGCCTTCCGGATTGCGACTGGGATCGAGAAAAGCCATGATCTTTTCTACCCAGTATGTTTTTGTAAAGAGGATGATTATACCGATCGGCAGTACCACAGTTGCCAAATAAAAGAAATATATGAGTTTAATCTTGGCAATATAAAATAAAGAAATGGCGATAAAAAATATGAAGGCAGCGGTGGAAAGATCATTTTGCAAAAAAATCACGACAACAAATAGCGAAACAATAAGCAATGGCGGAAGCAGAGCATTTAGAGGATCATTCAGCCGGCTCTCTTTCTTATTGAGTATAGATGCCAAATAAAGGATGAGCGCCAGTTTTACATACTCTGAGGGTTGAAAGGAATAATCAAAAAAGAATATCCAGCGTCGTGCGCCATTAATATCTTTTCCGAGGCCCGTGACAAAAGGCAGAAGAGAGATTAAAAAAGCACTGATCAACACAAAAGGTATGCATTTTCTGATAAGCGTCAAGGGAGCTCGCGATATACCATATGCGATAAATCCTCCCAAGAGCAGCCAGACAACCTGTTTGTTGAAAAAATAATGCGGATTTTTCCCCAGTTTTTCAGCGTGGTTATACGAGGCGGAAAACAGAATAGCCATTCCTACTCCAAATAAAAGAATGATTATCACGAGTAAAAAATAATCTACTTGTCCTCTGGAAACCTTTTCCACTAACACTGCCTCATTCTTCTATTGTATTTTCAAGGTAGAAAGACCCAAGAGCGCGAACAAACCGCCCAAAATCCAAAGACGGGTTACTACTTTAGACTCTTTCCATCCCTTCAGTTCAAAATGATGATGAAGGGGCGCCATGAGAAATACCCTTTTCTTGGTAAATTTATAGTATACTATCTGAATAATTACAGAGAGGGTTTCAATTACAAATACACCTCCGATTATGATAATAAGAATTTCCTTTTTTAAAATAAGAGCAAAAACCCCGATCATTCCGCCTAAAGCAAGACTTCCGGTATCTCCCATCATTATTTCCGCCGGATGGGCATTGAACCATAAAAATCCCACACATGCGCCTACCAAAGCTAAACCCGCGATGGTAAGTTCTCCGCTATTTGCTATAAAAGGTATGCCCAGATACTCCGCGAATTTTATATTACCGGTAAGGTACGCTAATATTGCAAAAGTGATGCCGACCATAATGACAAGCCCCGTTGCTAAACCATCCAAACCGTCGGTAAGATTAACCGCATTCGAGGTAGCAAGGAGCAGGAGAATGGAAAAAGGAATATAAAAGTATGAAAAATCCAATACCGGATTCTTTATAAACGGAATATACAGCAGGGTGGTGTAATCATAATGGATGATTAATTTCATAGAAGAAAACAGGGGGGGTGTTACGCTTACAGTGTGGTAATTCCTGAAATTAAAAATGAGGAGTGCAACAGCAAATGCCAACACAAACTGAGCAATCCATTTAAAACTACTTTTTAAGCCTACTGCGTTTTTGCGCTTTATTTTCAAATAATCATCAACAAAACCTATACTGCCAAAACCGATTACGGCCAGGAGAATAATCCAGGTATAGGTATTATCAAGATTCTGCCAGAGCAGAATAGCAATTACTATCGAAAGGATTATAAGAATACCACCCATGGTCGGTGTGCCTGATTTGGATAGATGAGTTTCCGGACCGTCGCGTCTCACTTTTTGACCTACCCGTAATTCTTGTAATTTTCTAATTATTTTCGGTCCGAATAAAAATGATATAAGGAGGGCTGTTACGGCCGCATATGCGGCACGAAATGTAATGTACTGAAAGACATTGAAGAAGGTGATATATTTAACAAGCGGATAAAGCAGCTTTAATAACATTGCACCCCCTCCCTTTCTTAAAGACAATGTTAACTAAATGACTGAATCAGTCTTTCTAATTCTAAAGCACGCGAGCCTTTTATAAGCACAATATCGCCTGAGTCGGCATGCTGTGTTAATATGGGCGTCAGATCCATCACGGATTCCTTCCAAACTGTTATGCCTTTAAACTTATTTTCCTTACAAGCTTTAAATGCATCCAGCGATTCAATACCAGAAAAAAATACGCAGTCAAAATCAAATCCTGCCGCAAGCCTGCCTATGTGCTTATGGGCGGATTCACTCTTAAGCCCAAGTTCGAGCATACTGCCCAATACTACAATCTTTTTTCCTTTCCAAGAAAGCGTATGCATAAACTCAAGCGCTTTGGAAACAGAATCGGGATTGGCGTTATAGCAGTCTTTAATAATTGTTACCCTTCCTTTTAGAATTTCAGATCGCCCAAAAAGCGGTTTAACCGCTTCGATTCCATGCTTGATATGATGTTGAGCGATACCCAACTCCTCCGCTACTGCGATTGCAGATAAAGCATTTATATAATTATGCTTTCCAATAAGCGGGAAGTGGATCTGGAGCTCCTCCCAGTTAATAATGGTTCCATCTAACCCCAGATCCTCACTCCCTAAAAGCCCTTGTACACTTTTTTGTCCGTAGGCAATTACCTGCCCCCGGATGTTTTCTGAAAAGTAGCTAAAATATTTCTCATCTTCATAAATAAATAACTTCTGCTGACCGTTAAAATGCCGGGTTATTTTCTTTTTTTCTGAAGCAATATTGTTCCCTGATCCCAGTAATCCTATATGGGCTGTTCCGATATTGGTTATTACAACCAGATCCGGCCTTACGATATCAGCTAATATATCCATCTCACCGCTATGATTTATTCCCATCTCAAATACCGCATATTCATAAGAAGAGTTTACCTGAAATGCGGTAAGCGGTACGCCAATTTCAGAATTCAGGTTGCCTGGATTTATAATGGTAGAAGCTGCTCCCGCCAGAACCGCTCCGATTATTTCCTTAGTTGTTGTCTTGCCGCTGCTGCCCGTTATTCCAATACGAAATACATTTTTTAGACGCCGCATGTGATACTCGGCAAGCCTTTGCAAGGCTCGCAAAGTATCGTCTACCGCAACACATATTACATCGCGGTTTTCCAAGAGCGGCACAAGCCGCGATTCGCGCGCTTTCCACTCTTCATGTCCTACAATTACTGCTCTGGCACCATTATTTATGGCCGCTTCCAGATAATCATGACCGTCAACCTTTTCACCTTTTAACGGAACAAAGAGATCGCCCGGAGCAATTTCACGGGAATCAATCGATACATGGAAAATATGCTCTCCACCCGTCCTCATACATGTTCCATGCGTAGCGCTGACCAGCTCATTACAGGAAAACAGATTTTGTTCTAGCTTAGTTCCCCTCACTCTATTATGTTTTCTCCTTTTATTCAAAGACCACTTTTCGTATCCGCTCCTTATCGATCTTCTTCAGCCCCAGATCATCCCGGGCAATTTTTTCTATACGTTTTGGCGTCCTTAAAACCTCAATACTGGCGATAAGCTTCTTATTCTTTTCTATCCATTCTTTCTGCCGGGCTTCCAGTTCTTCAATTTCATTCCTAAGCTTTACATAATCATAAGCCTGAACACTGCTGAAAAAAAGTACAACCGGTATGGTACAGACAAAAATGAGCATAAGAAATCTTTTAAATATCATACACATTTCTCCACTACTCTTAGTTTTGCACTACGTGCCGCAGGATTTGCTCTTACCTCACTTTCCTGCGGTGTAATCGGTTTTTTTGTGAGCAAAATCAGTTCTTTTTCTCCTCTACATTGACAAATCGGCCACTCAGGGGGGCAGGTACAGGACTTATTTTTACTCTTAAAAAAGCGTTTTACTATTCTGTCCTCCAGTGAGTGGAATGATATAACACCGAATCTGCCGCCTTTTTTGAGCACCTGAAATCCCGCCGCAAGACCTTTTTCCAGCTCACTGAGTTCACCGTTCACGGCAATACGCAGAGCCTGAAAGGTTTTTGTGGCAGGATGTATTCTTTTCCTTGAGGATTGCCGTGGTACAGCCTCGCACACTAGATGAGCTAATTTAACACTCGTGCGGACAGGCTCACTTTTACGTTCCCGACATATTGCCCGGGCAATAGCATAAGCATAGCGTTCTTCTCCATATTCCCGCAAAATACCAGTCAGTTCCTGCTCTGAAGCTTGATTGACGATATCATATGCTGTCTGCTGCAGGTTTTCGTTTATACGCATATCAAGATACTCATCTTTCTGGAATGAAAATCCCCTTCCGCTCTTCTCGTAATGAAAGCGTGAAATTCCCAAATCCAGCAATATTCTATCCGGTGATTCTCTATTATAAATATGATAATTGGAGAAGAACTCAGAAAACCACATCGTAAACATTTCTACACGCGAGCTGAATTTTTTCAAACGCCTGCGTGCACTTTCAATCTGCTTTTTGTCGGCATCCACACAAAGTAATATTATATCTGTATAGCGACTCAAGAAAGCTTCCGCATGACCACCCTCACCGCATGTGGCATCAACCATTATGTTCTGAGCAGCAGCAGTGTTATCAGCGGATTCCGGTTTAAGGAAATCCAAGACTTCATCCAACAATACCGGTGTATGAGTTATCTTGTCTTTGAATATCCGGTTAATAGCTTTACTCATCTCTAAATGTTACCTTACCACCCAATTCTTCCGCAGCGTCACGGAATTTACTTTCATTTTCATTCCAATAATCCTGATAATTTTCCTCATCCCAAATTTCCATGTATTTCAACATTCCTAAAATAATACATTCCTTTTTTAGATTTGAATACTCCCGTAAAGTCTGCGGAATGCTCATCCTTCCTGATTTATCAATTTCAATCTCTTGAGCAGGCGCCAATATTCTTCTTTGAATAAGCCTGGCTTTTTCATGAAAAAGTGATGATGAGAGCAGCATATCCTGTGAAATTCTCTTCCACTCTTCCGGTGAGAACAGCCAGATACACTTTTCAACACCGCGTGTGACAATAAGAACATTTCCCACTATTGCCGATCTCATGCGAGCAGGTATCATAAGGCGACCTTTATCATCCAAAGAATATTTAAATTCACCGGTTAACATCCATACTCCTACCACATTCTACTAAAATATCCCACTTTTTCCCACATATCCATCATTTTATTCCCAAAAGATTTTCTGTCAACTAATTATTTCGATAAAAAGAGAAAAAATGAGCAGTTTTTAGTAAAAAAGACTATATATTTGTGTGGTAAAATTAATTAATAGGTACTTTTACGCTTTCAAAACCCAAGGTTAAGGCTTTTTTATTAATATCATTGAATGCAATATTGCGTTTGGACACAGCTTCAGCCAAAGCGTCTTTTACAGTCTGTAAAGAGGCAATCTGTGTTCTCGCTTTTAACAAAGCTCCTATAGCTACCATATTAGCCGCTTTGTACGAGCCGGCTTGTTCGGCCAACTCGTTTGCTTTCACGGGAACTTTAATAATGTCCTTTCGCTGCGGTTCGTCTGCGATAAGTGATGAATTATAAATCAACACTCCCCCGGGAAGGACACGCGATTCAAATTTTCTTAAAGAAGGAATATTCAAGGCAACACAGACGGACGGATTAAAAACCAGAGGTGAAGGTATCTCTTCGGTAGCAATCACTACCGTACAGTTAGCAGTACCGCCCCTCATCTCCGCACCATACGAAGGAATATGCGAAACATATTTGCCTTCATTCATAGCAGCTATACACACAAGTCTGCCTGCCAGGATAATGCCCTGACCTCCAAAACCGGCAAAAATGATCTTTTCGTTCATGCAAATTACCTACCGATCACGAAAATTACGCAGCGGATAATAGGGAACCATGTTGGCTTCAATCCAGTCCACTGCTGCCCGCGGTTTCATGCCCCAACCCGTAGGGCACATGGAAAGTACTTCAATAAAAGAGTATCCCCGCTTTGCTATCTGGTTGGACAGACCCTTTTTAAGGGCTTTCTTGGTCTTAATAATCTGCTTGACGGAATGTACGCTTGTACGCTCAATAAATACCGGAGCCTCCAACGTAGCAAGCAGCTCACAAGCTCTTATAGGATACCCCGCTTCTTCAGCACTGCGCCCATAGGGCGATGTTTTGGTTTTCTGCCCCACAAGCGAGGTCGGGGCCATCTGTCCCCCCGTCATTCCGTACAGCGCATTATTAATAAAAATAACGGTAATGTTCTCTCCCCTATTGGCCGTATGGATGGTTTCCGCCGTACCGATTGCCAGCAGGTCACCGTCGCCTTGGTAGGCTATAACGATATTATCAGGGTGTACTCTTTTTAAACCGGTAGCTACAGCCGGAACTCTGCCGTGTGCTGCTTCACAGCCATCCACATTTATATAAAAATACGCCAGTACACCGCAGCCCACGGGTGCTATAAGAATAGTATTTTGTTGTATATTAAACTCATCAATAAGCTCGGCTAATAATCTGTGCACAATCCCGTGTCCGCAGCCGGCGCAATAATGATGAGGACGAGCGTTTAAGACTTGAGGCCGAGTGAAGACGAGTTTTTCCTGTAGCTTGTCTTTGGTATTAAGCTGCATAACTATTAATCCTTTCTATAATAAGATCAACATCAGGAAACATGCCGCCCATCCGCCCTATGAAGTCAACCGGAACGGAACCATTGACAGCTAAACGCACATCCTCAACCATCTGCCCGGCATTCATCTCTACCACCAGTACCTTTTTTACTCGTTCGGCGCAGTTACGCAAAGCCCGGGAAGGATAGGGCCAAAGTGTAACCGGACGAAACAAACCGGCTTTTACGCCTTTTTCTCTTAAGCTGTTTACGGCAGATTTTAAAAGACGGGAACAGATACCAAATCCCACGAGAAGATACTCCGCATCCTCTGTTTTATACTCTTCATAACGGATTTCTTTTTGTTCAACAATTTTATATTTTTCCTGCAGCTTCAGATTGAGTTTCTCTAAGGCATCCTCCGGATTCAATCTTAAAGAGCGGACAATATGCGTCTCTCTGCCTGCTGCGCCTGTTAAAGCCCAGCCTGATTTATCAAAATGTTTTTGTGATGGCTTCGGAAGCACCAATGGTTCAGACATCTGACCCAAATAACCGTCTCCTAATATCATGCACACCATACGGTATTCGTCAGCCAGATCAAAAGCAAGAAGCGTCAAATCAGCCATTTCCTGAATCGAATTTGGTGCAAGCACAATCATTTTGTAGTCACCGTGCCCTCCGCCTTTGGTGGCCTGAAAGTAGTCTCCCTGTGCTCCGGCAATATTCCCTAAACCCGGCCCGGCTCTCATAATATTGGCGATAACTGCGGGAAGCTCGGCACCCGCCAAATACGAAATACCCTCTTGTTTCAAACTTATTCCGGGGGACGATGATGAGGTCATTACTCTGGCACCGGCCGCTGCCGCACCATAAACCATATTAATTGCCGCAATCTCACTTTCAGCCTGCAGAAAGGTTCCTTCCACCTGCGGCAGACGCATGGCAAAGTAGGCAGGCACTTCATTCTGGGGTGTAATCGGATAACCAAAAAAATATCTGCAGCCAGCAATAATAGCAGCTTCAGCCAGTGCTTCATTACCTCTCATAAATATTTTTTTACTCATTTCTTATTAAGCACCTCTTGTTTCCTAAATATTTGAATTGCATATTCAGGACAGATAAGAGCACAAAAGGTACAGGCAGTGCATATACCTGAATCATCATAGCAGGCGAATGGCACTCCCATTTCATTGGTATCCTCCGACATAGAGAGTACTTTTTGCGGACATACACTTACACAAAGCTCGCATCCCTTACAGAGCTTACTATCAATAAGAGGCCTTCCTGAAGCCATTATATTCTCCTGATTCTTTTTTATTAAAATATCCGTATACGTATAGTTTGTCAATATAAAAAGTATCGGATTTTACAATATTTCTCACTCCCTCCTTATGTTCACTATATATTTGTTATACACTATACAATGTCCTGACTGCTTTTCCGATATCTCCTTGACAGGACGGGGATCTAGGCTTATCTTGTCATTATAACAAAATAAGATTCTCCGTGATTCCTTAAATGAGAAAGGAATATGTCATGCAAAAATCAGATCCTGTTTTAAGTAGATGCAAAGAAAATAATATTACCTTTCTCTTTGAAAATTTTTCTGCGCTCGACAGATACTTCTGTGTAAAAGAAGCAGGCCCTTATTACCTGATTACAGAAGCAAATATCGTTACTTTAGCAAAGGCCTTTGAGAATATAGAGTTCCCCGGTTTAGCAACAATTGATGCCAGTCTTAAAAGCAATGCAAAAGATTATTATTTCCGCTGTGTCGATAACATCAATGATCCTCCGTCTCACTTTTTCAGCGTTCAAAATTTCTATTATGATGAAACCAAGAATATATTTATTGATAAATGCTGTAATTACAGCGATCTTCGCCAAAAAAGATTAACCACTTGTACTTCCGCGCCTTCAACGTGGACTACGGTTATGGATGCAGCACATCTTGCTGCTCGCTATAATTTCAAATTTCATATACCCGATATTAAACCAAAATCAGACCCACCTCCCCCGTCACTTCTGTGCCAAAAGATAGTGCTTACCAATATTCTTTCAAGTAAATATTCTTCCCGGGGTTTAGAGGTGCTTAAGGCGAGTAATTTTATAAAGGAATTCTGGCCGGAATTACATGAGATGATCTCCATACCTCAGATTAAAGACTACCATCCGGAAGGAAACGTATGGGAACACGCTTTGGAATGCCTTAAATATAGAAAGGAAGCTGAGCTTACTCTTTCTTTGGCTCTGCTGTTACACGACATAGGAAAAACTGTCGCACAGGGCGATAAACTCAAACCTTATCACAATCATGCCGAACTGGGGGCCGGCATAAGCTATAGCTTTCTCAAGCGCTTGGGTTTTCCTCTACCGTTAATCCAGGATGTTACTTTTTTGATCCGCCACCACATGATGCCCGCGGCACTGCCAAAAATGCCTCTCTATAGAATCGCCAAACTGTTAAAATCAGCTCTCTTTCCTTTTTTACTCGAGCTCTATCGTGCCGACATTGAATCTAGCTTCCAGAAACCGGACGGGTATTATGAAGCCTGCCGCATATATCGCTCATTTTTAAAAATAGAGAACAATCCTTATAAATCAGTTAAACCCGGCAAGCGCGTATTAGCCCAATAAGCATGGATATTTGCAGGGCTAGGTCCGCCGATCCAAGGTTATTGATTCGAATACTCTATGAAGTATTTTATTGGTGGAAAAAGGCGAGACAATAATATTATCGGTACCGGCATTGCGGAAATGGATTACCGATGATTTGTTCAATTTATTGGCGAGGATTATTACAGAAGTTTTTCTTCGGCTTACCGTACTGCGTATCTGCCGTAACAATTCAATGACCTTATCTTCGGAGAGTTCCGCATCCAAAAAAATAACAATGTAACTTTTATCAGTGAAGACATGAGGTAAATCGACAATATTTTCTTTTTTTTCGATGTTAAAATACATATTTAAAGAACGCAGAATTATATCATACACCTCTTGATTACCGGAAATTATCAATACATTCTGCCCTTTTATCTTCCTGAAAAAAAGGCTGAGCTTCTCATCCCAGATTTTCGAAATATCCACTTCCGCTTTTATTGGCTCAAATTTGTCCAAGAATACGGAAAATATCTGTTTTTCATCCTGCAGCAATATAAGATCTTCTACTTCACGCTCAATTTCTTCAAACTCAAAATCGCTATAGTAAGTAAGCGAGCTTATATTCTTCTCCTTAATCTTGCTTAGCAATGCTTCCGTTAAAGGCGTGAGCGCCGGAATGATCTTGTGTCCTTCACTATCATAGAGATCAAAAATATAAATACAACCTTCTTTTAAAAAACGGACTGGGATTGTCTTTTTTTTATCAAAATCTATCTGCAGTGATTGAAAACCGGAAATAAAATCTTTGACCACTTCATAGGTCGAGTATTGAGGGTGTCTCATCATAATATCAAGCAGATCATGTAACGCAGTGAGTATTTTTATGTGATGCTCTTTAACTTCCAGTTCCGGGTAATGCGTAAAACGAAAAAGCAGATCAACATTATCTTGGGTGATGCTTTCTGAATAAAGAGACGGTATAATTATCAGAACCTTAGGAGATATTATCTCATTCTTTTTACAAAAGGCGCGGATTAAATAGTTAAATTCCTCAAGCTTATCCCCTTCGAAATTTCCTTCAATCTGGGCAATAATCACATTTCCCCGCACATGCATATCTAACAGCATTGGTGTTTTTTTGGTAAAGGCCGGAGGAGAAAGATTAAACAAAAGACTTATACGTTCTATAAGGATTACAGGATTAATCGGACTCGACATAAAGGCCGCGACATTCATCTTTTTAAATTTTAGAATTTCATCCGAGCTGAACTCTCCGATAAGGAAAACCGGTATATCCACAGTAGCATTGTTGTTACTTTTTTTTATTAAAAAGCCCTTGCCGCCCATGCCGGGAAAATGTTTGTTCAAGATTATCAGATCGGGTTTTTGCGTAATACAGAGAGTAAAACCCTCTACACAGTCGCTGACTGTTTGGACAAGAAAATCCTTTATTTCCAGATAGCGCTTAATGAAATCAAGGAACAGGGTATCCGGATGAATGACCAAAACCGTTACGATATACTTTCTCCTATAGTGTTTTGAGAAATATTGCTTTAATGATATTTTAATGGATTTGAGGAATATTTAAAAGTTAAAAATTGTTATATTACGGATTTTTGATCCGGAAGGCATGATTCGTATCGGTTATATATCTAATGTGAAAATTATGTTATTCTATTAAGGGTTGTAAACCTCACCTGAAAATAATCCGCCGGAATGCCGTCGTCACCCGGAGGGTCGCAACTCGGACAAAATAAAAAAAGTGAACATATAAACCCGAAAAAGAATAAAACTCTTTTCACTCTTGCCTCCTTTCCCCATACACCACCCATTTCGCTCCATTTCTGCACAAACCAGTCTCTGGTAGCCGCGGTGCCGTTATCGGACTCTAATGTAAATGACGCGGTATCGCCAGCCGGGATTACCATAACCGTATCGGCGGAATCAATATCAGCGGCGGATCCGGAGGTACGTTTTCATCGTAATCATTCAATATTAAATAATCACTGCCTCCCAATAGAAAGCGTATAGCAGTATCTCTGTTATTGGTGATTTGTATGGTTATCGTTTTAGCAGAACCGGCAAGATTACAGCCCGCTACATACAATAATAATATGAAAATAATACTTACACAGCATATACATATATTTTCTTGCTCATAATCATAAAATAACCCCCTCATAGTAATCACCGCTTAAAGGTTGATTATATTCGTTGCTCTCTTCAATGGCTTTCAATTTTTATGCAC
>CAZEPL010000007.1:39814-72415 GCA_964514135.1 uncultured Spirochaetaceae bacterium | reverse complement strand
ACAGCTTGTGTGTACATAAGTGCTAATACGGTTAAAGTAGGATTAAACTGTGTACGATCCGTTACGTTAAGAAACAGTACATTGGGGATACCGGTATTCTTGTCTGTAATTATAATCAGTTCCACACCCGGGAAACTGTAGTGTGCTTTTGCCTGATTTAAAAAGCTTGCCATGTCTTCATACTCTTTAATAAAGGGAAAAGAGATATGATCAAATTGATTATAGCCTTTCACCAATTCTTTGATAGTATTTCCGTTCAGAAGTCCGGTTCCTACGTAGCAAAGCGCCGCCTGCATATTGGGGATGTTTGGTGACGGACAGATCCATTCGTCGCTTCCATATATTTCATCGTAGTACAGAGAGCGGTCATAGTTTTTCATGGGCACAATAATCAGTTCCAGGTCCTTAACATTATAGTAAGCATCCTGGTCTGTGTTTCTGGGATAGCGCGGGCCATGCATAAACTGGGATTCATATTTAAAAAAACAAGCAAGCTCTCCGATGGTCATGCCATAGCGGTTGGGGAGACGTCCGACACCGATAAAGGTCTGATATTCGGCATCTAAAAGCGGACCCTCAATCTGGATGCCGTTTACTCCCACAGGCCGGTCAAGAACGATAAAAGGGATGTTGGCGTCGGCAGCTGAATCCATTGCCAGGTACATAGAAGAAATGTAAGTATAGTGCCTGGTTCCGATATCTTGTATTTCAAAGAGCAGTACATCGACTCCCTTTAACAGTTCCGGCGGGATTCTTCTGGTATCATCCCCGCCTCCGTATCTGCCGTAAACAGGTACTCCTTTATAGTGAGAATCGAATACTTCTTTTCCGGCTTTTATTTCTCCATCAAAGCCATGTTCCGGTGCAAAGATAGCAACAAGATGAATGCGGGAGTCGGAGATGAGTCTGTCCACAGTCCTCTTGGTAGTATGATTGGCCATAATCGCTATGTTTTTACTGGCTATTAACTCAAAATATTCCGCATCGAACAGTCGTTCACTGCCTAAAATTAACGCACTCGGTCTGTGCGGCAGGGATTTTAAATGTGAAAAAGAAGTCTGAGTAGTACCTGTAGAAGGCAGCGTACTCATGGTAAGGGCGGAGGAGAGCTTAACCTTATAATACGACACCAAATAATATTCCCGGAGCAGAACCGGTTGAACCATGACCGCAAGATGTGACTGTTGGGCGCAGTGCATAATAAAAATACTTAAAGCTATGATAACAATTAAAGTAATTGAAGCTTTCATATAATTTTAATTAACGGCAAAAGGGTAAAAAGCTTAGAGTATTTTCTATCTATATATAGAGCTTCTTGCAAAAATAACATTTTTGCAAGAAGCCCCTAAAATGGAAATTGCTAAATTATTATGGTATAAAGAATAAGTATTTTACTAACTTAATATATTTTGAGTTTTGCAATTTCCTCTATAATATAGGGAAAAAGTCTCTCACGGAGAACACAAAGACCGCAGAGAAATATTTAATTACCGATCATGCCTAACGCCCACAGAGCGGCATCGCGCAGCACTTCATTTTCATGCTTTGTATAAGGCTCCAGGTAAGATATGAGTACTTTATTCTTTCTATTACCCGCCGCCAGAAGCGTGTTTTTTATTAATGCTAACGGATTTATCCATGACATCCCCATGGGAGTATCTTTAAAATAGCTTTTCCATTCCGGGAATGAAAAGCCGAGCAGAGTGGAAATTGAAATACTGGGGCCAATACATCCGCTGTCTGTTACAGTACTCTGTGTCAATTCCCTGTTGTAAGGACATACACTCTGGCAGGATTCACAGCCATAAAGGCGGTATGCCCATTTTTTTTTAATTTCGTCCGGAAGTATTATGAGTTCGGTACTAAAATTTTGTAAACAAAGCCTGGCGTCCACCTTCCCCGGTACCTGCAGTGCCTGAGTGGGGCAGGCGCTGCGGCAGGCCGTGCATTCGCCGCAGCGTAAACCGGGAGCGGCAAGGTCTTGATATTTTTTTAAGCAATCTACCTGAAAGGGAAGCAGCAGCACGGCAATAATATGGCGTGATCCCAGGCCGGGCAAGATTAACAGGCTGTTTTTTCCGTAAAACCCTAAACCGGAAAGGGCGGCAAGCAGTTTTTCCGGGATGCGTGAATTACAGAAAATTCGCAGTGATTGTTTTGGAGCTCCGGTACTGTCTTGTATATACCGCGCAATCTTTTTCATCCTTTTTACCGCTTCCCGATAATAGTTGCGGCGTGCAAAAGGCGCAATGAGCGTATGAGGATCATCCGCTGTGGAGAGATCGTCCGCTTCCTGCCGGTGGCAAGAAAGCGCGGACACGAGCAGAGAACAGTCTCCAAGCGGGCTGGAATAGTCTTTGAAAGCTCCGGTTATAAGCTGAGACAGCTTTTGTTTTAAAGCTGTATTTCTCTGGCGGGTAAGGGAATCATAAACCTCCTGTCCCGAAATTACTTTGCTTTTATGAAATCCCACTTCACGTGCTAAATGGAGAATTTCATCAGCGCCTAATGATTTCACTTGAGCTTCATCTCAATCCAGTCTGTTAGATATTTTAACACTGTCTCTTTTTCCGGTTCATTAACCAGCTCGTGGTAAAGGCCTTCGAAGATTTTTAGGGTTTTGTCCTGTGAGGCCGCAAGACGATACACTTTGCCTGAACTTTCCACAGGCAGTATTTTGTCTTCACTGCCCTGCAGGATTAAAAGCGGTGCGGTAATACTGCCTAGATGGGCATCGGCGTACTCCATGGCCTTCATCATTTGGCTTCCCGTGCGTGCCCGGATTTTGCCGTGGTAGCAGAGAGGATCTTTATCAGCAGCGGCAATAACTAAAGGATCGCGAGTGGTTTCCGCCGTATCAAAATTTTGAATGGGGAGGGAGGGAAGTAATGCGGCGATTAAACCGGATAGTGCTTTTAACAGTGGTGAAATATAATCGGGAATGATTATCATCGGCGCAACAAGAACTGAACCCCGGATATCACTCTGGAATGCAATAAGAAATTTGAGAGCGATCAAAGAACCCATGCTGTGGCCAAAAAGAAAAATATTACGGGCGCCGTAATCTTCCTTTATAAAATCCTTTAGTTCATATATATCCCGGACTATTCTGTTAAAACTTTTTATGTAACCCAGACGACCGGCGCTTTTGCCGTGTCCGCGGTGGTCCGGTGCGAAGCAGGCAAATCCTTTATCCGTCAGGTATTTCATGACATGCTGATAACGGCCGGAATGTTCTCCGTAGCCGTGGATGATAATAATATGCGCTTTAGCATGTTTGGGAACAGAATATCTATAAAATAGAGTATGTTCATCAGAAGCCGTAAAATATGTTTGTTCAAGGGCTGCCATAATTTTCCCAGCAATATTAGCTGCAAATAGAATTATATAGGGAACACAGATTTATATAAAAAATTATGAAATTTACTAATTTCTGTGAAATCAGTGTAATCTGTGGTTCCAAAATTATAATTATGTTAGTTTCTTATCGTACATTCTATATGTCTTATACTCTTTAGTTTTTATACCCTTTAAAACATCACGCATGTCGTAATTATCTTCTACGATTAAGGAGCACTCACCACCCAGGTATCCTGATTCTATTATCCCCCGTTGATAGGTTTCATAGTAGAAAATAGCATCAATACCCATTTTCCTGTATTTAGGACGAATGCCCATGGCTAATACTCTTGCCATATTTATTTTTTTACGATAGGCGAGTATTTTTAAAAGTCCAAATGGTAACAATCTACCATTTATTCGCTTAAGTGCAATATTAAAATCAGGAATACAAAGTGAGAATCCGGCAATGTCTCCATCTACAAAAGCCAAAAGTATTAAGTTTTCATCAGCAATGGGTATGAGCTCTTTGGCCAAAAAGTCAAGTTCGTGTTCAGTAAGGGGTACATACTCCCAATTAGCTTCCCATGCTTCATTAAAGACTATTTTAAACAGATCCAGTTCCTCTTTTACTTCTTGTTTAAGTTCTTTTTTTGCTTTTTTTAGATCGATATTACGGATTGTGATTTTCTTTTTTTTCCTTAGTATATTGGTAATACGCTCTACTTTAGGATCGAAATGCATGGTATGGTCTATATAGTAGGCGTACCAGTCTCTGGCTTTTTTAAATCCGTAAGCTTCATAAAGCGCGATATAATATTGCGGATTGTAGGCGGTGAGAATAACGGGATCAATATCAAAGGCATCAATTAACAAGCCGTTGGTATCCCAGACCGAAGGATTAGCAGGACCCCTCATGATTTTTTTACCGTTGGCCTTAAGCCATTGGGCTGCGGCATCAAACAAGGCAACCGCTATCTGTTTGTCATCGATTGCTTCAAAAAAACCGAAATGCCCCACACCTTCGTGGTAGAGCTCTTCATGCATCTGATTGATAATTGCCCCGATCCTGCCCACGACTTCTTTGCCTTTATAGGCTAAAAACAATGCCAGCTCGCTGTGTTCATAAAAGGGCTTTTTCTTCGTGTTAATGAGCATTTTTTGATCAATAATGAGCTGCGGCACCCAGTGCGAATCGTTTTTATAAATCTTCCAGGGCAGCATTATAAACTGCTTATGCTGTTTTTTTGTTGTCACCGCTGTGACAGCTATATTATCAGACATGGATACCCCCTCTTGATCTTGTACACATCCTACTTTTTTTTTTACAGTTTTGCAACTACAGTCTATCTTTTTCGTAAGAATGACTTGCCATACAACATAAGCATAAGTTATTATCATGGGCATGCTGGACTTTAAATTTATTAAGGACAATGTAAACCTGGTAAAAGACAATATCAAGAAGCGCAATGTAAGAGTTGATGTGGATCTGGTTGCGGAGTTATACGGCAAACGCAATGCCCTGCAGCAGCAGATCGATAGTCTGCGGCAATTACGCAACGAGAATGCTCAGAAAATGAAGACTAAACTTGCTCCTGAGCAGAGAGAAAAGCTTATACGTGAGGGAAAAGATTTTAAGGAAAAAATAGCTCAAGCGGAAGACGAGTATAAAGATATACAGACCCGGCTTTTAGAGGAAGCTTCCAGAATCCCCAACATGACTCATCCTGAGGTTCCTCTCGGCAATGACGATAGTTTCAATCGGGAGATAAAGCGCTGGGGAGACATACCTTACTTTGATTTTAAGCGTAAGGATCACCTTGAGTTGGGCAAAGATCTTGATCTCATAGATTTTGAGAGTGCACAGGATGTTGTAGGACAAAAATTCTATTATCTTAAAAATCAAGCTGTTATTTTGGAATTGGCGCTGATAAGTTATGCTCTGGACATACTTCAAAATCAAGGATTTATCCCCTTTATAACTCCCGATTTAGCCCGTGAGGAAATTGCTGCAGGATTGGGATTTAATCCCAGAGGAGAAGAATCAAATATCTACACTCTTGGGGGTACGGGGATGTGTTTGATAGGTACGGCGGAAATTACGCTGGGAGGTTATTATGCCAAGCGGATTCTGGATGCGCAAAAACTCCCCGTTAAGCTAGCCGGTTTTTCGCACTGTTTCCGCAGGGAAGCGGGAGCTGCAGGACAGTACTCCAAAGGGCTTTATCGTGTTCATCAATTCAGCAAGCTGGAGATGTTTATCATCTGCCTGCCTGAAGATTCGGAAAAGCTGCACGACTATATGCTTGAACTGGAAGAAAAGATCTATCAGGGTTTGGAAATACCTTATCGGGTTGTGGATGTGTGTACCGGTGATCTTGGGAATCAGGCATACAGAAAATATGATATCGAAGCATGGATGCCCGGCCGGGGTGAAAACGGGGAGTGGGGAGAGATTACCAGTGCCTCAAACTGTACTGATTTTCAAGCCAGGCGTCTGCAGATAAGAACAAAACATGGCGGGGAAAATATATTTGTACACATGCTTAACGGTACGGCGATTGCAGTGCCACGAACACTTATTGCACTGTTGGAAAATTTTCAAACAAAAGAGGGAGAGATAAAAATACCTAAGAATCTTATCCCCTATACAGGGTTTGCTGAAATTAAGCAGCATTAAAAAGGGGTTGCCCTCCTTTTATTATTTATGACAACCCCTAAATCAGTCATAATTATTTACATATCTTAGTAAGTGTGTCGCTATATACTTTTCGATAGTCAGAAAATGAATATTTTCTTTTAGAGGTCATGTTGTTAGAGATTTTGTCATCGAATGCCCTTTTACAGGGAAGACACATAGCTCTGTCTTTTAAAGTTACATAATTAACATCTTTCATGGCGTTTTTTACTTGCTTTCTGCAAGAATCACAGATAACTGTTAACATATTTTTCTCCTCATCATATAAATTTTGCTCATTTAATATCTGCTTCTATTGTATAAAATAATTTTTTACTTGTCGAGCATTCTTTTTAAAATGTTTTCTGTATTTACATATTTTTTTAAAGTATGTAGTTTATGAGTAAGGCGGTAAAAGAGTGGAACAGTCTATAAATATACAGGAACAGAGGAATGCGGAGGATGCACCGTGTCTGATAATTGCAGAGCTGGGTACGGGGTATACCCAAGATTTACAATATGCCGGTCAGCTTATCGACGCGGCAAAACAAGCCGGAGCTGATTGTGTTAAAGTACAGATTGTGTTTGCTGATGAGATTGTACATCCTCTTTCAGGTATTATTGCGCTTCCGCCGGGGCGAGTAGCGCTTTACGAACATTTCAAGACATGTGAAAAAGAGATTGATTACTATTTGCATATACAAGAATATGCTGATAATTGCGGACTGCTGTTTTTGTGCAGTGTCTTCGGCAAGAAAGGTTTGAAAATAGCAGCAGAATTGAATGTCCCAATGCTAAAAGTCGCTTCACCGGAACTTAATCATTATCCTCTCTTGAGAGAAATAGCTGAATTAAAAAAACCGGTCATACTTTCCACAGGAGTCTCTACCATAGGGGATATTGAAAAGGCATTGGCAATAATAACACAGAATGTAGCTCTTTTGCACTGTGTAACCAGCTATCCGGCACCTGAAAATGAGTATAATTTAAAAGTACTGCCCTCCTTAAAAGCTCTATTGGGGGTTCCTGTGGGAGTATCGGATCATTCCCTTCATCCGGAACTTGTACCGTCGCTGGCTTTAATGTGCGGTGCAAAGATTGTGGAAAAGCATTTTACTCTCCGCAAGCAAGGTGCAGCTTTGGATGATCCTATTGCTTTAAACAAGACTGAATTCGGGCAGATGGTAAAGGCTATAAGAAAAGTGGAGCAGATGTCTCCCGCAGAAGTAGCGCTCTATCTAAACCGCAGCTATGGCCGGGATCGCGTGAACGCGGTTTTGGGCGACGGTATAAAAAAACTGGCGGCTTCGGAAAAGGGCAACTATAATACCACGAGAAGATCCGTTCTTGCTCTAACAACCATACCTAAGGGCGAAGCGTTTTCCAAATACAACACCGCGCTGTTGCGGAGTGAAAAGAATCTTCCGTACGGACTAAGCCCTGAGTTTTTACCCATACTCTACGGTAAAAAGGCACGCCGGCGGATTGAAGCCGGAAAAGGTATTTTATGGGATGATATAGACTGATTGACCAAATCAGCAATTTCGCATAAAATTCACCTGTATGGAAAAAGTAAGAAATAATCTTTCTTCAGAGAGCACCATTACTATTATTTCCTTATTAAAAAATTATTACGATGAAGAGATATTTTCAGTACTTATAAAGGAATTCTATAATTCAGATTTGAATGTGAGTTTGGCTGCCATAACGGCTTCGGCTTCGTTAGGTAATGAACTGGCGATTCCGCATTTGTACAGAATCCTGGAAAAGGGCGATCATACACAAAAGGTTGCAGCTCTTAAGACCCATGCGGAAATTAGGGCCCCTTCATCGGTGAATATGCTTGTTAAATATTTCAATATCTTCCAGGAAAAAGAGCTGCGCTTGGAAATAGTCAAAGCATTAAATAAAATAGCTCCTCAAAACAATAAGGTTCGGCACTTAAATCACCAGATTGTAAACAATAACGGGCTTGCTATGGAATTAAGATTGCTTGCGGTTCAGGGGCTTATGGAAGCACAAGAGATAAATTTTTTAAAAGGGGCAGCCACCAGCGCTTCCAACGAAATAAAAGAACAGATCGTAAAAGGAATTATTTATCTACCAAATGATACGGCAGATCCCTTTATTGAATATCTTATTGATAAATCAGAGACCTTCTCGCCGGATGCTTTGGGTTGTTTTTTAGGGGCATATTTAATTCATAAAAAGAGACCGGAAAATAAATTCATACTGGAGAAATTAAAAAAAGGCGGCAAGACTGTTCTGCATGCTCTGCTGGGATCAATATTGGAATATAAAGCAAGCATTCCGTATCCGCTTAATGTTTTTAAAGCACTGCTTATTCTCCCCTATTTTAATAAGCAGATTGAAGCACTTACCGGGGATAGTTTGGAAAAGCTTATTGCCTATATAGGGAATGAACAGGCGTATCTGCTTAATGAACTTTCGGTAATTACCCTGGCCCATTTAGAGGCATTGTTCAACAATGTAAAGAAGAATTTTATTTCTATTAGCGATGTTACTCAAAAAGATATGCTTTTAATCGTTATTTTTGCCAATTTGATCGAGCGCTACGGAGATGAGACATTATTGCTTGATATTAAGGAATTCTTAAGAGGGAGTCTCAGATTCACAAAGACCGAGCTTATCGAGAATATGAGAATCGTTTTAAAAGACGCAACAGATGAAGAGAAAAACCGTTTTTCTGCCTGTATGCCTCTGTTGGGAATGCAGAAAAAACCTCTCAGCCTGCAGGTTATCAACGTTTTAAGCAAAATAGATTTCAATCGTCCGTTCAAATTAAGGCGTTTAAATAGATTTGTCCGTCTGGCAGGGGCTTTAAACGTTAAAACGACAATAAAATTGCTGCAAAATATACTTGATTTCTCACGAAAGGAACATATTCCCTTCTTGGAAGAAACCAGTGTTGTCAGTCTTTGCCAGCTTTATGATAAAACAACAGTAGACGGAGCAGCAAACTATTTTTCCGCTCCGGGGAAAAACATACCTTGCTTAAAAGGTTATATCCGGGGCACGCGTTTCTTGGCACCCGGTCTTTTTATGCGTAATCTGATTGATCTGCTTATTAAAAGGGATATAGCTACGGTTATAAAAGAACTCGTCATAGAATCTCTACAGGCAATGGATTTGTCTAAAGTTAAAGGAATTTATCTGTTCCTGTTAAGATTGCTCATCAAAAGCGAAATGACAGGTGAATTAAAAGAAAAACTCCAAAGGATAATTGTTAAATGCTCGGACGACAGTATTTTTCAACTTCTGCTGGATTTAACTTTGCAGAATGATGTTTTTTTAAAAAGCCTGGCTATTAACACTTTAAAGAATATAGCTTTAAAAGATAAAACCGTTCCGCCTGAACTGCTTGTTAACAGGTTCTATATGCTGCTTGATGATAAAGATAGCAATATCAAACAACAGGCACTCATAGCTTTACTCTCACTTAAGGATGATTATGCTATAGAGATTTTAAGTGATTACTTTAAAGGCTCAAAGCTTAAAGACGCTCCGCATATTTTAAAGAAGCTTGAAAAACCGTTTTCCTATGAAGTAATTTCTCTCCTGCTCAAAGCAATTTTTATAAATGATAAAGATTTACAGTACACATTGCGAGACACTTTAAATGATGTTGTTAACGGTAATTTTTCGGAGCAGATCAGAAAAATTCTGCTGGAAATATTAAAACAGCAGCAGGAAAAAATATTAAAAACCTCTGTAAAACCGTCTGCTGAAACTGCTCAAGAAAGTACACTTATCGAACAGCCCAAGCGAGAGTTTATATTTAAACGTGAAAACACTCAAATTCTTACTGTATTTTTTATTGATATAGCGAGCTATACCGAAAAATCTTCTCTGATTGATTCAAGGACTCTGATCGGTCTTATCCAATCGTTTGAGGGTATTGTGATCCCCATTCTGCGTAAACTTAAAGGGACACTCGTAAAAAAAATGGGTGACGGTATGCTTTCCGTATTTAAGCATCCTCTGAACGCGGTGATTTCAGCTTTGGAAATACAAAGAAAGATAAATGAGCATAACCAGTATAAGGTGGAGCAGGAAAAATTTCAGGTACGCATCGGTATAAATACCGGTGTGGTTATTCGAAAGCATGATGACATTTTCGGCGATGTGGTCAATATTGCTTCGCGTATGGAAACAGCGGCTAATCCCGGAGATATTTTAATCACTTATTCAACTTATAATGAAATTAAGAATATTATTCAGTGCACAGAGTTGGGAAAGGTTAATATCAAAGGCAAGCAGCAGCCTCTTACCGCGTATTTGGTTGAAGAACTCAAAGCGGATTATAAACACCTGCTTAAAGCACAGGACGATGAAACACAGCATGCTCCGGAAGCGGGGACTCAGGATGTGATTGTGAGTTTAAAACAGTCACTTTTTAGCCCTGTTTTCAGTATACCGGAGCAGCTTGTTTTTGGCAAAGATTTGCTGCAAGATGTAAGTAAGCGTTTTAATGATATCAGCACCGCCGTAGAGGAAATAGCGTGGGATTATCAAGAAGAGTATGAGTTTAAAAAGTATATGCAGTCAAAATGGGAAGAACTTCTTCTGGTTTGGCAAAAGCATGAATCCGGTAGGGGTCATGAAATGCGTGATGCGGTTTCTTAATACTTTTTAATATTGACAAAGATCAGTTACAGGTGTATCTATTATAATATATTATCTACTGTTTTGGGAGAGCGGAATGCGGTGTGAATCCGCAGCGGTCCCGCCACTGTAACCGGGGATGAAAAGGGCAAGTATGCCATTGCCTTAAGCACTGAAAATTGTTTAATTCGGGTGCTAAGGCGAGAAGGCGCTCTTAAATAAGAAGATCCGGAAGCCAGGAAACCCTCCTTAAAACAAGAACCTCGAGGAAGGAGAACTTTTATGAAATTTTTAACAACTTTTTTACACACACGTTTTATATGCCTGCTTGTATTAGGTGTAAGCACATTGTTGGCTGTTAATCCGGCATGGTCTCAAGAACAGGAGCAAGAACAGGCGGAACCCGATATTGAGGTGGTGGTAACCGCGGACAGGGTGGAGACAGAGACTACAAAGATACCTGCTCATGTAACGGTTATTACAGCCGAGCAGCTTAAGGCTAAAGGCAAAGCAACAGTTGTAGATGCCCTGGAGGAGCTGGCCGGAGTAAGCTTTCGCAGTACCAGCGGCAATCCCGCACAGGCTGAAGTTTCAATGCGCGGCTTTGGCGAGAATTCCCACGGCCGTGTATTGGTGCTGCTTGACGGCAGAAAACTCAACCAGCCGGATATGGCCAGCATAAACTGGCTGCAAATTCCAATTGAGAATGTGGAACGGATTGAAGTAGTCCGCGGAGGAAACAGCGTGCTTTATGGCGATCACGCTGTGGGGGGCGTGATAAACATCATTACTAAAAAGGGCAGCCAGGATGTAAAGCTTAATGCTTTTACATCTGGCGGAAGTTTTTGGGACAACCAGGAACGGCTGGGTGTAACAGGTATGATCGGCCCTTTTGATCTGGTAATAAACGCCGAACACACAGGAAGCGAGGGTTATAGAGATCATTCTGCCCTTGAATCCATAGGTGCGGGTTTGGAACTTGGAGTGGATATAACGGATTCACTCTACAGCTCACTTACACTGTCTTATGAGTGGCTTGCCTGCGAGTTTCCTGGATATTTAACCAAGGAAGATATGGAAGAGGATCCCACTCAGAGTTCCGGCGATACTGAGACAGAAAATCACCATCTCAATAATATGATAACTTTTAAGGCCCTGTTGGGTGAATGGGGGCAATTTCAAGTAGATACGTTTTATAATGTAAAGATATCACAGGATGATATACCTAGTTGGGCATCTTTTTCGAATAAATATTTTCATTCTTTAGGAACTTCTCCAAGGTTAAACGCAGATTTCTTACTTTTAGGATTTGAGAATAGCTTAACTGTTGGTGCAGATCTATCCTGGAATATTTTAGATTTTCAACGCTATGCTGACGCTAGTCGAGGTACAAAAGAATGTTCAAGGCTTATTACTAAAAACAGTTACGGTTTCTATGTAAATAACGAATTCTCACTGTTGGATACGCTGCATTTTAATGCAGGCCTGCGCTATGAGATGGCCAGTATTGCTACCTTTACCAGGCTTGGTATAGATATTGATGACGAGAAATTTCATCCTGCATTAGTCTGGAATGCGGGAGTTGTGTGGGAATTCCTGCCAAAGTCAAAACTATATGGACGCTTTGAGAGAGTTTACCACTATCCCTTTATTGATGAACAGGTAAGCTTCTGGGGCTATATTAGTGATAATTTTAATATGGATCTGGAAGCAGAACAAGGTTACAATATTGAAACAGGTACAGAAATTACACTTTTTGAACGCATAATTAATTTGAAGCTAAACCTTTTCTATGTGGAGCTGGAAGATGAAATTGCTTATAACCCCGATACTTCTGCTAATGAAAATATGCCCAGAACACGCCGTATAGGGGGTGAAGCGGGTGTTGAAGTTAATATAGAGGACTTTCTGATAATCTCAGGTAATTACACATATACCTATGCCACATTTATAGCAGGTGATAATGAAAGTAAATTTATTCCTCTTGTACCGGAGCACGATGCCTTTGTTGAAGTAACATTCAATATCCCTCTGGGTTTTTCGCTGGGTTCTTCACTCAATTACAGGGGAGCATGTTATACAGGTAGTGATTACAGCAACACTCAGGAAAAACTGGCGGACCATTTTTTATGGAATGGTTTTTTAAAGTATATTCCTGATTTTATACCTGGCAAACTACAAATTATGTTCCATATTGAAAATATCCTGAATAAGTGTTATGCCACGGCTGCTTATTATAATAGTTGGACTGGTATAACAGCTTACTACCCGGAGCCTGGAATTAGCTGGAAAATTTCTGTATCATATGGCTTGGAATTATGAACGCTATCATAGATGTATTTAGCAAGGGCGGTCCGCTCATGTGGCCGCTCCTTCTCTGTTCTTTGTGTTCCCTTACAGTTATTATTGAGAGGGTGATATTCTGGCTGAGGGAGAGCAAAAAAGGGAATGGGGATCTGGTACGCACTCTTTTCAGGCTGACACAAGAGGGAAAATTAAATCAGGCTTTAAAGCTTTTTCAAGAGAAGTTGGATATGGTAACGGATGTTATCTTCTATGCTCTCAGGCATCACCATGATGGTATAAAAGAGAGTATGGAGCTAAAAGCTGTACAACTTATTTCGGGCATGAAGCGGGGACTCCGTGTGTTGGAGACGATTATTGCGGTTGCCCCCTTATTGGGAATTCTCGGGACTGTAGTAGGTATAATCGACTCATTTAATATTCTGGGGCTGAAAGGCATTACCGACCCCCAGGGAGTGGTAAGCGGTATTGCCGAGGCCCTGATTACTACGGCCTTTGGTTTGTCGATTGCCATTATTACCCTTGTGCCGTACAATTTTTTTATTCACCTGGTTCAAAAGAAAGCTCAGCTGATAGAACAAACAGGGACTCGTTTTGAGACTGCCTATAAAAAAGGAATGGGGCATGAGGCTTAAAACAGGCTATGAAGACAAACGCATCAACATTGAAATGATTGCCCTGATCGATGTGGTATTTCTCTTATTAGTCTTTTTCATCTACGCCATGCTCTCTATGGCAGTTCAGAAATCATTGGACATGACTCTGCCCGATGCTGAAGGATCGCAAAAAGAACAAGGTATTGTAATCACCCTTAATCAATACAGCCGGTTTTTTTTCGAGGGTAAAGCTATGCAGATGCACGAAATAGTGCCGATGGCAAGCCTGCGGCATACACAGACTGGTTTACCCATTATTATTCAGGGCGACCGTAAAGCCCGGCTTGGTGAAGCCATAGAACTGCTGTCAGAGCTGCGTAAAAAGGGTATAGAAGCGGTTTCCTTTCAGGTTCATAAGAGGAGCACGCAGCAGTGAAAGCTATCGGCAGGTATGGATATGCAGGTATTGCTGCTGTCATACTCCATGCGGTCATCATTTGTGCAGGGGGAATCTTAGTTAAGGAGGGGGGAGTTTCTTGCCCATCTGCAGCAGCCGGCGGTGTTTTATCTGTAAGTCTGCATATGGGTTTTGCCACAGATACTCAGGATTCTCAAACGGAGAAAAATTTTTCCACGATAGAACAAAAAGTAACTGTTGAGCAAGAAATGTTGACTGCAAGGTCAGATCGTGGAAAAAGAGGGACTGACTTACATCATGAACTAGGTTTTTCCGGATTAGACACAGGTAGCGGAAAAGAGTTCACACTTTACCAGAAGCCGCAACCTGAGGAAGAGATTCATCCGCCGTATCCACTGGGAGCGCGTATCAGAGGAGAAGAAGGTGTTGTCACAATAAAGGTTTCTGTAAATGTTTTAGGCCAGGTGGAAAACATCATACTGGTAGAATCTTGCGGGTTTAGCACTTTAGATCAGGCTGCCCTTAAGGCAGTACAGAGTTCCCGTTTTAAGCCTGCTTTGTGGAGTGATAAACCTGTTGCAGGAGAAGTGGTTATTAGAATAAATTTTCAATTACATTAGGAAATTGGTGTTATTATGGGGCTCATCAAAGCAAAAATCGTATTTTCCTTATTATTCTTAGCAACTGCTCTTTTAATCACCGGGCTTGTTTTAGCCTTTCTCGGGCAAGGAGAGGGCAACTATGGTCTGCAAAGCAAAAACATCGAACGAATCATTTCGCTGGGTCCTGTTATCACCGAAGAAATATATCTTTTACAGGTAGATGACAAGCTTGTAGCCGATACAATCTACTGTACAAGGCCGGAAGCAGCTAAAAAAAAGCAAAAGATCGGTACTGTTCTAGAAATTGGTGTGGAAAAAATAATAATGCTGAAACCCGATATTGTATTTGCTACATCTTTAAGCAATACAAAGCAGTGTGCTAAACTCATGCAAGCAGGGATCAGGGTTGTTACCTTTATGCAGGCCGGGAGCTTTCCGGAAATCTGCGAAAATTTTTTGATCCTGGCAAGATACTTAAGCAAAGAAGATAAGGCACAAGAGATAATAAGTAATGTAAAAAAAGAAGTTGAATATATTAAAAAAAAAATGAGCACTGTTCATAAAAAAAAGATTTTTTTTCAAATTGGGGCCAATCCTTTATTTACAGTGAGCAGGGATTCATTTATCAATGATTTTATTGATTTTAGCGGTGGCTTAAACATCGCAGCAGATACAACTACAGGAAGCTATAGCCGTGAGCAGGTTATTATGGGGAATCCTGATATAATAATTATTGCCACGATGGGAATTATGGGCCAAGACGAAAAAAAGCAATGGCAGAACTTTCAAACCATAAATGCTGTAAAAAACAACGCCATCTTTTTTATGGATTCTTATCTTACCTGTAGCCCCACTCCAATCACATTCATTACAGCTTTAAAAGAAATGATTGCGTTTATACACCCGGAGGTAAAAATAGATGACAGCCAAGGTAAATAAAAAAATAATAGCATGGATCGGCTGGGCGCTCTTGTTTTTTGGATTTCTTTTATGCGCCATTATTGTTTCATTTTGTATCGGATCGGTGGTTATTCCTTTGGATAAGATTTTTCAGATTATTTTCAACGGCAGAGGAACACAAGAATACAGTATTTTATTCAACGATCGTCTGCCGCGGATTATACTCGGTTTTGGTATAGGCAGTGCCTTAAGTTTAGCGGGAGCATTATTACAGGGTATATTCCGCAATCCTCTTGTTGAACCATATACACTGGGTATTGCCGGCTGCGCAGCACTGGGTGTGTGTTTTAACATTATTTTTCGCTTGCATCATCTGGTCGGTATTTTCACCCTTCCCTTTTCGGGATTCAGCGGCGCTCTGTTAGCAGTCATACTCATCTATGTGTTGAGTCATAAAAAAGGGATCATCAAAATTAAGAACATACTTTTACTTGGTGTTATGATAAGTTTTATTTCTTCTTCACTCATTATGTTCCTGATGTCCATATCAAAAACAGAAAATCTTCACGGCATTATATTCTGGACTATGGGATCATTAGGTGAAACCAATCGCATACTTGTTAGCCTGGCGCCGATTGCAGCTTTTCTTGGTTTAATCGTAGCATACATATTCAGCATTAATCTTAATGCCTTAAGCCTTGGAGAGGAGGAGGCATTTTATCTGGGTATATCGGTTGAAAGAACAAAACAGGTGCTGTTTATAGTTGCTTCGCTGCTTACAGGATTGTCTGTTTCTATCGCCGGTATCATCGGTTTTGTGGGGCTCGTTGTACCCCATTTTGTAAGGATGATTGTGGGAAGAGATCACAGGGTGCTTTTGATCTGTTCTTTCTTCGGCGGAGCCGGTTTTTTACTGATATGTGACACAGTGGCACGAACTGTCATTTCACCCCTTGAGCTCCCTGTCGGTGCTATTACCGGAATAATCGGTGGTACGATATTAATCTATGTTTTGAGCAAGAAACAGGTTGTTTTATGAGCGATTGTATACTGGAAATGAGAAATTTTCACGGAGGGTACGGAAATAAGCAAGTCCTCTCTGACATTAATTTTAGTATGCCAAAGGGTGAGATTATCGGCATTATTGGCCCCAATGGCTGCGGTAAGACAACCCTCCTCCGTGCAGTAACCAACATTGTAAAAGCCGGCAGGGGGCGGGTTATTCTGGACGGTAACTATCTTGCAAAAATGAGTAACAGGGAAATGGCGAAAATGGTGGCGGTGGTTTCACAGAATCCGCAGATAGCGAATATAAATGTTCAGGAGTTCGTGCTCATGGGAAGGATTCCCTATTTCAGCAGAATGCAGTTCCTTGAGTCAACAAGAGATGTGGAAATTGCTTTGCATTACATGCAGCTTACCGATACGCTGAAACTCAAGAGTAAATCTTTAACCGATATGAGCGGGGGTGAAAGGCAGCTGGCAGCTATTGCCCGCGCTTTAACACAAGAGCCCAAACTGCTCCTGCTGGATGAGCCCATATCCAATCTGGATATAACCCACCAGGTGGGGATAATGGATCTTTTGAAAAAGCTGAACAAGGAGTACGGTGTTTCTGTAATTACGGTACTGCATGATTTAAATATGGCAAGCGAATACTGCGACCGCTTGCTGCTTCTCAATAACGGCCGGATTCACAGTGCGGGTACACCCTTTACTGTTTTGACCTATTCAATTATCGAAGAGGTTTATAAAACAGTTGTTGTTGTGGAAAAGAATCCCATTTCACATAAACCGTACGTGCTGCTCGTATGCGGCAGGGAGCTTAAGGAGAAAGAATGGCAAAATCACTGATGATTCAGGGAACTTGTTCAAATTCAGGAAAATCAATAATGGTTGCCGGATTATGCAGAATTTTTTTTGAAGACGGATACAGGGTGGCTCCTTTTAAAGCACAGAACATGGCATTGAATTCCTTTGTTACAAAAGCAAATTGCGAAATGGGCAGGGCTCAGGCAAATCAGGCATTTGCCTGCAGGATACAGCCCGATGTTCGCATGAATCCTATTTTATTAAAACCGACTTCAGATTCTCATCCCCAGGTTATCATCAATGGAAAACCATTAAGGAATATGAATTTTAATTCTTATAAAGATATGAAGGAACAATTAAAAGAAGTGATTCAGGAAGCATATTCAAGCCTATGTAAAGATTTTGATATTGTTGTTATTGAGGGGGCCGGCTCACCGGCGGAGGTGAATTTAAAAGATGATGATATCGTGAATATGTTTGTGGCGCGATTCTCACATGCTCCGGTTATAATTGTGGGTGATATTGACAGGGGCGGGGTATTTGCACACTTTGTGGGAACACTTGAACTATTTGACGAGCTTGAACGGGATATCACAAAGGGTTTCATTATAAATAAATTTAGGGGGGATATTGAGCTTTTAAAACCCGGAGTGGAAATACTTGAAAAAAGGACCTTTAAAAAAGTCTTTGGAGTTGTCCCCTATATTCATGATTTACAATTACCCGATGAGGATTCAGTCGAGTTTAAAAAAAAGGTTGGGAAGAGTAAAATCGATTGCCATAAAGATATAAATATCGCCCTCATAGACCTCCCCCACATTTCAAACTGCACTGATTTTGATCCGTTTGATTATGAAGATGATGTGAACATATTCTCAGTATCTGATCCTGAAGCCTTACAGGAGGCAGATATGGTAATAATTCCCGGAACAAAGAACGTCATTGGGGACATGCGTTATCTTAAGCATAAAGGTTTTTTTAAAGCACTCTCTGATTTTTTTCAAACAAACAAAACAATCATTGGTATATGCGGTGGATATCAGATTCTTGGGGAAACTATTTCGGACCCCCATTGCATAGAAGGCAAAACCCTTAAGGAATCCGGGCTTGGCTTTTTAAAAGCAACAACAATATTGAAGCAAAAAAAAAGATTAAAACAGATTAAGGCTTTCTGTGTTGATTCAGGTTGTGTGGTTTCAGGATATGAAATTCACCATGGCAGTACAGAGATAAGGGAGAGGCCCTTTATTGTAAGCCCTGAACATGAAATACTGGGGTGTATAAATAAAAAAGGAAATGTATGGGGAAGCTATATCCATGGAGTATTCGATGATGATTGTTTCCGAAGATATGTCCTCAACAAAATTCGAATGAAAAAACAACTGCCTTCCCTCAAACAAAATGTTTATTCAATTGAAAAGGAATTCGTAAAACTTGCCGGAATCTTAAGGCAAAGCCTGGATCTTAAAAATATCTATAGTTTAATGAGGTTGTAATGAGGAGTTTTGTATGAATACGGTTATTATGATTTCAGGCGGCGCGCGTTCGGGTAAGAGTACCTTTTCCGAGATCCTCGCTCAAACATGTAATAATGCATTTTCCAATAAAAGGAAGATCGCATATATTGCCACAGGTGAGATGCTTGATGAGGAGTTCACAAGACGGATAAAAAAGCATAAAGAACAAAGATCCCCCCTGTTTTACACCCATGAAGAAAGCATATCCATTCATACGGTGTGTAAAAATCAATTTAGCAAACATAATGTATTTCTCATCGAATGCCTGACTACATGGCTGGGCAACATTTTTCATAAAATCGATGAAAATGAACAGGAAGATTTCCTCGAAAACACCTTAAACTGCATTATTGAGCTTTTTAGAGGTACAAAATCTAAAGCGGTTAATATAAAAAGCGCAATGCTTGAATATCTACTACAGAGTGAAAGAATAGAAAAAATGAACTCATTTAAAGAAATCCTTAAAACAAGAGAGCCGGATGATAAAGTGCTCATTATGGTCACAAATGAAGTCGGATTGGGAATAGTGCCCGATAATTCTGTATCAAGAAGATTCAGTGATTTGCATGGCTGGATGAACCAGAAGCTATCCACCTTTGCCGACTACATCTTTTTCATGATTTCAGGAAATCCATTAAGGATAAAATAATGAGAATTACTCTATTTATTAAAAATCTATTTTCTTGGCTCATAATTGCTTTTACAACCTTAACAAGGCTGCCGTTTCCCTTTACCCGTTTCATTTCTTATGATGAGAGGAACATTACCAACTCCACCATCTTTTTTCCTTTGGTCGGGCTATTTTATGGAGTGCTTCTGTTTGTGGCTGCTAGAATTTTGTCATTTATGCAGATACCGCTCCTGCTTTTTTGCTTTATACTCCAGATACTTCCCTACAGTTTAAACAAATTCTTGCACTTTGACGGGTTATGTGATGTCATGGATGCTTTCTGGTCTGACAGATCAAAAGAGCAAAGGCTTAAAATTTTAAAAGATTCAAGGCTTGGCAGTTTTGCAATCGGCGGGATTATTTTTTTTTTACTGCTCAAGTTTATCCTGATTTATCTTTTTTTAAAAGCAGGAATAGATTTTGGCTATTTGCTGTTTATTCCTGTTTTTTCAAGATACGGGATGGTCATACTCTCATACAAATCCAAATATCCAAGAGCTCATGGAACAGGTATTTTTATTATAGGAAAAATTTCCACAAAGGTTTTATTAGCATCTTCCCTCATGTTCCTTTTAACTGTAGCTGGTATTATGTTATTACGCGATATCAATACCAATGACATTCTTGTTCTCTTAAGCATGGCAATTGCTTCATTTGCCTTCATTATGCTCTTTAAGTTCTATTCATATAGGAAAATCGGCGGTGTGACGGGCGATGTTCTTGGCGCCTCAAGTGAAATTATGGAGCTTGTAATTTTTATCACCTATTTGCTGTTAAGCTGGGGGCACTTTTAATTTATGGAAAACTATAAAAATGTTTTCCCCTTTAAGCTGGGGACCACTTCATACATTCTCCATAAAAAGAACAATAACCTGCTTAGCAATGTCACGTACCTAAAGGATTATTTTGAGGTAATACAGCTATTATTTTTTGGTAAAGAATACCTCGATGAGGTTATGTCGCATAACACATTACAACAATTACATGAAATAGGGCAAAAAAGTGCTGTTTCATATATAATCCACCTTCCACTCGACCTCAAGCTGTTGGATCCCCGCGGGCGTAAGGTTGTAGAGAGTTTAAATGTGACAGAAAAAATTATCCGTGAAACAAAGTTCCTCGATGTTTATAAATATATTCTGCATATAGACGGATGTATAAATTTAGCATATCAAACAGCACTCAACAGCCGGCAGACATATTTTCGTTTCGATAGTGTTCTTAAGGATCTGGCAAAAAGGCTTGAGAATAATACTTCAAAAATAGCTATAGAAAATACAGACTACGATCTAACAATCTATAGTGATATAATAAAGAAATATGGTTATTCAATCTGTATGGATATCGGTCATATACTGCGATTTAACTTTGATCTTGAGCAATTCATTAAGGCCTTTTATAATAGAATTGCTGTTATACATTTGCATGGCTGCAAGAACAACAAAGACCACATGTCGCTTAAAGTAATAGATACCGGCATGTTAACAGAAATTGCACAGTACGTGCAAAATTATAATCATGCATTAATTATAGAAGTCTTTAATAAAAGAGATCTCAAAGATTCCTTAAAGCGTTTAGCAGATATTTTAAAAGGTGGGGGACACGGTGCAAGTTGAAGAAATAATAAAGGGTATAACACCCATTAATAGATCAATCGAGACAGCAGCTTGGGACAAAATCAATAACAAAACAAAGCCTCTGGGCTCGCTTGGACAGTTGGAAAAAGTTGCAGTGCAGATGTCAATGTTAAAGGGCAATCTCAATCCGGCCCTGAATAAAAGAATACTCTGTGTATTTGCAGGAGATCACGGCATAACCGAGGAGATGGTTTCCGCATACCCGCAGGAAGTAACAGCCCAGATGGTTTTCAATTTTTTAAACGGAGGGGCGGCAATAAATGTACTGTGCCGCCATTATGGAATAGATTTAAATATAATCGATATGGGCGTCAATTATGATTTCGCTAGTAATACAGGCGTTATCGATAAAAAAGTGAAAAGGGGTACAAATAATTTTCTAAAGGAAGCTTCCATGAGCAGAGAGGAGGCATTAACTTCAATTCAGAACGGGATAGATGTGTTTAATGAAATTCATAACAAAGGGAGCATGGATATCATCGGAGTAGGAGACATGGGAATTGGTAATACCACTTCAGCCTCGGCAATCATCTGCGCAATAACCGGAGAATCCCCCGCAAGAATTGCGGGCAGGGGTACGGGGATAAACGACAATACTCTACAGAAGAAAATTGAAACAATAAAAAGGGCATTGCAGATTCATAATATCAATTCTAAAGATGCCCTTGATGTACTGCAAAAGGTGGGCGGGTTTGAAATCGGCGGTATTACGGGAACAATTCTTTCCGCCGCATATAAAAAAATTCCCATTGTCCTCGATGGGATCATTACCACCGCAGGAGCACTGCTTGCATATTTGTTTAATCCATTTATAAAAGATTATCTTTTTGCAGGACATAGGTCTGTGGAAAAGGGACATAACATCGCCCTGAAATTTATGGGGTTATCCCCAATCCTTGACTTGCATATGAGACTTGGCGAGGGGACAGGGGCTGCTTTAGCCATGGATATAATTGATGTTTCATGTAAAATAATGTGTGAAATGGCTTCATTTGACGAGGCAAAAGTAGATACGGCTTTATAAATAATGTCTAATAAAGGAGGAAGCGCATGATTAATTCTCAATTAAAAGAAGGCCAGGAGCTTCACGGCTTTCGCGTGGATAGAATCATGGAACTTGACGAAATAGCATCACTGGGCCTGACACTCACCCATAAGGCCACAGGATGTGAAGTGTTTCACCTGTATAATGAAGATAAAGAAAACGTTTTTTCTTTTAACTTTCGCACTCCGCCCTTTGACTCGAGCGGTGTGGCACATATTCTTGAGCACTCCGTGCTCTGCGGATCAAAACGCTTTCCCCTAAAAGATCCTTTTGTAGCGCTGCTTAAGGGCAGTATGAAAACCTTTCTTAACGCGCTTACCTTTCCCGATAAAACTATTTATCCTGCCGGAAGTATAATCGAGAAAGATTTCTATAATATCTTGACGGTGTATGGCGATGCCGTGTTTTTTCCGCTGCTTAAAAAGGAAGTCTTTGCTCAAGAGGGACATCATTTAGAGTATAGTCAGATGACTGATAATAAGAGTGAGCTCAAAGTGGTCGGTGTAGTCTATAACGAGATGAAGGGCAACTATTCAAGCCAGGAATCTATTGTAGCGGAATGGTCTCTGCGTTCTTTGTTTCCGGATACCCCATACGGATTTGATTCCGGAGGGGAACCCTTTAGTATTCTCAAGCTTAAGTTTGATGATTTTTTGGATTTTCATCACTTTTATTATCATCCCTCGAATTGTAAAATTTATTTTTACGGAAATATTCCCACCGAAAAGCATTTGGAGTTTTTAGAAAGCAAGTTTTTAAAACACTTTAAGAAAATAACAATCGACTCTGCTATTCCCCTGCAAAAACCTTTTACCGCGCCCATACGGATGCAGCAGAGCTACCCTTGTAAAAAAGGGCAGAAGCTTGATGCAATGACTACGGTTACGGTTAACTGGGCCCTGTCTCAGGCAAGCGAAGGTTTTAATATTCTGCTCTGGGAGCTGATAGCAGAAATACTGGTAGGTAATGCGGGATCACCACTGCGCAAAACTTTAGTAGAATCCGGTTTAGGTCAGGATCTATATCCTTACAGCGGATTGGAAACAGAATTAAGGCAGATGGTATTTACCGTGGGTTTGAGAGGTACGGAACATAATCGATGCCAGGAACTGGAAAATCTGATTATTCAAACCTTGCATGAGCTCTGCACAAAAAAAATTGATTCGGAACTTATACAAGCCGCATTAAACCGGATTACTTTTCATATTCGGGAAATCAGAGGGGGGAGCTACCCGTACGGCTTAAGGCTGCTGCGAAGAATACTTAGAGGTTGGCTGCACGGTGTGCCGCCGGAGGAAACCCTCATATTTAAAACTCAACTAAAGCGCATAGAGAGCTTGCTTGAAAATAACCAAGGCTATTTCGAACATTTTCTGCAAAAATATCTATTAGCTAATCCTCACCGCAGCACGGTTATTGTGGTTCCCGATCCGGAAGTTACTGATCGAGATGATGTAAGATTAAAAGAATATATAAAGGGTATGGAACGAACATTAACAGCGAAGAAAAAACAAGAATTATTGTCATTCGTTAAAGCCTTGAAATCTTTTCAGGAAAAAAAAGAGCCGCCGGAGGAGATGAAAAAAATACCCTATATTCGTTTACAGGATCTGCCCGCACAGGTAGAGCATATTGACGGAAACCAGGAACAGCTTAAGCATGGTATCAAGCTCTATCTGCACCCTATGCCTACTAACGATATCGCCTATATTGATTTTGCCTTTTGCGCAAAAGGAATGGATAGCAGTCTTAAGCTTTTTCTCCCCCTGTTCAGCAAGATGCTTATAAAAGCCGGACTGCCTGATGTGAAGTATTATGACGTACAACGTAAACTGACGCGCTTAACAGGCGGTTTTCATGGAGAGATGTTCGCTCATAATCTAATTGGTAAAAAGCAGCATGCGGAGCAGGTCATCTTTCGGCTCAAACTGCATAACAGCAAGCTAGAGCACGGCATTGGAATTGCATGTGAATTACTGAGGCAAGCTGATTTTAAGGACTTGGCACATCTTAAGGATGTAATTCAAGAGCTCTACAATGATTATAAGGCCTCACTCATACCGCAAGGTCATCACTATGCTATGGTAAGAGCGGGCAGCAAACTTTCACAGGTCGTTGCAATCCAGGATAAATGGGATGGCCTTGAGCAGTTTTTATTCCTGCACGAATTATGCCTTGATCTTGAGAGCAAATTAGCAGATATTGCCCGGTGCCTAGAAAATATCCGCAAATTCTTGCTTTCTTCATCTGGTTTGAATATTAATATTACTGCCCAGGAGAATAATATACGTGAAATAATCGCTTGCCTCGACGGAGAGTTATCCGCATTACCGGCACATGATCTTGAAGCGGAGGAGAAGTCTGAAGCATTACAGCCTGAGAATCCTTGCCTTTTTGAAACGTTCGTGATCTCGGCAAGTATAAATTTCGTGGCTTATGCCTTACACGGAGCTGTCTTCGGCAGCAAAGAATACGCGGCTGAATCCGTAATGGGGCATCTCTTAAAAACAAGCTATCTTTGGGAAAAAGTGCGAATGCGCGGTGGTGCCTATGGAGTATCTTCCATACCGGTGGGATTTGAAGAGTTATTTTGTTTTTCTTCCTATAGAGATCCCAACGTCTCTGCCACCCTGAATGCATTTAAGGAGGTTCTGCAGGACCTGGCAGGGGCTAAAATCGAGCGCAGCGACGTAGAAAAAGCAATTATAGGAACGGTGTCAGGATATGAAATTCCGCATAGACCTCATGATAAGGGATTTATCGCTTTTAAAAGAAAGCTTCTTGAAATAAGTGATGAGCTTCGTCAGAAAAACCGGGATCATATCCTGAAAATACATAAAAAAGAAGTAAAATCACAAGCGGAAGCTATGTTGGCACAATTCGCTAACGGCAGCACGGTGATATTAACCAATACGGAAAAAATGAAACAGGAAAGGAAAAATAGTACTATTGAGTTCGGAAATATAATCCAGTTGCCTGTGTAATTCGTTATTTTTCCTTGACTGTGAGTGCACATTACTCTAGTATTTTACTTTAGGGATTCATGGCAGAACTTTCAAGCTTTGACAGATTAGTACAAGAACTCAGCCTCACTCAACGCAAGGAGCTTCTTGAACGAATTGAGCGTTCTGCTAAAATATCTCAAGAACCCTTAATAACAATCCTGCCGGAAAAAACTCTTGACGACATCCAAGAGGTGTACATGCGTTTGAGTTTGTTTAAAAAAATAATGCTTTTCTTTAAAGCTTTATTTGCAGGCAAGAAGAAGCAGGAGATACTCGAGGAAGTTTTATTAAACCGGCTTAAAAAACAGATAATGCATCAGACACATGGCCTTGTTGATTTTAAGTATTCTCTCTTTTTGGAGGATATGAGAAATGAGCTGGATGAGCTGGCTAAAAGCGCATATTTTTTTAAGGAAGCAATGCAAAAATGCTTTAGAAAGGAAAAAGCCAATTTTTTTGCATTTCTGGGAAGTTTTGAACTTTCTTCAACACATGAACGTTTGCAGAACGAAGTGAATCCGCAAAGAATAGCTGCTGAGACAAGCAGCAAGGAAGATCCTAATATTAAACTCGAGATGGAAAAGCGTTTGCGTGATATTCTGAACAGTATTCCAGAAGCGGATAGGAAAAAAATGTATTTAGACTCTCAGGCGCTCTTTTATCTGTATTCGTTCTGTATATATCCCTTCGATGGGATCTTGGAACGTTTTAATTATAATCATTTTAAAGGAAAACTAAGTTGTGAGTTTTCAGATATTTCCAAGAAGCTGGTAGATTTGGCGGAAATAATGCAAAGTGTGGTAGTTCCTCCTACAGTGAATGCATTAAAGGCGGTTTTTCTTTATTTCAATGAAGATAACCTGGATGAAAGCGATTTTAATCTGGAGGATCAGTTAACGGAAGATTTTAAACGGGCTGAAGAAGCCTTAGTGAAAATAAGACTTTTTAATAAGAAGATTCCTTTACTTCCCCTTCTTAAAATAATAAAGAAAAATTATTGTTTTTCTATTGAAGCTCTTAAGGGGGGAGAGGATTGGTTAGTATTATATAAAAACTACTGGATAACCAGACTTGATGATCTTTATAAAGAATATATGAATAAAAGAAAGATTAATAGTATAGAAGAAGAAGCATTGCAGTTTTTAAAAGCAAAGGAGTTTCCACAGGTAAAATACTATCACCCCCAATACTATAAGCGGGGTCTTGCTATAGGGCATTGGCGTTCTCTCGCTGTGATAAAGGGTTTTGCGCTGAGCGTTTTCCCCGGCACTATGCAGAGACCGCTGAAGATCCTTTTGGTAAATGGTGAGTTTTATAAGGATTCAAACAGAGTTGAATTTACAGATTGTTTTAACTATCTCAATAATCTTGGCAATACATTGATTGCTTTTGAAAAGAAGCTCACACCCCCTGAAGGTGAATATGCTTTGAAATTGGAAGAGATTATTGAAAATCAATTGGTTGCCAAGATTGAATTAAAAAATACTCAAATGCTATTTACAAAAATAGACATCGAAGCCCGGAATATCTTAGACCAAACCGCCGCTTATCTGCAAACGCTTAAATTAATCATAAACGGTATTCTCTATAGTGAGATGGGCGTGAAATACGACACAATATCCAATATTGGTTATATCGGCGGCAGGGAGAATCCCTTGCTTGTAAAGGAGTGGGAGAAGATATTATATTTACTCGCTCAGCTGGTTGAGATAATAAATAATATTCGCAGTATTGAATTATCAGCTTAGGAATTGCATAAATAATTAAATCCCACAGTATTTTTTTATTGTGACTTGATTTTTTTATGGTGGAGTTGTACTATGAAAATTTGCCGTTAGACAATGTTCAATTACTTAAAAATTAAGAGAAGGAGGATTTTAAAGGCAATGAAAAAATGGTTTATTATTTATTTGTTCATTATGATAATTTATTTTACAGTCGGAATAAGCTGTAATTCCTTGAATGTAACTGTTGAACATAAAGTATCCTTAAGAAATGCGGGTACAATCAATGAACAAACTACGGGGCATTTATTTATTAATAATAATGAGCTTCCTCCTTTTTTTGAATTAGTAATTATAGAAAATCAGATTTATCAATTTGTTTTGCGTGAAAACGCTGCAAGCGAATACGGGTACTGGCCGGAAAATGAATTCCAGCTGCCGCCTATTAATATTGTCGAAGAAATAGATAAGCAGGAAATTGAAAGAGGCTGGTATTTTTCCGATCTTGATAAAAAAAAGGCTCTTACACCCGGAGATTGGATCTGGATAAAATCAGGAGACATCAGGGCTTATGTTGACGCCGCGAAGTTGCCCAATTTTGTACAGACCCAAAAAACAAATCTGATTAATTTAGAAAAATCGTAGGGGCAGAGACAACAATTCTCCATTTGAATGCTTAGAGAAGTTCTGTGAAGCCCTCTGCTTGAATATGGTTTACAGTCTTTTTAACAAGCTGCGAGCTTCCCTGTTTGGAAATAAGAACAACATTATTTTTTACTATTACATTGAGATTTTCCACCCCCACTAATGCAACAGGAAGATCCGAAAAAACATAATTATTTTTTGACTCCGTTAAGAACAGCTTTTTTTGTGGGGTTGTAAACTTGAGCGCCACCTCATCCCAGCTGCCGACATCACTCCATTTGAACGTCGCCTTTACCATGGCTCTTTTCCTGCTTTTTTCCATGAGTGCATTATCCACCGAAATTTTTGGTATTTTTTCATATGCATTTTTTAGCTCCGCATTCAGTGGGAGGATTGTAAGAGCTCCCTCTTTTACGGGAGGTGATTTAAAGCTGACAGTTGACAGTGCTTTTATAATTTCTGCTTTATACCGCATAAGTTCCTGCATAAACAATTCTTGTTTGAACGCAAACATTCCTGAGTTCCAAAAGTAATTCCCCTGTTTTAAGAAAGAACGGGCACGCGTTTGATTTGGTTTTTCCGTAAACTCTAAGGCATGATATCCGTTTGGTAAGGTATCTCCGGTTTTTATATATCCGTACCCGGTATCAGGTTTTTGCGGCGGGATGCCGAAAGTAACCAGGAAGCCGGAAGCCGCTAGGTCGAGAGCCTTTTTTACATCTGACTGAAAAGCTTTGACCGGCTCTATTAAATGGTCTGCGGGCAGTACTACAAGCTCCGAGTGTGCTTGGCCCAAGCCTTGTAAATAGGCACAGGCATAGGCAATAGCGGGAGCAGTATTTTTTGCGGCAGGTTCCGGAAGAATATATACTTTTCTGCGGGCCGGTCCTTTATTGAGTATTTTTTTACTTTGTGTCTTAATACCGGATACTTGATCTTGATGTGTAACAACCAGTATTAACTCAAAGTCCGCAAGCAGCAGTGCTCGTTGTAATGTGCGTTGATATAATGAAATTCCCGTACCGAACTCTAAAAATTGTTTGGGGTGTGCTGATTGTGAAGCAGGCCATAACCTGGTTCCCGCTCCACCTGCAAGGATTATAATATGCTTTTTCATAAGCAGCCTCTCTTTTAGTAATACTATTTAAATTCTTAAACGAAAACGGATGAGAATATCAAGTGTTTTTACGGCAAACTTCTCTTTTTTTAAAAAAAACTTGACCATTAAACAAGAGTGAACTAAAATCAATTCATATCAGCGATTCTCATTTTGTACAATGTATGCTTCATAAAACTTATATATACATGATGAATTGCTAATATAATCGTACAAAATGAGAATCGCTTAATTCATATTAATGCAGGAGTAGTGATATGCCCAAGGGTTTTACACTTGAAATAAATCCCAGTGTTTATTTAGCAAAATATCAAGGCGATAACAAATGGCAGGAAGAGTTCAAAGATATGCCGTATTTATCCAGGGAAGAAGAGCAGTTGCTGCCTGAAGATGAGCGCCTGAAGCTTATTCGTAAAAGGAATTCTTTCCCGGAGCTGCCGCTGGTTAATAATTCAACTCAATATGGTATGGGATGCTTTGAAGGCCTGAAGGCTTTTCCTCAAAAAGACGGCAGCCTTAAACTGTTTCGACCCATTGAAAATGCCAAGCGTATGGAGAGATCCATGCAGGGCTTAATGATGCCGGTGTTTCCCAAAGAGCTTTTTGTAAATGCGGCAGTAAAGATCGTGGCAAAAAATAAAAAAATTGGCTTTACTCCTCAATTTGATCCTGCTTGGGAAAAAGAAGATTTTTTATACGGTCATTCAGTATATATACGACCTTTTACTTATTCCGAATCCGCCATCGGGCTCGGAATAAGTAAATATCCTTGGGTTGTAATTATAACAACAACTGTTGGTACCTACTTTATGGCAGAAACACCGTCTGCAGTTACAACCGATATGATTAGAGCAACACATCACGGTACAGGTTCCATAAAGTGTAATGCCAATTATGTTATTGCAATCTTAGCAAAGAAGAGAGCTGAAGACCAAGGGTATATGGAGGCAATTTTTCTTGAAGCGTATGAACGGAAATATATTGAAGAGGGTTCATCGTGTAACATCTTTTTTCTCCTTAAAGACGATACTTTGGTTACACCGAATCTCGAGGATACCATTCTCCCGGGGATTACCCGAAAATCCATCATAACCATTGCCCAAGATCTGGGTTTAAAAACCGAGGAAAGACGTATCTCGATTGATGAGGCTATGTCTGATTCCAAGGAGGTATTTGTTACCGGAACCGCCGCGGGTGTCTCTTACATTGAATCTATAACCCATAAGGGAAAGACAGCTGTATTCAACAATAAAAAGATTGGTGAGATTTCACATACCCTGCTTATTACCTTGAAGGGCATTCAGTACGGTGCCAAAGAAGATAAATATAATTGGATGATTGATGTAGAGAATTAGAGTTGATCCCTTTTACGAAAGCGGCTTTGTTCAATGTCCATAGGAAGATCTTCATAAATAATCAATTCTATGTCTTTGGCGTGCATAATAATGTCCATATTTGCGTAGGGCTCAGGCGCCGGTTTTTTTACTCTTGTTGAGCTAGTAGCTTCTTTTGTACTCTCAAGACGCGCCATACTGTCCGGATTGCGGGACAATACATCAAAAATTTCTGCCGAGTTTTCTAATTCCACGAGGGCCTGGGTTAGCTTTGCCGGATCACTGAGGGTTTGGGAAATTTGAAAATAAGTAACTCCCAGATTATTATGGGTAATATAGTCTTTTTCCATCAACGCATTATGCAGGGGATTATCTTCAGGGCGTAAAATTGCAATAGTGTTTTTTTCATCCTCAAGCAGACCGAGCAGATAAATATAGTTACCCAAAGCGGATGAATAGGCTTTTCTTTTATACAGAGTGTTGGCCAGAGCGAAAAGAATGGCATGATTATTCCGTAACTCTGCTGATGCTCCGTAAAATTCGAGCAGTGCGTTCTCATAATCTCTTCTTTTATAATATATATAGCCTTTTTTGTATTTCATCTCAGGGGAATCATACAGGCTATTCTCTGCTTGAATATACATCTCTAAGGCCAGAGTGTCATGTTCATCTACATAATAATAGATATCTCCGAGATTGGCGTAGATTTTACCGAATTCTTTCGCTATACCCACGTCTTTATTTTGTCTGGCTGCCTGGTAGAGGGTTATAGCCTGGGTAAAATATTTTTCAGCTTCCGTAGGATCGGAAAACTCCTGCTTGCTGTAGTAGTACTCTCCCAGCATATTATATGTGAGAATATATTTTTTAACTCTTTGCGCTGATGTCCTTTTTTGCGGGTTATCCTCAAAATACTTTTTAAATATTTCGGGAGCAGCCATAAGTACTTCTTTTTCTAATTCCCTTTGACGAAGCTTACCGTAATAACGGGCAAGTTCATAGTAGCTTTCAGGCAGTTGGCTATTAACCGATATGGCTTTGCTAAGAATATCTTTTACATCTTCCATGTCACCTCGATCGATCAGATAACCCGCCAAGCGCGCGTAAATTTCAGGATCCGCCGGTGTATACTGTTTATCTCTAAAGTAGTTTTTATACCAATCAACCTGGACAGGATTGTTGACATGGATAAAATAATTAAGCAGCCGCAGCATTACCTCGTCTTCACCCGGATATCTTTCATGAAGCTGCAGGTAAGTACGCAGCGCATCTTCATAGTGAGTATTATCCGCGTCACCCCATCTTAAATAATTATCGCCGAGAGAAATAAGACCTTTGTAGTGAAAGAGTTCTCTGTCCAGAATGTGTTGATTTAATAAATCATGGGCTTTTCTAAAATCGGCTTTCGAGGTATCCCCCCGCGACGAAAGGAAATAAGCGTAATCAAGCGCACCCTTTTCATCATAAGGATATTTTTTTAGGAGAGTTTCGTACTTTTGTACGGCAAGCTTATATTTTTCTTTTTTAATATAGGCTTCGGCAAAACGATAGTATTGATCCTTATAATTCCATATAGCGGAAGCCTCGTCGAATTTTTGCTGTGCATAATCAAATTTGTTCTCGGTGATGGCATCATATCCTTCTTGATAGACAGACAATGCTGCAAGCGGCTGGTAGATGAACTGATACCCAAAAAAGGCTAATGCTATGAGGGCGAATATTGCGACTGCTGCAATTATAAAAGCAGGACCTAATTTTTGTTTAAAGATGTAAGCAAGGCTTTCTTTTTCACGTTCAAAAGAAACTCCTGTCCTTTTTTCAAAACGTCTGGGAAGTGATATTTTTTTACCGATTATTGTGCTTACAAAGGAGGCTATTTCTCTGGGGGGCTGACCCTCTATCAGCAGATCCAAGAGCTTGCGCAAGTTGTTACCTTTGAGCTCTTTTTCTCCAATTAATTCCTCGATTATTATCTTAAGATTCCGCGGTAAATGAGCCAGGGTTTCTTGTAAATTTTTGAAGTCTCTTTCCGAGAGCTGGAGATCTTCTGCTGCTTCCGGCAGTTCTCCCGCTATCGGTATTGACAGCTCTTGTTCTTGGACCGGAAGTTCAACGGAAGGTGCTTCAGGAGCCGGGGCCTCTTCACTTATACCATATTCCTCACCAAAATCAGGCAGAGCAAATTCGTCGAGAGCAAAATCTTCGGAAGACTCTTTTTCAGGAGAAGGCATCTCCTCTTCAGAAAAAGCTCCCTCGGGAACCTCCATAGACGGTATTTCACCCACCGGCGTTTCAATGGCCGGCTCTTCGGAAGGCGGTACCTCCAGGGGCGGCATCTCAAACGAAGGCTCGGAAGCCGTCGGCGCCTCCGGGGGCGGACCTTCGGGAGGCGGAGCAATTCCGCTATCCATATCTGCTAATCCGGCAAATATATCTTCTTCAAGATCAGAGGGGGTGGCTTTTTCCTCTGGGGCAGGTGGCTCGGTAATATCAGATATATCCGGCAGTTCGAATTCCGCTAAACCGGCATCTCCCGCAGCAGAAATTTCTTCAGTCGGGAATTCTTTATCCAAATCAATGGAGAATCCTTCACTTAATGGTGGAATAGGAGCTTGTTCTGTAGCTGAAGGTTC
>CAZEPL010000007.1:0-39714 GCA_964514135.1 uncultured Spirochaetaceae bacterium | reverse complement strand
TGGAGAATCCTTCACTTAATGGTGGAATAGGAGCTTGTTCTGTAGCTGAAGGTTCCTCGCTTGATATACCGGTTGTATCCGCCTGTTCCGGAAGATCGCTTTTTAACAGGCTGTCTAAATCGGCGAGATCAAAAGCCTCGCCCTCGGAAGTTGGAGGGGTAGCTTCTATTTCAGATGCAGGGGGAGGAGCTTCTCCCTTTTGTTCCGAAATACCTAAAAGATCTGTCAGGTCAGAGGATAGACCTTGCTCAGGGGGCTGGATATCTTCAAGTTCTTCACCCTTTTCGGTGAGAATTTCCTTTTCGGAACCAAGGGAGTCCAATACCTCTTTAAACTGTTCTATATCATCTAAGCGTGGCATTTACTTCTCTATATCAAAGTTCGGTAAAATTGAGTATAATTCTTAGCTATCTATACTTAAGCAATTGCATTATTTTCCCGAGAAGTTTATTATAGCAAAATAATGAAAAAACTTAAAAGCTTTTTGTCAATTTTTCTATTATTTTCTCTTCTTACAGCCGTATCTGCTCGAAATGCCACTTCCCTTTACATTTATGTACAAGATATTAATGAAGCAGGACCGCCTGAGGTTTATGACGATTCTATTATATTCACCTATCAGACTAAAACGCATGTGTATTATGTGGGTGCACGGTTTGCGCATGAAAATTACCGGATGCTACGTTATTATACAAAAAATGCCAGAGGTCTTTTTGTGCTTGTTCTTCCTATGCCGGAAGATGTGAGCGTTTTGAAATATCGTATGGTCATAGACGGCTTATGGATAGCAGATCCTTTTAATCCGGAACTGGAAGAAGATGAATTGGGAGTAAAACATTCTCTGCTTTTTCTGCCGAGAAAATTGCCAAGATATATTACCAGTCCCGAAATATTACAGAACGGTATGGTTAAGTTTAATTTAAAAGCAGAAACCGGCAGTCATGTGTTTATTGCCGGAGATTTTAATAATTGGGATCCTTTTACTTATAAACTTACAGAAGTTACCCCCGGTATTTATACCATCACCCTGAAATTATATCCGGGCCGCCATCACTATTATTTTCTTGTCAACGGAAGGCGAGTTATTGATCCATATAACACCGAAATAAATAAGGATATGGATGGTCTTCATGTTTCAAGTTTTCTTCTGCTCCGATACTAACAGTATTCCTCCGGTTGTGCTTCCTCTTTTTGTACTATTTTTTCCAATACTAATGCCAATTCGGAAGCTAAGGAAAGACTTATCCTGAGCGCGTAGGCTTCAGGATTTGTCACCTGCAGCGAATGACATAGTTTCTTAAAGACTGAAAATTCCTGATCCATCAGGTTTAGAAAATTGTTCTTTTGTTTTGCAATATTTACAAGTATTTCTCTTGTTTTATATTTATCATCCAAAGCAAAGGCTAAGGTAGATCTTATATGCGAAAATTCTCTTGCCTGTTTTGTATAGAGTGGGACCAACTGTTTTAACGGTATGTTGGCTAAAATATTTTTATCGATATCTTTTAAGCTTTCTCTTTTTTCCTGATTTATTAACTCTGCATAGTTCTTTTGGATGTTTTCAAAAATATTATTAAAGGTCATTTTGAAATTTCTATAAAAAGCTTCCGCCTTCTTTTTATCTTTTATATTCGGTGAAAGCTTTTTCATGGTTTCATGCTCGCGTTTGTAAATGTAAATTTGTGTGAGAATTTTTTTTACTTCCTGATTATTTTTGTACTGCGGATTTTCCTTAATCTTGGAGAGAACATCGGCAATTATTAGATTAATATCTCTTTGCTTATCTGCGGCGGTATGTGGGGGCTTGGAATAGGAAAGGCTTAATGAACCCGAAGCAAACAGACGCTGCACGAGGATGAGAAATACCAGTGCATCCAAGTCTCTGCTTTTAGTTTTCAACTCATCAAAACTGAAGGATTTAAATTTCATCTCTTCCAAAATGGTAAAGAGGGGATTAAGCAGCGAGATTTTGTATTCGGTTATACCTGACTCAACCGCGAACTTCAACCCATTAATATGTTGATTGAGATCATCATTGTTTAGATTGAAATATTCTATGAGATCACGAACGAGTAATGCTGATTTTGTGATATCTACCCAATCACCGCTGATTCGCTTTGTTAGTTCATGCATAGCCCATATATTAGTATGGTTTTTATACCCTTTGCAAGAGTGAACTTTTAAAAACAATCCGATTTTACTATGATATTTGATTATTTTTTGTAACACGAAGATCACGAAGTACATGAAGCACACTATGGTGCAAAATATTACAAAAAATCTTCGTGACCTTCGTGCGCTTCGTGGTTATTTATATTTTCAAATAATCGAGCTTCTTGCAAAAATAACATTTTTGCAAGAAGCTCCTAAAATGGAAATTGCTAACTTATTATGGTATAAAGAATAAGTATTTTACTAACTTAATATATTTTGAGTTTTGCAATTTCCTCAATCATTCTGAGTATATTGAGAACCATCGAATTGAATAAAGGCCTTGACAAGGGATAAGATTCATTCTTATAAAGATTATATAAGGAGGAAACAATTAAAAAGCTGTTCTGTGCTATAATGTTATTTCAGTTGTTAACTCTGTATGCCTTCGGCCAATTCAGTGTATCAGGAAGATTGTTGTATGCCTGGGTACTGGGCATTGATGATAATGATGTACTGCAAAATCACAGTATTGATGATTCGGTACTCACATTGAAATTGAATCCGTCTGAGTTTACTCAAGTGGAAATAGAAGTTATGGCCAGGCATGATGTTAGTCTTATAAGTATGAGTAACGAAGAAATCGCCGGGATTATCGAATTGTACAAAGCTCAGGTAAGTGTTGATATGCTGCATGCGCTGGGAATTAAAACTTTTCCGCTTTCCACCACACTTACCGTCGGATTGGTTGATAAAGAAGATCTGGATCCGGCAAAAATAACACATCATGAATTAGAAGATGTATCCGAGATGGAGGTTGAGGATTGGAGTATCTGCATTGACGTTGAGATGGCGCTCGTCGGTTTAAGAGCAGTTGTTGCAACTTCCAAGCTGGACAAGGCGTGGCCTCATACACTCGTGAGTCTTTATGGTGAGATTGATCCTCTTTTTTTTGAACTGGCTTTAGAAGCAGCAGATGACGGGAGCAGCGCTATCGGACATTTTGGGGCCAGCGTATGTTTTGAATTTTACTTAAGCCAAAACTTTAACCTTGCATCCGGTTTAGATGTGGATATCGGTTTTGCCCAAGGTTTTAATGAATTGATCAGCTGGGGAGCGGCAGTGGCAATCGCATATCTAAAAGAAGATCTTACTATAAAAACTTCTTTGGCAGCTCAGGGACGATTAGGACAAGAATCACAAATAGAGATTTCAGGCCAAGCCTTAAGGGGAGTAGCCGCTGCGATTGAAATATGGCCCTTATCCGAAGTCGGATTTGGAGCTGCTTCCGTACTAGCTGTGTATGAAGAAGCTCCGTCACTTCTGGCAAATTGTGAAATTAGCGCCCTGTTTAAACTAGGGTTTCTTGAATTGGCCATAGGCTATGTGATAGTACCGGAAAGCGCAGGAAACGAACTGTTAGCAACAAAACTTGTTTGGGCAACGGAACTTAAAAATTCTCAGGGTGAATATATAAGCGGCATATTCTTTATGTCCAAAATTGAGTTTTAGAAATGAGAATCATATTGCGGTAAACCGCAATTTATCATTGGCATAATTTTTGTAAAAATAACAAAAATTATGCCAATGATAGGACATAAGATGGAGTATCTTCCCCTTGTAAATAGCAGAGGAGAACCTGTTGGCAAAGCACCTCGAACTGAATGCCATGGTAATCCGGACTTAATTCATCCTGTTGTGCATCTTCACATTTTTAACAGTGAACATAAACTGTTTTTGCAGAAGCGATCTCTGACTAAAGATCTGTTTCCGGGTTTTTGGGACAGTTCTGTGGGTGGACATATTGGCTTTGGTGAAGAAGTAAGAGAAGCTTTAGCCAGAGAAAGCAAAGAAGAAGTCGGTATCGATGCCGCACAAGCTCTATTTCTTTATAGTTATATTATGAAAAATCAGTATGAAAGTGAATATATATATAGCTATCTGCTTAATTGGGATGGCCCAATACGGATAAATTTAACGGAACTTGCCGAAGGGAGATTTTTCTCTAAAAAGGAAATTCAAGAAAGACTGGGAACAGCTTTCTTTACTCCGAATTTTGAGGAGGAATTCCGCAGGCTCTGTGCTGCAGGAGTATTCTGATGGCAGATTATTTCTTGTCGACACCCGGTAATACTGATCTGACAGCAGATCCGATCGAAATTGCTGCTAAAAATATTTTGGGTATTAATTATCTCTATCCATATCAACGTTTGGTTATTGCTAATACACTGGATAAAGTAGACCAGATTGTTATTTTACCAACCGGGGCTGGAAAATCACTGTGTTTTCAACTTGCAGCACATTTTCTTGAGGGATTAACCTTGGTTATTGTCCCTCTGCTTTCGCTGTTAAACGATCATGTGCGCAGGTTAGAGCAGCTGAAGAGCGCAATAGGTGTATTAAAAGGAGGGCAGCAGCAAGCAGTACGTACAATGCTTTATGAAAAAATACGAACGAGAAAGGTTAGAATTGTATTTGCCACTCCTGAAGTCATTTTACTGAAAGATGTGCTTCGATGCTTAAAGTCATTACATATTTCGCATCTGGTATTCGATGAAGCTCACTGTGTGAGTGAATGGGGAGAAAGTTTCCGTCCGGCTTATCTTGCAATGAGTGATATTGTAAAAACCTTTTGCTTAAGTTTGGTTACTGCCTTTACTGCCACAGCTTCACCCCCTGTGATTAAACGGATCCAAGACATACTATTCAATACCCGCTGCCCTCAAGTTGTGGCAGATCTTCCGGATAGACCCAACATTTTTTATAAGACTATACCTGTGCTTTCTAAAGCCAAAGTACTTACGGAGCTCTGTCTACAGGAGAAAAAACCACTCGTGGTATTTTCACGGAGCAGAACCGGAGCAGAACAGTACGCAAGGCTCTTGTGCCGGCGTCTTACGCAGCATAAAACTTTTTTTTATCATGCAGGTTTGAATAAAGCTGAAAGAAAAAGTATTGAACAATGGTTTTTTGCATCCGATTCAGGAATTCTTGTATCCACTTCAGCTTACGGAATGGGTGTTGATAAGTCAAATATACGCACGATTATTCATGTCGACGTGCCTCCGTCTGTTGAAGCATATCTGCAGGAATCAGGCAGGGCGGGACGTGACGGAAAACCGGCCCGGGCTTTTATACTTTTTTCAATACAAGATATTAACTTTACAGACAAATTAAAGAATAATTTTCACAGACAGCGTTTTATTCGTTTGTTGTATAATGTTTGTTTAAAACAAATCTGCCGCAGGCAGGCATTGTTAAAACTTCTCGGATATGATGCGGAATACTGCGGTGGTTGTGATGTCTGCAGCAAAGATGTGATAAAGGAGCCCGAAGGGGAAAAGAGTATTTTAGCCTTTTTTAAACACTGGAATCGACGGTTTAGCTTGAGACAGAGCATTCAGGTGCTCAAAGGGGAGTCTAACTATGAGTTCCGGCAAAAACACTATTCGCGTTTTCGCGGTTTCGGCATTTTAGCTGAGTGGGAAAAGGATGATATCAATGAAGCGCTGCACAATTTATGTGAAGCAGATAAACTGGGCATACCGAAGCGGGGGTTCTTCAAGCATAGAATTAAGATTATATAGAATTTCGAAACCGAGTGTGATATTGTATAATTGTACGAAAAAGGGAAGGAAAAAGTATGAAAACAAGTGAAAAAATTATAATTATTCTTGGAATATTAACTCTTTTGGGGATTGCTGTACTCCTTACTGTATTGTTCGTCATGGTTCCCGACTCTGAGCGTGAGGTTGTTGCTTTAACCGCTTTAAAAGCCCCGTCTTCCGACCAAGCGCTGGTAACATACTTTTCAGGTGAAGTGTATATTTACAGGAATAATGAATGGAAAATCGTTGAAATCGGTGATTATATTGAAGCCGATGATTATGTAAAAGTGTTTGCCGATTCTTACTGTGAGGTGCAGTTTGGTGATAATTCTATTATATCCATTCAGGCGAACACCCTCTTGCAATTGAATGAGGTGTATCATTCCGATTCCGGAAGAGATATTGAATTAGATTTAAAATTGGGGACTCTGTTATGTCGGGTTGAAAAGATTACCGGAAATACGAAATTCCGGGTGAAATCCGATCATATGGCTTTTGGTGTGCGGGGAACCAAATTCCTTTTAAGAAAGGCAGAAGGTAAAACCCTGCTGGCTGTGCATGAGGGAAGTGTCGCACTCATTGCTTTGGACAGTGGAGAGGAGCAGTTATTAGTGGGCGAGAAGCAGGAGATAGAAATTGAGGATCAGAGCGGAACTTTGGGAGAATCGAAAGCCTTATCGGAATTAAATAAGAGCCAGCTGGAATTAATAGAAAAGCTTAAATTACTGCCTTTGAAAGAAAAATATATAATCGACCTTGTAAAAATAGCATTGGTAGTAGATCCGCTCGATACGGAGATTTATCTGGTCGGGGAACGTGTCGGATACGGAGTGTATGCCGGTCTGTTTACAGCTGGTGAAGAGCTTTCGTTTGTTTTAAGACGCAACGGATATCAGGAAAAACAGGTGAATATCCCGGTAGAAAAGGGTGCTGACAGCGAATACCGAATTAAAATGGAATTAGCTGAACCTCTTACCGGTCTTTCTGATGTAAAGATCACTATCGATATGAAAGCACTAGCGGATGAATTGGAAGATAACATTGAGCTGCTCGAGAAAAAATTGCAGGTAACAGAGCTTGAAAAAGATAGATTTAAATCTAAGATAGAAGACTTAAATAAGAGAATAAAAGAAATCGCTGCGGATGAATCCGAGCTCAAGATACAGATAACGAAATTAAAGGATGAAAAGACCAAGCTTGAAGGAGAGCTGGAACAGATGAAGGATGATATGCTTGTAATAAAAAAGGATCTTGATGAGAAAACAGAGCTTCTGCGCAGTATTCATGAAGATACAGGAGATCAGTAATTTAGCAATTCTATTATTGACATTCAAAGCTTCACAGCATAGTATGCATAAACTATGACAGGCAAAGAACTCAAAGATAAATATATAAATTTTTTCATCGCCAAAAATCATGTGCAGATTTCGGGAAAATCACTCATACCTGAAAACGATCCCACAGTGCTTTTTACAACTGCCGGAATGCATCCTTTGGTACCGTATATACTCGGGGAATCACACCCGGCCGGCGGGCGCTTGGTGAATTACCAGAAATGTATTCGCACAGGAGATATTGATGCGGTGGGAGATATGAGCCATCTTACTTTTTTTGAGATGCTCGGAAACTGGTCGTTAGGGGACTACTTTAAAAAAGAGGCAATAGAATACAGCTTTGAATTTCTTACCGGGGAGAAGTGGCTGGGGTTTTCAGCGGAGAACCTTTATGTAACGGTTTTTGCCGGTGACGAGCTGGTTCCGCCGGATGAGGAATCCGCCGGAATTTGGATGTCTTTGGGAATCCCTGCGGAGCGTATTTTCTTTTTAACGCGTTCGGATAACTGGTGGGGACCGGCGGGAATGACCGGCCCTTGCGGACCGGATACGGAAATGTTTATAGATACCGGTAAAGCTACATGCTCTAAAGATTGCAGACCGGGATGCGGCTGTGGAAAATATTTCGAAATCTGGAATGATGTATTTATACAGTATAATAAAAAAGCGGACGGCAGCTATGAACTTTTAGAGCGTAAAACAGTGGATACGGGAATGGGTGTAGAGCGTACCATCGCTATGCTGCAGCATAAAAAAAGTGTGTATGAAACAGAACTGTTTTTTCCAATTGTCAAGGTACTGGAAGAGATTTCGGGAAAGTTATACGGGCAAGATGATGCTGTGGATCATTCTTTACGCATTATTGCCGATCATGTTCGGGCTTCCACATTTATTTTAGGAGATGAAAGCGGTGTTACACCTTCGAATTTAGGACAAGGTTATATTTTAAGACGTCTTTTGCGACGGGCAATTCGCCATGGTCGCAAACTGGCTTTGCAGAACAAGTTTCTGCACACAGCCTGCGAGCAGGTGATAGATGTATTCCGGGATCAGTATCCTGAATTAGTAAATAATAAAAAAAGTATTTTGTCTGAAATAGATCTTGAAGAAGAAAGATTTTTACAAACTCTGCAGAAGGGCGAGCATGAGTTTGAAAAGCTGCTGTCCAATCTCTTAAAAAATCCGCAGAAAATCATCCCGGGACGTGTTGCCTTCAGGCTTTACGATACCTACGGATTTCCTTTGGAGATCACCGAAGAATTAGCTTCCGAACATGGTATGTCTGTGGATCGGGAAGCTTTTAAAGCTGCTTTTGAAAAGCATCAGGAGTTATCAAAACAGGGTGCTGATAAGACATTCAAAGGCGGTCTTGCTGATCATACGGAAATGACCAAAAAACTGCATACTGCTACTCATCTCTTGCACAAAGCATTACTCCTTGTTTTGGGTGATCATGTAAAACAAAAGGGCAGTAATATTACCAATGAGCGGCTTCGTTTTGACTTTTCACATCCTGAAAAAATGACTGCAGAACAGATTGATAAGGTCGAAGAGCTAGTCAATGAGCAAATAAATAAAGATCTGCCGGTCAGTATGGAGATGATGCCCTTAGAGGATGCCTTAAAAAGCGGTGCTATAGCTCTGTTTGGTGAGAAATATGAAAAAAATGTCAAAGTATACTCTGCCGGCAATTTTTCCAAAGAAGTATGCGGAGGCCCTCATGTGGAACATACGGGGTTGTTGGGAGGATTTAAAATTACCAAGGAGCAATCATCCTCTGCCGGGATAAGGCGTATCAGGGCTGTTCTTATTGATACGTAAAAAAAGGAAAAAGGTTATTCCGCTTTGAGTTTTTCAAGTAGTTCAAGGATTCGTGTGTTGCGCTGACCGGTTCTGACAAAACGGCTGAGGATCTCGACGGCTTTTTCTTTATTTCCCAATTCGATATAGCACTCGGCTATTTCGAAGTACAGTCTTGGATTTTTTGACTCATTCACCAAAAGGCCTGTCAGAGATTCAAGGGCTTCCAGATAATTTTCTTTCTGTTTGTTAATCAAAGCAAGACCTAATACCGCATAGGTGTCAAACTCAATATTCAAGGCCCGTTTATAGTATTCTTCGGCTTTATCCAGTTGTTCGAGATTTCTAAGGGCGTCTCCGGCTCTGGTAAGTATTACCTTATTATCCGGATCGGTTTCAAGAATATAAAGCCAATACTCCAGTGATTTTTCATGATTGTTTAAACCTCTAAAACAATCGGCCATACCGAAAAGCGCGTAGAAATTCTTTGGTTCGGATTTCAACGCCTGCTCAAAATAATGTATGCCTTTTTCAAATGTTTTGAGTTTTCTATGACAGTTGCCTATTGAGGTCAGCACGCGGATATCAATATTATCTCCGTGGATAAGCATCATTTTTTCCCAATACTTTGAAGCTGCTTCATATTCTTTAAAATCGTAATGAAGATGCCCAAGGCCTATCAATGCGTAAGCGTTATCCGCTTCTTTTTCCAGGACCATGAGATATACCTCTTTTGATTTTTTAAAGTTTTTTACTTTTCGGTAGGCATCTGCAACTCTGGTGAGTACCGTGATGTTGTTTTCATCGTGAATAAGATACTTTTCCCATATCTCTATTGCTTTCCCGTATTCCTGGAGTGCTTTATAACAATCGGCAAGCCCAAATAGGGCATAATTATTTCCATCATGAAATTGCAGGCATTTTTTATAATATTCTATCGCCTTTTTATACTGACCTCTTTTTCTCTCTACATCACCAATCCCAACCAGGGCGTAGTTGTTTTCCGGTTCGTATTCTAATATCTTGTAAAAGTTTTCTTCTGCTTCATTAAGCAATTCCTCTTTAAGGTAGTTATAGCCTTTTTTTGATAATTCCGATATAAGGTTTGCAGTTTCATTCTGTAACGTTCCGTCGTTATCGTCAGATACTTCATTATTCAGGACTTTATTATTTTCCATTTTTCACCTCTCTTCTTTAATCCATTTTTTTAAAATCGCAGCCATTTTTTCTATCATTCTATCAACCTGCTTTGGATACTTAGCCAGCCAATACATTCTAAATGCTTCTAAGGGCTTTTTTTCTTTTAAATAGTAATCCCCCAGTCGTACCAAACCATCAGGATAATGAGCCGTAAGAAAAATCTTTTTTGAGATATCATATTTCCCCTGATTAAAATAATCATTTCCCTTTCTGATCAGGGCAATTCTTTTTTCTTCTGACAGTTCTACTTTTTCTGTCGTAAGTTTTAAAAACCCGGTTTTTGGCAATTTTTTTAATAGTTCCTTATTTTTCATTCCTAAAATCATTAAACCTATATTAAATAATAAATAATTATTTCTCCTAAATCAATTGCTTTTTAGATATACTATCATTGGCATAGTTCTTGCTTTTTTTACAAAAATTATGCCAATGCTAAATTGCGATTTACCGCAATTGGAGTACTTATTTACTTTTTGAGGAAATTGCAAAACTCAAAATATATTAAGTTAGTAAAATGCTTATTCTTTATACCATAATGATTTAGCAATTTCCATTTTAGGAGCTTCTTGCAAAAATGTTATTTTTGCAAGAAGCTCTTTTAACAAAACTTTTAGGATATCGTACCTTTTGTGGATATGTTTGTTGTTTTATCATTGTATGTATATGCCTGGCTTAATGCTTTTCCCAGAGCTTTAAAGAGAGATTCTGCCATATGATGACTGTTTTTACCGGTTCGAGTATTCACATGGATACTGATTTTTGCTCTATTTGCCAATGCGAAGAAAAATTCTCTTAAGAGGGGTAAATCGAAGGAGCCTGCAGTGGCTTGCGGGAAGCAGGCATTATATACACAGGTCGGACGGCCGCATATATCAATTGCAGCCTCAGAAAGAGCTTCATCCATAGGAATAACCGCATGCCCAAATCGCATTACAGCTCCGGAATCGAACACCAAACCGGAAAGGATTTCGCCTAATACCAGGCCTATATCTTCAACAACATGATGTGCATCGACATCGATATCTCCTTTTGCTTTTACTGTGAGACTGAATTTCCCGTGAAAGGCCATGGAATGCAGCAGATGATTAAAAAAAGGAACACCCGTATCAATATCAATAACATCGGGTTTGTCGAGGTTGATTTCTACAGTAACATGAGTCTCTTTGGTTTTACGTGTCAGCTGTGCTTTTCTTTGTTTCACGATTTCATTAAAATATAATTTATATTATTTTGCATTATATAGAAAACAATTGACAAAGGCAATATGGTGAATTGTCTAATTGTTCTAAATTTTGACGCGGATTAACCCAGATTATCACAGATTTTAAAAGGAAGATATAAATCTGAGTAAATCAGTGTTAATCTATGTCAAAGATTCTTAAAATATACAAAATGAGAATTATAGCCCCTTGCATGCTTAGTCTATTTTCGGTATTTTTTTAACTACACATTGCGGAAAACCGCAATTTATTATTGGCATAATTTTTGTAACAGTAACAAAAATTACGCCAATGAATATAAGTGAAGAAAGGTTATGGTAATTGAAGAATATAATAATTAAGGGAGCTCGTGAGCATAATCTAAAAAATATTGATCTTGTGTTACCCCGTGATACATTAATTGTCGTTTCCGGAATCAGCGGTTCCGGAAAATCGTCTTTGGCTTTTGATACCATTTTTGCCGAAGGGCAAAGACGTTATGTCGAGTCTCTCTCGGCATATGCACGACAGTTTTTAGGACGCTTGAATAAACCAGATCTGGATTATATCGAGGGCCTCTCACCGGCCATTTCAATAGAACAAAAGACTACTCATAAAAATCCTCGTTCAACCGTGGGTACGGTTACGGAGATTTATGATTACCTGCGGCTGTTCTTTGCCCGTATCGGCATACCCCATTGCCCGCAATGTGGTAAGATTATTAAAGAACAATCATTAGATCAAATACTGGATACAATCCTTTCCTATCCTGAAGGAGCAAAAATCATAATTTTAGCGCCTCTTATTAAAGGAAGAAAAGGCGAGCATCAGAAACTGATCAATGACGCACGGCGTTCCGGTTTTGCCCGTGTTCGTATAAACAGCACAATGCGATCGTTAGAGGAAGATATTAGATTAGATAAAAATAAAAAAAATACTATTGAGATTGTTGTTGATCGACTTGTGGTACATGCGGAAAACAGACAGCGCTTAGCCGAATCTGTGGAAACTGCTTTAGAACTTGCTTCAGGCAAGCTTATCGTATTAAGAGATATTGACGGTAAAGAGGGAGAGGATTTTTTTTCACAGATGCACGCCTGTGCCCAATGCGGTGTGAGTATTCCTGAACTGCAGCCGCGGCTTTTTTCTTTTAATAATCCCTATGGAGCATGTCCCGATTGTTCAGGTCTAGGTATTACTTTAGAGTTTGATCCTGATCTGGTTATCCCGGATCCGAATTTGTCCTTTAATGAAGGTGCTATTGCTCCTTATAATCCGGATGCAAACTGGTATCAAAGTATATTTAAGTCAATTGCCGCACATTATAAATTTAGCCTGGATACGGCTTTTAATACCTTGCCCAAACCTATATTTCATGCCATCCTCTATGGCACGGATGAGATAATAGATTTTACCTATACGAATAAAGATCGCAGAGGAAAATGGGAATATTCTACAAACTTTCGCGGTGTGCTTCCCGATTTAAAGCGCCGCTATTTAGAAACCAAATCCGATTATATTAAAGAGTGGCTGGAAGGTTACATGCGGCAGAAAGAGTGTACGGCATGTAAGGGGAAAAGGCTCAGGCCCGAAAGCTTAGCTGTCAAAGTGGATAAAAAGAATATCTTTGAGATTTCCCAGCTTTCTGTAAAAGAGGCATATGAGTTTTTTGAAGGATTAAGCCTTTCGGATACACAGATGAAAATTGCAGCTCAAGTTTTAAAAGAAATACGCTCCCGCCTTCAGTTTATGCAGAATGTGGGTTTGGAATACTTAACTCTGGAAAGACGCGCAGCTTCGCTTTCGGGCGGTGAAGCGCAGCGTATTCGTCTTGCTACACAAATAGGCTCTTCGTTAGTAGGCGTGCTTTACATCCTAGATGAACCTACCATAGGTCTGCATCAGCGTGATAATACCAGGTTGATAAATACACTCAAACATCTGAGAGATATCGGCAATACACTTATAGTGGTAGAGCACGATGAACAGACTCTAAGGACCGCCGATTATATTGTTGATTTGGGACCAGGTGCCGGAGTACATGGAGGTCAAGTTGTAGCCGAGGGGAGCCTGCAGGATATTCTCTCCAATAAGCGTTCACTAACAGGTAAATATTTGTCCGGAAAATTAAGTATTGAAAAGAGAAAAGAACGCAGAGAGCAGAGTGAAAGATCCATTATTATTTTAGGTGCAACTGAGCATAATTTAAAAAAAATAGATGCAAAATTTCCCTTAGGAGTACTTACCGTGATTACAGGAGTTTCGGGTTCCGGGAAGTCTACTCTGCTTTCCGATCTGCTTTACCCGATACTTGCCAATCGGGTCAGAAGAACACATTATGCCGAAGGTGCTTATAATACAATTCAAGGCGTGGAAAACATAGATAAAGTCGTTAACATAGATCAGAGCCCGATCGGGAGAACTCCGCGCTCAAATCCTGCTACCTATGTAGGCCTTTTTACTCCTATCCGTGATTTAATGGCTAAATTGCCGGAGTCGCGTGCTCGGGGATACAGGACAGGCAGGTTTTCTTTCAATGTAAAAGGAGGACGCTGTGAAAACTGTAGAGGGGATGGTACAATTCGTATTGAAATGCATTTTTTACCGGATGTATTTATTACCTGCGATGTGTGTAAGGGAAAGCGCTATAATCGTGAAACACTGGAAATACGCTATAAGGGTAAAAATATTTATGAGATACTTGAACTTACTGTAGATGAAGCTTATGATTTTTTCAAAAAGATTCCTGCTGTGGAACGAAAATTAAAAACCCTTAAGGCGGTAGGGCTTGGATATATCCGGCTTGGGCAGTCGGCATTGACGCTTTCGGGCGGTGAAGCACAGCGGATCAAGCTGTCATTGGAGCTTTCCAAAAGGAGTACGGGAAATACCTTTTATCTTCTGGATGAACCCACGACAGGTCTTCATTTCGCTGATGTAAAAAAATTAATGGAGGTACTGCATCTGCTAGTTGATCAGGGGAATACGGTTGTTTTAATTGAGCATAATATGGATGTAATAAAACAGGCGGATTATATTATTGATTTAGGACCCGAGGGTGGCGATAAAGGCGGCGAGGTAATTTGTACCGGTACACCGGAAGAGATTGCTCTTTGTCAGGATTCTTATACGGGGAGGTATTTGAAAGAGTACCTTTAAATGTATACAATCATTGGTGTAATTTTTGTAATAATAATAAAAATTACACCAATGATTGTATACAGAATATTTTATGAAAAAAATTAGTATAGCATTTCTGTTAATGTTAATTTCCCAATCGCTTGTCTTTGCCCAGAATAGTGATACCTCCTCTGCTCCGGCGGCTAGCGAGGAGGAGACAAAAGAAAAGAAGGACCGAGAGACCTTAATCAAAGAAACCATGGGTTTGGATATTGATACTGCAAATTACTTTGAGCTGGTTGCCTGGTGTAAGACTCTTGGGCTCTCAGATTCCGGCAGCAGACAGGATCTACAGAACAGATTGTGTAATTATTTTGATATTTCCGTAACAAAAGAAGGAGCTCAGGCTTCCGGACGCAGAATAGAAATTCAATCAGCTGAATCCTCGGAGTATTTTTCGATAGAAGAAGTGGATGAGAACTATATTCTGCTTCAGGGACAGGTTGTGTTGATAATTACTAATAAAGATGATGATACGATTCATACTTTAAAAGCCGAAAGAATTTTATTTAATCAAGCGCTTAATATCATTTCAGCAGAGGGTAATATCGAATATATAAGAAAAAAAGACAATAAGGAAGAGATTTTTAAGGGAGAGAATTTTATCTTTAACGTGAAGGATTGGGGAGGTGTACTTTATAAGGCCACAGGCGAAAAAGAGAAAGAAATTAAAAAAGACGGATTACCAACAGGTGATAAAATACTCTTTTTTTATAAGGGAGATACCATTTCTCATTTGGAAAATGAAACTATAATTTTAGAAAATGCTATGATTACTTCCAGTAAAGATGTCGAAGATCCCAATTATAAAATAACGGCCAGTAAGATCTGGGTATTTGCACCCGGAGAATGGGCGGCACAGGATGCCGTGCTCTATGTAGGAAGAATTCCCATGCTGTATGTACCCTTCTTTTTTCTTGCAGGTGATGAACTGTTTTTTCATCCGGTAGTAGGATATCGCGACCGGGAAGGTTATTATATGCAAACTACAACTTATTTTATCGGCCGCAAAGAGAAAAAGCCCAGTGTATTTTCATTTTTAGAGTTTGAAGAAGAAGAAAAAGAAAAGATTAAGCAGTATGAGATAGAGTGGCGCGGTTTATTTTTACATGAAAAACAAGTTGCCACAAAAAAAAGCGGGGAGCAAACAGACACGGAATCAACTATATTGAGCGCTGTAAAAACATTAAAGTTGTATGTAGACATGTATAGCCGTTTGGGGGGATTTATAGGTGTGTTTTTAGATGTAGAACCTGTCATTGAAGTGAGAGGTGGGGTGGGGGTAAGCCGAAGTATTTTTCTTGAATCGGTAGGGTATACGCCATTTTATAATGGTGAAGAGTACTGGAACAGCGGTTATTTTTTTGGAATCGAACTTCCGTTCCGTTATGGATTGGATACGCAATTCGAATTGGCTTACGGGATTATTAAAAAATTCTCCGGAAATTTCGAAATATATTCGGATCCATTTTTTGCCACGGATTTTTACGACCGTTCTGAAGATATTGATTGGGAAGAGGTGTTCGGGATTGAAATCAAAAAAAGATCAGGTCTGGAAGTACAGTCACAAGATCTGAACGCATTGGAACGAAAGAATATTTCATGGACACTGGACAGTAATATAAGATTTAGTGATCTTTTTTCCACACCATATCTTACTACTTTGGAATTAAAAACCTTTAATTTCCTCTTTGAGTGGGAAAGCAAGTATACTCCGAATTATAGTTTAAACCCTACGGCCTCCGATCCGAATCGTATGTTTTATTATCCAAAGCGAGTTGTTTTTCCCAATTCAACGCTGAGATTAGGCGGAACTCTTTTTACCATAAAAGATGTTGAAGCCATAAGCGCAGCAGAGCAGGCCAAGACCGGCGCAGAACCGGGTCTGGGGATAAAAGCGCCCTTTTCCAGTCTGCTTGAAATAGCAACAGAGGATTCCTCCGGCAGTACGGGGATACGCTTAAGAATTCCTGAGCAACAGCCTGATTTTCCGCTGAAACATACATATGAACTATTCAACTCTTCACTAACATATTCATTTAATCAGAATATCACTATGGAATACCCCTTTGTCGGCAGCCAGACTTCTACTGAGTCACCGGTTTCAATAAATGATATAGATTATGAAACCAAATACAACAGTATAAAATTGGATGGCGACTATTGGTTTACCTATAACATGGGAATATGGGATAATCTGTTGGGTTTGAATGTAAGGTTTAAATTAACCGAACGCTATAAAAACCTTTTTAACGAATCAGATACCCTGGCTCCGGCTGAATGGGGCCCCTTGCTGCAATCAGCATATCAATATACGAATTTCACCACCACTAAAGAGACCACGTTAACGTACAAACCTTTTATCAGAAATGATCTTTTTAGCCAGAGCAACATAACCTACAAGCTGTTTTGGGATATCTATAAATATGAATTTGATGAGATGGATAATAACACACCGCTTTATGAGAACAATATTTTTATCTGGAATAAGCAGAAGGTATCACAGCATGAGGTTTCAGCCACCTTTGTGTATAAGCCTTTTGATCAATCCAATTTTTTAAGATTAACCTATGATATGCCGCCTACATTAGGCAGTATCGAGTCCGAACTCAATTTTTACCTTTGGATTTTTCATACAATAATAATCTGTGAATACGATCAGAGTGCTGCCGACAGTCTTTGGTATTTTCAACCTCTAAGCGTTACCGAAGAAATAATTTTAAAAGATTATTTCATGTTTAAAAGCATCTTGCGTTATGATATTGAAGCTGAAGAATTTAAAGATCTTAAAACTACGGTAAGCTTGCTGCCTTATATATATAATGAAAAATCCATGTATCTGGCTACTCAAATTTTTGATTTGAATTTTGAAGAAGATACTATAGAAAGAAGTCAATCCACTCTTCGGCTATGGTTTTTTACTGCTGACTATATTGCCAAATATATGAATCCTGTTAATCCTCTGGGCAGACAGCTTTCCGCCAATAAGGAGTTTTTGCCGCACAAACTAAGCTTTAACATAGATTATAATACGGGATCACTCTATTTCTGGAAAAACAGGATTAAACTTGAAACTAAAGTAACATCGTCTTTGAATGTAGATCTTCAACAGTATGTAGCCAGTAATCTTACTTTTACTTTTCAGTTTATCTTTTACATCCACGAATTTTTAAATATTACCCTGAAAACGACTACTATAAACGATAATGTGTATCGCTATATTCCCGGTTTTCCCGAAGCAGTAAGCCAGGCGATTTCTGATGATTACGGAGCTGTAGTAGATATCGGATGGGTAAATCCTCTGGAAGATTTGTGGTATTCCTTCTGTTTTTGGGATGAGGAAGCCCGTTACCGGTCGTTCTTCAAACTAAAAGATGTGGGTATTACTATAACACATCACCTCGGTGATTGGGATCTCTCCTTTAGTTTTGATGGTACATTCCAACAGGAGCTGCAGACAGACGGTACCACAAAATATGAATGGCTGCCGGTGATTTCATTTAAAATTAGGTGGTATCCTATTCCGGAAATCAATACCGAAGTAAAATATAATAAAGATGAAGGTATGACATTCTAGTATCCAGCAATTTTTAAATTACTGTCTATGCTTGACTCAGTAATTCTCATTTTTTACGATTATATTAGCAATTTATCATAATTTTTTATACTTTATTAAGCATACATTGTACAAAATGAGAATCGCTGTGCTTGACTTTGGGTAGGGGATCTTTGTAGAATAGTGATATAAGGAGAAAACCCTGAGTAGAAATCCCGCATTAGTACTCGAAAATGTTGATAAACTGCATGAATTATTAGGGGAAAATGATAAAAATCTTACACTTATTGAAGAACTCTTGGGAGTGAGAGTTTTTATTAAAGGAAATGAAGTTTTTTTAGATACTGATGATGAGAATAAAAAATTAATATTAAAGAGTATTATTGATCAATTGGAAGATTATGTAAAATCGGGCCAGGTGCCGGGTGCGGATTTAATTAAGGCAATTCATCATTCTCTCGATAAAGGCAAACATGAGAAAGCATCTTTTTTAAGAGATACGCATATTGTTATCCCTCATTCAACCCGGAAGGTGTTTCCCAAAACATTTAACCAGGCACTCTATATCGATGCTATTAATAAATACGAGATGATATTTGCCATAGGTCCTGCAGGCACGGGAAAAACATATCTGGCAGTAGCCCTGGCTTTGAAATATGTATTAACCCGCAGCTTTAAAAAACTTGTCATTACACGGCCGGTTGTAGAGGCTGGAGAAAGTCTAGGTTTTTTGCCCGGAGATCTTGCGCAGAAAATAAATCCTTACTTAAGGCCGATTTATGATGCAATGGAAAGTATGATATCGCTGGAACATATTAAGAAACTGGAGGAGAATGGAATTATAGAAATAGCACCATTAGCTTATATGCGGGGAAGAACGCTTTCCAAATGTGTAGTTATGCTGGATGAAGCGCAAAACACAACTCAGGAACAGATGAAGATGTTCCTCACTCGTATTGGAGAAGGAACAAAAACCATAATAACCGGAGATATCACGCAAATCGATTTACCTGCTAAAAAAGGATCGGGTTTACTGCACGCAATTTCGATAATGAAACATATAAAAGAAATACATTTTCAGTTTTTTAAAGAATTGGATGTAGTGCGACATCCTCTGGTACGGAAAATTGTAAAAGCATATGAAAAAGATGATGCGAAACAATAAAATCTCCGAAAGTTTTTTTAAAAGAATCCTGCCGGCTAAGAGAAACTTGAAATATAGCTATTTGATCGTGGGAGTTTCTTTTATTATTGCCAATCTCATTATTATCTTTGCTACTCAATCCGGTAATCTTTTTCTACGCTATGATATCGGAGATTTTAAACTCTATGAGCCTGCTCCTGTGAATTTTGTGTTAGATCGTGATATTTTGTGGACGGATGAAGAAGCAACGGAAAAAGAGAGAGAGAAAGCGGCAGCCAGTGAGCCATTGGTTTTCCGCATTAGTGATGAAGTTGCTGCTGCAAGTATTAATAAATTTATGAATTTCGAGCAGTTAATATTGGGAAAAAATATAACCGATACCGAAGGAAAACAATTCTCAATCGAGGCTTTAGGGCTGGAACAGTTAGATGATAAAATAATCGACTATTTAGATACATCTCCTTATGCGGAGTTAATACTGGAAAATACAAAAGAATTATTACGAGAGGCCTTACAGACCGCAATCATCGATTTCACGGGTATTGAGGTTAATTTAGCGGAGATTACCAATATTAAATTTCTAAAGCAGGCAGACAACAAGCCGGTTTTAGAATTGATCGAAATAAATAATGTAATTCGGGTGCAGGATCTTCCTCTATGGGTGGAAGAAAAATTACACACAGTATCATATGACGACCCTATCGCAAAACAGGTAATAATTTCTTTGGTTTCTCATTTTGCAAAGGTAAATGGGTTTTTTGATAAAAACCAAACCGAACTCGATCGTAAAGCAGCAGGCGAGAAAGTAAAATCGGTAGAAAAATGGCTTAAAGCAGATTCAATAGATGCAATAATCGTGGAAAAAGGAAAACCCATCACAAAGGATATATATTCAAAAATAAAGGCTTATTGGCAGCATGCGGTTAAAGTAAATGTGAATTCCATCGTGGGAACTGTTTTCTTTTTTATTATTATTTTTGCATTTACAATTTTCCTGTTGAATAAATCTATTACCAGGAGGATATTAAGGTCACAGGAGATCTTACTCCTTGTCATTCTGGGGATGATCTATCTTGTATTAAGTGTAAGTCTGTTGAATGTCTTTCCCGATGATAAGTGGTATCCCTTTTCATTAATTTTACCAACGGCTGTTATTGCTATTTTAATTACTGTGGTAATCTCTGCAGAGGTAAGTGTGATTTATTCACTTTTTCTTTCTCTTACCCTTTTCCTTATTGGATCTGATATTGCGACCTTCGCTTTTGCCTTTTTTTCCGCAATCGGAGGAATAGCGGTAGCTACAAGAACAAAAGAAAGAATTGATTTAGTAAAAGCAGGCATTTATCTTTCTATTATTAACAGTATTATTATTGCTACTTTCGGTTTTTTAAATAACCTGGTGATTATAGATATTTTAGTAAGAATGGCCTGGGCCTCGGGCAATGGTTTTCTGTGCGGTATATTAAGCTTGGGATTTTTACCTATTTTAGAGCACAGACTCAATACTCCAACCAGGTTTCGCTTAATGGAACTTTCCGATATTAATCTCCCTATCTTTAAGCGTATGCTGGTATTAGCACCGGGCACGTATAACCATTCAATCAATATGGCCAATCTTGCTGAATCGGCTTGTGAGGAAATTGGTGCCAACGCACTCCTTGCTCGGGTAGCGGCTTATTATCATGATATCGGCAAGCTCGACCAGCCGGAATATTTTATTGAAAACCAGAACTCTTACAATATACACGATGAGTTGAAACCCAGTTTATCTGTAGCGGTTATTAAATCACATGTAAAATTAGGAGTGGAAAAAGCCAAAGAACTCAATCTGCCTCAGGCGGTGATTGATATTATTACTCAACATCATGGTAAAGGGATAATTACTTATTTTTACAATCGTGCCCTGAAAGAAAATAACAACGATAAGAAGATCTCCCCCAGTGAATTTTCTTATCCCGGCGTCAAACCGCAGAGTAAGGAGGCGGCGGTAGTAATGCTTGCGGATTCGGTTGAAGCGGCATCGAGAACCTTAAAAAAACCTACGGTAGCAAAAATAGAAAAGCTGGTATGGGGCATTATTGTTGATAAATTTAATACAGGGGAGCTTTCCGAATGTAATTTGACTTTTAATGATTTGGAAATTATCAAAAAGACCTTTGTACAAATAGTTGCCGGATATTTTCATCAACGTATTGAGTATCCAAAGTTAAAAGAGGTAAATAGGTGAATCAGATCGATGTTGCTATCTCTTATGCTCATCCGCCGCCGGCCTTAAAAAATCTGGAAAGTATATGTCAGCGCATACTTACCCTTCACGGCAAGCATAACTGGGAAGTCTCGCTGCTCTGTACTGATGATGTAACTATAAGAAAACTTAATAAGAAATATCGTGGAATTGATAAAGCAACGGATGTGCTCTCTTTTTCTCAATTTGAGGGGCGAAGCTTTCCGGCTCATGAAAATGAAGAAAGTATTGCAGCAGGAGATATTGTTATTTCTGTCGATACATTAATGAATAATTCTCATCATGGCGGGATTCCGTTTCAGGAAGAACTTATGAGAGTGCTTGTACATGGTATACTCCATTTGGGAGGATTGGATCATAATGAGGAAGATGCGAAAGATACCATGATTACTCTTCAAGAGAGCATGCTGGATCAGTTGCGCAAGGAGAAGGAGTTTTGAAGAAAGAAGGATTTTTAGAGAAATTATTTAAGAAAAAGTATGATGAAAAAGATGCGGATTGGAAGAAATTGGATAGTGAAGCAAAGGAGATGATAAGGGGTATTGTTGAGCTCTCGAATTCAATCGTAAGAGAAGTAATGGTTCCCAGAACCGATGTGGTTTTCATCTCTTTGACCAGTAGTTTGAAGGAGCTCATTCCTCTGGTTGTGGAATCCGGACACTCGCGGTTTCCCGTATATCAGGAAACCTTGGATAATATCGTGGGAATTCTTTATGCCAAAGATTTACTGCGTTCATTAACAAAGGAAAAGAAAGAGGTAAATCTGGAAAAAATTATCCGCAAGCCGTACTTTGTACCGGAAAGTAAAAAGCTCAATTCTCTGCTTAAAGAGTTTAGACGACGTAAAGTACATATTGCAGTTGGAGTAGATGAGTATGGGGGAACTTCCGGGATCGTGTGTCTTGAGGATATAATTGAAGAGATTGTAGGTGAAATTCAGGATGAGTTTGATAATGAAACCGAAGATATTATTGAAATCGGACAAGGAATCTTCCTCTGTGATGCCCGGATCAACCTGGAAGATTTGAATGAAAGAATGCAGCTGCTCTTACCTACAGAGGCTTCGGATACCCTCGGTGGGTTTGTTTTTGATCTCTTTGGCAAAATACCTATAATAAATGAAAAAGTTTCATATAATAAAATTGATTTTATTGTACAGCGTATGGAAGGAAGAAAAATAGTATCAATAAAGCTTGTAATTCCCAAGCAACAAGAAAATAATGAAATGAAATGATTAATGGGATAAACTAATAGAGAAAGGAGTATTCATAGTATGGGAGGGAACTATAGTATTCTAGGATTAAAAAATATAAAAATAGCTTTTATGGTAATCACCTTTTTAATTCCCGTAGTTTTTTTAAATGCTGAATCGAGTACAAATGCAGTTGAATTGTATAAAGCCGGCAAAATCGCACAGGAACAGGAAAACTACTATCTTGCTGTGGAAAAATATAAAGCTTCACTAGATATAAATCCTTACTATATCAATGCCATGAAGGGTTTGGCTGAATGTTTTTTTTATCTGAATGAATATCAGGAATCGCTAAGGTTTATTGCACTGGGGAAGAAATATAATAAAAACGATCTCGAGCTGTTAGCTTTGGAGGGGCGAGTATGGATTGTTCTGGGGGATTTAAATAAAGCAATAAGCCTGTTCAACCGGGTGTTAACTCTGCAGCCCAATAATATCGAAGCTATAGCCGGTCTTGCTTTATTAGATATAGCAAGCGGGAGGACCAGTTTTGCGGTGAAGCAGTTTGAAGAGGCGTTGCGCGTTTCTCCTTCTCACAGACAAGCTCTCCTGGCTTTAGTCATTATCAATCAACAGTTAAACAACTATAAAGCTGCCGAACGTTATCTTGAGCTTGCACTCAAATATCATGGTAATGATGCACTTGTTCACTTTGTAACGGGTAAATACTACTACAGCCGGGGTAATTATGCTAAAGCCGAACGCCATCTGGAGACCGCATTGGCACTTAATACTCAGTATGTTCAGGCCCGCCAGTTGTTGGGTAATATTTATATTGCACAAAAGAACTATAACCGGGCGGTTAAGATATTAACTGCCGTACCGGATAGTCATCCCCTTTATTATTTGGCAAGATACACTTTAGGCAAGGCATATTCAGGCCTCGGTGATATGGATAATGCAATTAGAGATTTTAAGAAAGTACTCGCTTTGAGGCCTGATGATGAGGTATCCCGCATCGCTTTGGAAAATCTAATTATCGATTCCTCTTTACCCGAACGGGATCCCCGGCGTATGGACCTGTCAGGCGATAGACTGCATAGGGGAAAACTTTTTGAAGATAGGTATATGTTGAATATGGCGCTTTTGGAATATCGCATTTGCCAGATGCTTGATAATGCTTCAGAGAACGCGAAAAGGGGTATGTATGGAATGGCAGAAATTTATAAACTGAGGGGCTTCCCAATGAAGTATCTGGATAAGTTAATAGCAATTAGAAAAAATTTCAGCAATATTAGTTCCCCCCAAGATGATCTCGATAGGATAATTGCTAATGATATTGAAAGATATGAATATAAAAAAAAAGAACTTCTCTCTAACAAATGGCAGATAGATCAGTACGGAGAAATAAAGAGCACCCCCCTTAAATTCGCACTATTCAATATTCAATCACGCAATAATGTAATACACCCTCACGCAGGAGTTGATCTCACACGATTTTTCGATTATATATTATTTCTTTACGAAAAAAAAATAGATGTAACAAAAAGAGCGGACATCTCATCGTTTGAAGAAGGTTTTCGCATTGCCCGTAACAGTTATACAGATTTTTTTCTTATTATCTCTTTTAATGAAACGGACAGGAGTATCTCTGCCGAATGCGGACTTTATCTATCGCGAACAGGCGCGTTGCTGCATAAATTTAAAATATCACGCACGGGAAATGATCGGGTACAGTCGGTATTACTCTCTTTGGGTGAGAAACTTAATGCCATGCTCCCCTTGAGAGGAAAAATAATAAACAGACAGTTTGATCGGGCCATTATTGATTTGGGCAGTCTTCATGACCTGAAAAAAGATGATAAACTGCTCATCCTGAAAAAGGGGACGGTAAACCTGCATAACGGGCGTGTGGGTTTTAATTATGCGGAATCCGATGTAGTAGGGGATTTTACAGTAACTGCTTTAGATGAAGTTATAGCTGAAGGAAAACTTACCAGAAAAGGGTATAATGACCTGATCAATATAGGCGATGAAGTTATATTTGAACCGAAAGTGGAAGATAGTGAAGAAAAAAACGCACCCGTGGCAGCTAATGATCTGTTATGGGAACTGATGGAATTGAGGTAATTCTGTCTGTAAAGTGAATATTAACGCAGAGGCGCAAAGGCACAGAGCTTACGTCTTCATGAGATTCCTTGCGTCTCTGCGACTTTGCGTTAAAATAAATCTATGCTGGATTGACACTGCCTCATGTTTTTCTTATATTCAAGACAATCTATTATAATTAATTACACAGGGGGAAATTATGAAAATAGCTATTAATGGATTTGGGAGAATTGGTCGCCATGTGTTTAAAATTGCCTTTGAAAGGGATGATATTGAAATCGTTGCTGTAAATGATCTTACAGACAATAAAACCCTTGCTCATCTGTTAAAATATGACTCTACCTACGGCGTTTATGAAAAAAAAATTGAGTATGATGATGAGTATATTATAGTTGATGGTAAAAAAATACATGCATCTGCAGAAAAGGACCCAAAACAGCTTCCTTGGAAGGAGTTGGGAATAGATGTTGTAGTAGAATCCACAGGTGTGTTCAGAAAAAGAGAGCAGTGCGCCTGGCATATTGAAGCGGGTGCAAAAAAGGTAGTGCTTACTGTACCTTCTAAAGATGAAATTGACAGAACCATAGTGTTGGGTGTAAATGATTCGATGTTAAAAGATGAAGATCAAATCGTATCCAATGCTTCATGCACTACAAACTGTCTGGCACCTATTTCCAAAGTATTACACGATAATTTCGGTATTATCGAAGGCCTTATGACTACGATCCATGCTTATACCAATGACCAAAGAATACTTGATTTTCCGCATAGTGATTTACGACGTGCACGCGCTGCAGCACTGTCTGTTATTCCTACCACTACTGGTGCGGCCAAAGCGATTGGTCTTGTTATTCCGGAATTAGACGGCAAGCTTAACGGTATGGCCCTGCGTGTTCCCGTTCCTACAGGTTCCCTTGTGGATCTTACAGTGCGTCTTGAGAAGGATCCTTCTGTAGAAGAGATTAACACAGCTATGAAAGAAGCATCCATCGGCAATATGGAAGGTATCTTGCAATACTGCGAGGATCCCATTGTTTCTTCGGATGTTATTAAAAACACACACTCTTCGATTTTTGATGCTCTGTCTACAATGAAAATTGGCAAGGGATTTGTAAAAGTACTTTCATGGTATGATAATGAATGGGGTTATTCCACCCGAGTGGTTGATCTTGTTGAGAGATTAGTCTAGGAGAAGTAACAATGACAGTTAAAACCGTAAAGGATATTCAATTAACCAATAAAAAGGTTTTAATGAGAGCTGATTTTAATGTGCCTATAAAAGAGGGTCGTATTACAGACGATACCCGGATTGTAGCGGCACTTCCCACTATAAAATATATTTTAGAGCAGGCCGGAACTTCGCTTATACTCATGAGCCATTTGGGCAGGCCCAAAGGGGTAGCAAGTCCGGCCTTAAGCCTTAAACCTGTGGCGCAGAGGTTAAGCGAGTTGTTGCAAACGGAAGTAAAAATGGCACCCGATTGCGTAGGAGATGAAGTGGAAGAAATGGCGGAAAATTTAAGTGCCGGCCAAGTGCTTCTCCTGGAAAATCTACGTTTTCATGGAGAAGAAACCAAGAACGACCCGGAGTTTGCCAAGAAACTGGCTTCCTTAGGCGAGATTTATGTAAATGATGCCTTCGGTACCGCTCATAGAGCACATGCCTCGACCGAAGGAGTTACCCGCTTTATAGACGGCGTAGCCGGATTTCTTATCGAGAAAGAAGTAACTTTTTTTGGAAATCTTTTATCTCATCCTGAGAAACCCTTTGTTGCCATCATAGGTGGAGCCAAAGTATCGACAAAGATTGCTGTATTGGACTCACTCTTAAGTAAAGCTTCAACTTTTATTATTGCAGGAGGAATGGCTTATACTTTTTTAAAGGCTCTGGGTCATACAATTGGAAAATCTCTTTTTGAAGAGGAATTCTTGGATACGGCAAAAGACTTTTTAAATAAAGCAAAAGCACAGGGAGTTGAAGTTCTTTTACCAATAGATCACCTGGTTGCGAATGAATTTACGGAAAGTGCGCAAGCAGAAAGCATAGATACTATTGATATTCCGGAAAATAAAATCGCTATGGATATCGGCCCCAAAACACTGAATATATATAGAGAAAAAATTGCCCGGGCTAAAAATGTTATCTGGAACGGACCCATGGGTGTATTTGAATTTGATGCTTTTGCCAATGGTACATTAGAAGTTGCAAAATATGTAAGCGAGTGCCAAGGTACCACGGTGGTTGGAGGTGGTGATTCTGTTGCAGCCGTAAATAAATTCGGTTTAGCAGATAAAATCGATCATGTCTCTACCGGCGGTGGTGCTTCATTGGAATTTCTTGAGGGAAAATCGCTGCCCGGTATAGTTGCACTTGCATAAAATAAAGATTTCTACTATAGTAGGCAGACAAAATTTCTTAAGGAGACGTTATGAGAGTGCCTTTTATTGCGGGTAATTGGAAGATGCATAAGACGATTGAAGAGGCGGTTGTGCTTGCCAAAGAACTCGTAGCAAAAGTGAAGCATAATACACAGAAAAAAATAATGATCGCACCCCCCTTTACCTCTCTGTATGCGGTTTCCTCAGTACTCAGTGGGAGTGCACTTTTTTTGGGTGCCCAAAATATGTCAGCTTTCGAAAATGGTGCACATACTGGTGAAATCTCCGTACATATGCTTAAAGATGTAGGTGTATCGTATGTTATTCTAGGGCATTCGGAACGGCGGCACGTATATGGAGAAAAAGATCATATCATAAACAAGAAGGTTAAGCTTGCGCTGAGTAAAGCTCTGAATGTGATTCTTTGTGTAGGTGAAATGCTCGAAGAACGCGAAAGGGGTATTGCGGAAAAAGTTGTGGAGGAGCAGCTCGTTAAAGGATTGCAGGATGTTGAAAGCAAAAGACTAAAGGCCGTAACGATTGCTTATGAGCCGGTCTGGGCAATAGGAACAGGAAAAACCGCAACACCTGAAGACGCGGATGCCATGCATGTATATATTCGAAAGGTGATAACAGATCTTTATAATAAAGAAGCTGCGGATGCTCTTACCATTCAGTATGGAGGGTCCGTAAAACCCAATAATATTAAAGAGCTTATGGCTAAGTCTAATATTGACGGTGCCTTAGTAGGAGGTGCTTCTTTAGAAAGCGATACATTTATACCAATTATTCAATATGATAATGGAGATACGGAGTAAATTATGGAAGTATTAAGCACAATACTTTATGTTATTTTTGCCTTTACCTCAGTTGTCTTGGTGCTGATTGTCCTTATTCAAGATGAAAGTGGGGAAGGATTCGGAGGAATATTCGGAGGTGGGAGTACCACACCGTTTGGCCCACGTTCGGGTAACGTGCTCACACGTTTTACCGCAATCTTGGCAGCTCTATTTATCCTGATATGTGTTGTATTGGGACTTATGAATAAATCGTCAGAAATTGAGAGTTCGCTCGATCTTGAAGCAGAAGCTGCGGTCCCGGATCCTCTTATTCAGACCGAAGATTATACAGTGGAAGATACCGCAACTTATACGCCGGAAGGTGCGGCGATAGAAAGCCAAGACGGTGGAGAATTACCTTCTACAGAAGGTCTTCAGCCACTTTCACCGGATCTGCTTATAGATGAGATAATTAAAACTGAGCAAGAAGAGTCGGAATAGAACATAATATAATAAGAACACATACTACACAACGCGCCCTACGGCCGCAACTGAACTAATTAAGAACACAGATTACACAGACTTTTGGCGATTAAATCGCTATTGTTTTGTTTATCTGTATAATCAGTGAAATCTGTGGTTTCAAATTTTGTATCCCTGTAATAAATTCACTTGCCTTGACGAGGCTCTGGCAATAGTATATAAAAAAGCTTCTGATACTTATTTCTAGAAATAAATAACCAGAAGGAAAACGGGAATGCAAGACATTGTAGATGAGGTGTTAAAAGCCGAAGCCGGGGCCGAAAAGATTGTAGCACAGGCCAAAGAGAAAGCTCATACGATTAAACAGCAGATAGAAACGGAAATAAACGAGTGTATCACGCAGGCTCGTGAGCAGGCAAAAGAATTAATTCAAAACAAAATTGCAGAAACAAAAGAAAAGAAGCTGCAAGAATATAATAGAGCTCTGGCCGATGCGGAATTACAGAGTGCGAAGTTTTGGGAGCAGAATCAGGATAAAGTGGATGTGGTTGTGGAGAAACTGGCGGATTTTCTTGTTATACCTGAATTTGAAAGGGAATAGTTAAGCATGGCAGGCCCTTTGGGAAAATACGCTTTTATTGCTGCGAAATTGCGAACAAGATTGAGCAAAATCTTAGATGCGGATTTTTTAGAAAGACTTATCCGCGCTCACAGCCTTGTTGAAGCCATACAATTATTGCGGGATACGGATTTTTCCCAGGTTGATGTTATTTATGAAAAAACCGGTGATTTAAAAATGGGAGAGCTTGAGCTTTTTAAGCAGGAGGTAGAACTGTTTGAAGAGGTTATTCGCTATGTTTCGGGTGATGTGGCGGACCTCTGCCAGGCGCTGCTTATGCGTTATGAAATAGATAATCTTAAGAATATCCTGAGATTATGGTTCGACAGGGTTGTAAGAAAACGGGGAATTGAAGAAGCAAGCAGTTATATTTACAGAGAAAAGATTATTCACGATATACATGTGGAACAACTGTTGAACGCCGAGGATATAGAGAATCTCCCTGAAATATTGCATGATACGCCGTATGGATTATTGGTTTTGGAAAACAGTGAACAAATTAAATTAAAAAACTCGCTGTTTTCGCTTGAGATAGCACTGGATAAATATTATTATAAGCAGCTGTTACAGCGGGTTAGCTTGTTGTCGGCCGGGGACGCCGGTATAGCCAACCGCCTTATTGGTGTGGAAATCGATATGCTTAATATAAACTGGATTGTCCGCTACAAAACCCTCTATAATCTGTCATTAGAAGACACGTTCTCATATATCATTCCCTTCGGCCACTCCCTTAATCAGGAAATGCTTGGCGCCGCATTTAAATCGGAGGATGTTACAGATATAATTTCCGATTTTGTAAAAAAGAAATATGCGAATCTCTCCCCGCTCTTAAAAGTCCAGGGAGCGGAAGTACCTTCGCGTCTCGTCCTGATAGAACGTCTGCTGGAGGAGATTATGAAATATGAAGTACAAAGAGTGCTTATGGGAAACCCGTTTACAATCGGTATAATTCTGGCCTACTTTGTATTGAAAAAATGGGAAATTAAAAAAGTCATGACAATACTGAATGCCAAGCTATACGGCATAGATGCGGAGCGGATTAAAGACAGCTTATGATGTTTACAACAAAGATGAAATATGTAACGGCTGTGGTGCTTGATAAAGATGTGGAAGCGGTTACCAGAGAATTGCTTTCAGACGGAGTACTGCATTTTGTCAATATAACCGAAGTAAGCTCCGGGCTCAAAAACAAAGTGAGCAGCGTGACTCCGCACATCTCGCTTACACGAATTGCGGAACTTAAAAAACGTATAGAATCTTTCCTGAACATGATCGGAATACTGCCCGAAAAAGAAAAAGCCCTGGACATCAGCCAGCTTTCAACCGTGGATCTTGAACAGAGCGAAAAAGAGATCGACAAGCTTTCAGGAGCGGTTCAGGGTATCCGTAACCGGCAAAAAAGTGTTCAGCAGGAAATATTAAAACTTGAGGATATTAAACGTCAGATTGAACTCTTCGGCGATATAAGGTCGAGTCTGAAAGCGCGTTCCCATTTCTCTTTTCTCAATGTTCAAACGGGAATAATCCCTGAGACGAGACTCGAAGATTTTAATACGGAGTTTAAAGCGCTCCCTTCGGTTGTGCTTAATTTTCATACGGAACATGGCCAGAGCAGTGTTCTCCTCATTACTATGAAGCGGGATGACGGCAGAGTAAATACCCTGCTTGCTAAATACGGCTGGGTGGATGCGGAGATCGACCAGGAGATGGATGGAATGAAAGAGAATGTGGTAAGCGATCTGGACAGTAAATTAAAAAACTACAGCAAAGAACAGCAGGATCTGCATGACGAATCTTTTAAGCTTATAAAAGAAAAAAGCAATATACTGCAAAGCTTATGGGCCAATTTGCGGATGAATGAGCTTTATTATAAAATTCAATCTTATTTTAGCAAGACCAGCCGCACGGTTATTTTTTCAGGCTGGCTGCCGGCAGGCAAAGTCGCTGCCCTGGAAAAGGGCATTGAAAAGGCCACTCAGGGGATCTGTTATATGGAATGGAGCAATCCGGAAAAACTTGAGAAAGAGGAAAAAATCAAAGTAAAGGTCCCCGTACAGCTTAAGAACCCCAAGTTTTTAGCTCCCTTTCAGATGCTGGTAAAAAATTACGCTATTCCGGAGTACGGAACCATTGACCCTACTCCCTTTGTAGCGGTTGCATATCTTATTATGTTCGGACTTATGTTCGGTGATGCCGGACACGGGCTGGTGTTATTTTGTATCGGCCTTTTGGGCATGATTTTTTTTAAAAACATAAGCAGGAACACTTATAATCTGCTCAAACTCATCAGTTACTGCGGTGTGTCTGCCATTGGCGCCGGAGTGCTTTTCGGCTCCTATTTCGGAATGGAGTGGCTTCCCCCGCTCTGGTTTAATTATCATGCCGTGGTACTGGGACATGTACCGGATAACAATATGATCCACGATATTTACGGAATTCTGCTTATTACCCTCTATTTCGGTATAGGTGTCATCTTTGTGGGTTTAATCTTAAACTGGGTTAATCTGGTGCGGCAAAAAAAATGGCTCAGGCTTTTTTTGGACAAAACAGGACTTTTAGGCGGATGGGTGTATGGCGGCGGCATATATATCGGTTATTATTTTATGACTCAAAACGGGAAATTGCCTGATGATACCATATTGCTGTTACTTGCCTTTATTCCCATGCTCCTGTTTCTTTTAAAACCTGTGCTTTCGTTTTTTATTAAAAAAAGTGAAACTCATCACAGCCAGTTCACGGTCTTTACCCTCATCGATTTTTTTATGGAGTGGATTGTGGGACTGCTGGAAGTGTTCGGCGGTTATCTGGCAAATACCCTCTCATTTATGCGGGTGGCAGGGTTGGGGATCGCTCATGCCAGTTTGATGGTTGCTTTTTTTCAGATTGCGGAGATGACCAAATCCCCGATTTTTTCACTTGTGGTGCTCATTTTCGGCAATATACTGGTCATTGCCCTGGAGGGCCTGTCCGCGGGTATACAATCGCTGAGGTTAAATTATTATGAATTCTTTTCAAAATATTTTAGTGGTACGGGAGAAGCATATACACCTGTTTCTCTTTCTACCAGTCAAGATTAAAGGAGGAAGCGCATGCAAGGTGCGAAAAAACAATTCAAAAAAAGTGTGGCGGTAAGTCTGCTCATGCTCTTTATATTTTTTGCTTTAACTTTTTTGTTTACTGCAAACAATGTTTTTGCGGAAGAAACCGCTGTGGAAAAAACTCAAGCCCAGACTATAGATATCGTTAAAGCGGATGTAATGAAGTTCGGACTGATAGCCGCAGCCGTGGCCTTCGGGTTCGGAGCTATAGGAGCGGGCATCGCAATAGCGCATGTCGGAGCCGCTGCTATGGGCGCAATCGGCGAAAAACCGGAAATTGCGGGGCAGGCATTAATTTTTATCGCCTTGGCCGAAGGGCTTGTGGTTTTCGGATTTATTACCGCACTTATGATTTTAGGAAGAATATAATTTTCTATGAAGTACTTTATTATCGGCGATGAAGATGCAGTGCTGGGTTTCGGTATGGTGGGGGTAAAAGGCAGGATTGCTGCCAATCAAAAACAGGCAGAGGAAGCATTTAAAGAGGCACTGGCCGAAGGCAGTGTGGGGATTGTTATTATTACGGAGCGTATTGCAGAATTAATCCGGCCGCAGGTGGATCAATTTATCTTTAGCGAAAAATTTCCGCTGATAGTGGAAATAACGGACAGAAAAGGACCGCTTGAAGGAAAACCGACCTTACGCAAAATGGTTAATGATGCCATAGGCATTACATTGTAAAGGAATATTCTCCATGAAGGAACAGGCAGAGAGCAAGATAGAACTTATAATGGGCATTGAACAGGATGCAAAACACGAGGCCGAAAGTATTCTCGCTGAAGCCGGGAAAGAGGCCGACGCCAGGCGCAAGGCTTCCGAGGTTCAGGTAGCATCGATATTGAATGAAGCAAAAAATAAGGCACAGGCCCAGGCCGATGCAATTATGCGCGCGAATAAATCTAATATAAGCGTGGAGACACGCCGTATTCTTTTAAAAAAGCGCGGGGAGATAATTAATAATATCATAAACAGGGTGGAAGAAAAGTTAACACAGAAAATTAAAGCAAGCGGTTATAAAGAAATATTGATTAATTGGATTGTTGAAGCCGCCATGGGATTGAATACGGATAAAGCGGTGATAAATGCTTCGAAAGAAGAATTGAAGCTTATTGATGACAGTGTATTAGAGAAAGCATGCAAAAGGATTGAATCGTTTATTCATAAACAGGTTGAAATCAGTCTTGGTTCGGAGGGTGCTCTTGTGGCTCAGGGTGTAGTGTTATATACAATAGACAAGAAGATGGCGTTTAATAACCAGATACCCACCAGGCTGCTCCGCTATCAATCCGAAATTCGAAAACTTATTTTTGACGAACTATTTAAGGATTTAAGAGAGGAATAACAGGATTCATGAAGGGTGAGAGAATAATCGGACAAGTACGGCGGGTAAACGGGCCGGTCATTATTGCTCATGGAGTTACGGATGCACTCATGCTTGAGCTGGTGCGTGTGGGGGAAGTACGGCTGGTGGGTGAAGTAATCAAGCTTGAAGGACAGAACGCAGTCATCCAGGTCTATGAGGATACCACCGGTTTAACCCCGGGCGAAAATATTTACGGTTCCGGCATGCCCCTTTCGGTTGAGCTGGGGCCGGGATTAATCGGAACGATTTATGATGGAATACAGCGTCCCCTGGAAGAGATAAGAGAAATATCAAACCAGTTTATCGAAAGGGGCGTCGGGCTGCCCGCTTTAAATCGGGACAGAAAGTGGCACTTTGTCCCGCTGGTTTTTGAGCCCGGTTCTTACGTGACGGGAGGGGCGGTACTGGGCAATGTACAGGAAACCGAGGGCATTATACATAAGATTCTTGTACCGCCGTTTGTAAGCGGCAAACTCATTTCAATCGTGCCTGAAGGCGATTACACGGTTACGGATTCTATTGCCGTTATGGAATGTGAAGAAGGCCGGCAGGATCTTTTTCTGATGCACAAATGGCCCATACGAAAATCAAGACCGGCCGCCAAACGTCTTTCGCCGACCATTCCCCTTATTACCGGCCAGCGGGTAATCGATACCCTTTTTCCCATTGCCAAGGGCGGAACGGTGGCCATTCCCGGTGGTTTTGGTACGGGTAAAACCATGACCCAGCATGCCATTGCCAAATGGTGCGATGCTGAGATTATTGTCTATATTGGCTGTGGGGAACGCGGCAATGAGATGACGGATGTGCTTACCGAATTTCCCAGACTCATCGATCCCCGTACGGGACGCAGTCTTATGGAGCGCACGCTCTTAATCGCCAATACTTCCAATATGCCGGTATCCGCCCGTGAAGCAAGTATTTATACGGGCGTTTCCTTAGCCGAATACTACCGCGACCAGGGTTACCACGTCGCGGTTATGGCCGATTCCACGTCACGCTGGGCCGAGGCCCTGCGTGAGTTGTCGGGACGCATGGAAGAAATGCCTGCCGAAGAAGGCTTTCCCGCCTATTTGCCCACGCGTATTGCCGAGTTTTACGAGAGAGCGGGTTTTATGGAAAGCCTGTCGGGAAGTAAGGGTTCAGTGACCATTATTGGCGCGGTCTCCCCTCCGGGCGGTGATTTTTCCGAACCGGTTACCCAGCATACCAAGCGTTTTGTGCGCTGTTTCTGGGGACTGGACAGACAGCTGGCCAATGCACGGCACTATCCGGCCATTTCCTGGCTGGACAGTTATAGCGAGTACCTTGACAGTATTACCCCCTGGTGGGAAGAGAGGGTGGGTGCCGACTGGGCCAAAAACCGGGCGCAGATTATGGAGTTGTTGCAGAAAGAGGTTCGACTGCAGCAGGTAGTTAAACTGGTCGGACCGGATGCGCTGCCCGACAGTCAGCGTTTTATTCTGGAAGTGTGCACAATGTTTAAAAACGCGTTTCTTCAGCAAAATGCGTTTGATAAGATAGACCGCTATTCTACGGGAGAGAAGCAGGTAAAAATGCTTGAGGTTATTCTGACCTACTGGCAGCGCGGCGCGGATGCAATCAGGCGAGGCATAACCCTGGTAAAGCTGAAAAGGATGAAAGTGCTGCAGGATATGGTAAAAATGAAATTTACCGTGGAAAACGACGATCTTAGTGCTTTGGATAAACTCATGCTCAGGTTGGAGCGTTCTATAGATCAGATGGAGTCAATTTATGTCTGATGCGAAAAAAATACACAATGCGCAAAAAAAGCTGTTAAGCGGTCGTGAGTACATAGGCGTACATCGAATCGACGGCCCGCTTATTTTTATTCGCAATACACATCCCATAGGGTACCGTGAGCTGGTGGAATGTATAGGACCGGACGGTGATACCAGAATGGGAATGGTATTGGACACTTCGCATGATGTGGTAGTTGCACAGATTTTTGAAGGCACCTCCGGATTAACCATGCCCGACACAAAGGTGAGGTTCAGGGGAAAGCCTCTTACGCTGGGTGTATCCAAAAAAATGCTGGGCAGGGTATTTAACGGAATGGGACAGCCCATAGACGGCGGCCCGGCTCCTGTGGGAGAGCTGGAACTGGATATAAACGGGAAACCTATTAATCCCACATCACGGGAATATCCCCGTGATTTTATTCAGACCGGTATTTCCGCTATCGACGGTATGAACACCCTCATTCGCGGTCAGAAACTGCCGATATTTTCCGGCAATGGTCTGCCCCATAATGAGCTGGCTTCTCAAATCGCCCGTCAGGCTAAAATACGGGGTACCAGCACTGAATTCGCGGTAGTATTTGTGGCTATGGGTGTAAAGCACGATGTGGCCCAATTCTTCATTCAGGCTTTTGAGGAGTCGGGGGTACTGGAGAATGTGGCCATGTTTTTATCGCTGGCTGATGATCCCTCAATCGAAAGGCTGATCACACCGCGGACAGCGCTTACCCTGGCAGAGCATCTGGCCTTTACCCACGATATGCATGTACTGGTAATTATGACGGATATTGCCAATTACTGTGAATCTTTAAGAGAAATTTCCACCATCAGAGGTGAAATACCATCCAGAAAAGGGTATCCGGGGTATCTTTACTCGGATCTGGCAGAGCTCTATGAGCGTTCCGGTATGCTGAAAGGTTTTAAGGGAACCATTACCCAGCTTCCCATTTTAACCATGCCAAATGATGATATTTCTCATCCTATACCGGATCTTACGGGATATATTACCGAAGGGCAGATTGTGTTTGAACGCGAAATGTATGGCCGCAATATCTACCCGCCGATTGCGGGGCTTCCTTCTCTTTCCAGACTTATGAAAGACGGTATCGGAGAGGGTATGACTCGTGAGGATCATCCGCACTTGGCCAGCCAGCTCTTTGCCGCATACAGTTATGTAAAAGATGTGCGCAATCTGGCCTCGGTTATCGGTGAAGAAGAGCTGACACCTCTGGATCATCAATATTTGGAATTTGGTGAGTATTTTGAGCGTAAGTTTGTTTCACAAAAACAAAACGAAGAACGCACCATAGAACAGACTCTTGATTTGGGCTGGGAGGCGCTAAAAAAGCTGCCGCCCGAAGAGCTGCACAGAATAACCGAAGAAGAACTGCAAAAGTATTATGGGCAATAACTAAAAGGCGGAGAACATGGCGTTACGTAATGCGGCACCGACTAAAACAAATCTCATAAAACTGAAACAGGAATTACAGTTTGCCAAATTGGGATACGAGCTTCTCGACCAGAAGCGTAATATTTTAATAATAGAACTGCTTACCTTGATTGACCAGGCGGCCGAGTTTCAGGAGAAAGTAGAAAAAGCGCTTTCAGAGGCCTACCGTACTCTGGAATCCGCCGTGCTGGATATGGGAAAATTGAAAGTTGTGAGTTTGGCCAGTGCCGTAAATATAGAATCCACAATAACGTTACGCGAGCGCAGGGTTATGGGTGTACCCCTGCCCGTAGTTGATACGAGTTTTCAGGAGTTTCCTCCCTATTTCAGCCCCCAAGGCACAAGTTTTTGGATTGATAGCTCACTGAATGATTTTAAACAAGCTCTTGAGGTAATGGGGAGGTTGGCTGAATTGAAGATATCCATTATCAGACTTGCCAATGAAGTGAAAAAGACAATTCGCAAAGTAAATGCCTTGGAGAAAATTGCCATCCCGGATTTGGAACAGACGGCAGGCTATATCCAAAGCAGGCTTGAAGAAAACGAAAGGGATATGTTTGTGCTCATGAAAATGGTGAAATCCCGCTTGGAAAATAAGGAATTAGAAAGCTAAAGGAGTAAGGAGTGTATTATGGACGGTCCTCTTAAAAAAATACTTGTATACATCGACGGCACGGAGCAGTCCATTACCGCAGCTCAATACGCGATCTGTTTAAGCAAAGCAACGGGAGCGGAATTAACCGCGCTTTACGTGGTAAACGTGCGGGCGCTTAATGATCTGGTGAAAGCCAGAATATTTCTTGAAACGGAGCAGGCTGAATATCAACGTGACCTGCACGCTGATGCGGAGCGCTATCTGAACCATGTGAAAAATCTCGCCCGGTCAAAGGGTGTGGTAATAGCAAGCGAAAGCAGGAGCGGTACTCCTTATATGGAAATCAAAAATGTAATTATCGAGCGTGAGATTGATCTGCTCATTATCGGTGAACTCTCCCATATTCGCAGCCGGCGGGATGAGTTTTTTAATGAAGCGGAAAGAGCAATGAGAAATGCTCCCTGCTCTGTGTTGATTGTAAAGAATGAGGATAGAGTATGGGATATGTTCGAACAACAAATTTAAAATTGCTGATGTTCGAAGGGCTTGTATAAAAATGATCTTTGTTGTATATCATGCTAAACCACAGAAAGGATAATAGATATGGCGTTACTTGATTTAATCGCGGAAGACATAATAAAAGTACCCTTAGTTGCAACAGCAAAATCCGAGGTGATCAAAGAATTAATTCAGGTGCTGAAAGATGCCGGTAAAATCGGAGATGCTGCTAAAGTCTATGAAGCGGTAATGAATAGAGAAGACATGGGGAGTACCGGTTTGGAAAAGGGTATTGCCGTTCCTCATGCCAAAACAGATCAGGTAAAAACATTAACAATAGCGATCGGCGTGGCTCCCTCCGGTGTGGAGTTCAATGCCATAGACGGTGCATTATCTAAAATTTTTTTTCTAATACTGGCGCCGCCGGATCAGTCCGGTCCGCATATTGAAGCCTTAGCTGATATCGCTCGCATTACTCGCTCAGAAGCCTTCTGCAGACTATTAAATGCTTCGAAATCAGCCAAGGAAGTTGTTGATATTTTTTGTGAAGAATAGCAGAAAAGTTTTTTTAAATTATGAAATCCTTTGTTCTCGCTTTATGTCAAAACAGCCCCTCCTATGATATTCAGAAAAATATACAGAGAGTGTTTGACATGCTAAACAAAGCGGCCCGAAAAGGAGCGGAGTTAATAGTTCTTCCTGAAATATTTTATTATCCCTATGAAATTGAAAAACTTACATCACAAGCGGATGAAGATGATCGTATCCTTAATCTTTTATGTGAATGGGCCAAAACCAATCAAAAATATTTATGTTCAGGCTCGCTCATAGAAAAAAGAGGTGATGCTCTTTATAATACAGCCTATCTTATCGATCCTGCAGGCAGTATTGTGCTGAAATATTCTAAGTCCCATCTTTTTGATGTGGAGCTGCCCGCACTGAAAGTACAGGAATCGGCAGTATTTACAAAAGGAAATAAAATTGAGGTAGCAGACTGCGGGCTGGGTAAAATCGGTATGTTAATCTGTTATGATGTACGCTTCCCGGAAATGGCTCGGCTTTTAAGTTTATGGGGCGCAGAAATTATCCTGGTACCGGCCGCGTTTAATACTGTTACCGGCCAGGCACACTGGGAAATCACGTTTCGTGCCCGGGCTGTGGAGAATCAGTGTTTTGTTGCCGCAGCCTCCCCGGCGCGCAATAAAAAAACCGGTTACCTGGCTTACGGGCATTCGTTGATCATTGATCCCTGGGGCAGGGTGCTGGCAGAAGCGGGCACAGGAGAAGAGATTATTTTTGCCCGCCTGGATCCGAAAGTGCTGACTGAAACCAGGGTAAGGCTGCCTCTTTTGAAACAGAGAAGGGATGATTTATATAAGCTTAATGGAAAATGATTAGTTTTTTATTTTTTGACAGGATTAACAGGATTTAAAAAAGAAAAAAATAGAAGATTCATTTATAATGATCGGCTCCATTTTGTCGTCGACATCCAGGTGAATACGATAGAGACGGATTTCCGCATTAATAAAGTCCCCGTCAATATGGTCCGCAACTACAGCTATATCAATATCGCTCTCTTTACGTGCTTCACCCCTGGCCGCTGAGCCGTACAAGAATATTCTTTTTATATTGAAGATCACACTTTCGCGCCGTGCATACTCCCTCGCTATTTCAATAACTTCTGTTTTATCCATAAATAAAGCTTTCCTGTTTTTTAAGTATTTCCACACAACGCTTCTTGTTAAGCCGGAACCTGCAATTTTAGTCCAGTGATTTTCTGTAGTTTAACACCGGTGCTGACAGCTTCCAAATGGAAGCCAATCCGGTTCATCCCCACGCATGTGGGGAACACGATAGATGCTTCTATCTTTCTGTTTCAATCCACGCGCCCACGCGGGGCGCGACGCTGACGTGCTACTGTTACATTTCCGCCATAAATAGTTTCAATCCACGCGCCCACGCGGGGCGCGAC
>CAZEPL010000006.1:54361-74280 GCA_964514135.1 uncultured Spirochaetaceae bacterium | reverse complement strand
CTATTCAGAATTCTTAAATTATATGGTTAGTCCCCCAAAAAATCGTATGATCCGTCAACTCCGCCGATGGTACCGTCCAGGTCCCGGTAAAATTTATAAACAATACCTGCTACCTCAACCTCTTGCCAGAAATCCAAGCTAAAAGTACCGTTTCCCAGAACGTCCCCGCCTCCCCAGGCTGTTGTTATTGTCCAATCACCCTCCAGCTCATGTGACTCACCTAAATCACATGATGAAAACATGAGTGTAAACAAAGCTACACCAATAACAAGAATCATTAATTTTTTCAGCATATATATGCCTCCTTAAAATATTTTTCCTATCCCACATGAATAGTTTTTTTTGTTAGAATTATAACACTAAATTAAAAAGCATCCTCCTATTTTATATTATAAAATTAGCTTTTCTACAAGATCATTATAAAACATTTAAATATACATTTAACTACTCTTAGGTTTTTACAAGTGGAAGAAAGGCAATTAGTGCTATTTAGGAATATGTTTATCTATAAAGTCTTCTTTTGTTTTATTCCATTTGTCCAACATTTTCTGTCTCTCCCGGTTTAACTCCTCATTAACCTTATTAGAAGCTTCACTTGCCTTATTTGATTGCTCTACTTTTTTATTATAACTATCCACGATTGTTCACAAGCCTCTTTTAACGACCTGTCATTGGCAAATGACTTTTTCGATTTTAGCTTGTTTAATCCCTCATTTGCATACTTAAGTAACGCGACTCTATTCTGTTCTATTTCATTAATATTTTCCTTATTTACTGAATTTATGAGATACAACTCCTGCTTATAGCTCTTAAAGAAAATCAGATAAATCTCATTATAATAATCCATTACTTGAGCGGATTTTTCTAGATTTTCAGCGATCTCACTCTTCTCGTAAATAAGATTGATGTTATTTTTTTTGGCGAAATCTTCTGTCTTTTTACGTAAAACATCAACATCCGCATTCATTTTTTCAGAGGCTCTTTTCTTTGCCAGAAAATAAGCCTCCATGGCATCATATGATTCTTCAGCAATAGCTTCCATATCTACCAGTTTGGCATAATCTTCGGTGAGTAAAAAATACAGCATATTCAAATGCTCTATATATGAATCACGCAATGATTTATCCTCTGTGCATTCGGACATTTTTTTAGCATCCTCAATTGCCCGTTTTACAACCTTAATCAACTGCTTGCGGGTGTTTTCTATTTTTTGCAGATTCTTGGTATGAGCAGCAGCTTTGACATATTCCCACATCGCGCTTGAAATATTACGATTTTTTTCTGAAATCGCGTCTAAACAGGCCAGGGCGGAGTTAGCATCCTCTGTAAATACGGATACTCCCGTAAAGGTAAAAAAAACGATAATCCCTAAAAAAACCGGAATGATTTTTTTTAAAACTCTCTTCATGATATACGCTCCTTTCCTCACTTTAATTACCACTGGCCTTACAGACGGAATAAACATTATTTCATTGTCTGAATCAGATCACCCATAATCCGATAGGCCTCCTGAATATAAATATCTTCCTGTATACATTTTATATGCTCATCATTCATCTCTTTCTTGTAAGGATTCATTTGGATAATTTCCAGATTATACTCACTATTTTCAACTTTATATATTGAAGAAACCCGCCCTATATTTTGATCAAAAAATTCCAATAACTCAAACTTCTGCTTCATTACATTCAAAAAACTATCAAGATCAAGGGGCAGTTCAATTGTTTTGGCGAAGTATTTTTTTAAGTGCCGATCCAGATCTTTAATCCTTTGAAAATTCTTATCATGTTCCACACGAGACGCGCTTTTTTTGGCAAGCAAAGCGATTGGCATTTCCCCCGCTTTCTCATACTTTACCTTTTTGCTTGTTTTATCGGGATTCAAAGCATAAGGAAGATTTTTTTCAATATGCACTATATTCTCCAGATATCCCGGCAGCGGAATATCCGGAGAAATACCATGCAACTGATGGCTGCTGCCTGAGAGATTATAATATAAATTTGTAGTAATCCGGATAAAATCCACACCGCTTTTAGCTGTTTGTTTTTTTAGATTGAAACTTTTAATATCCTTCACAACAGGGAGGGTAATCTGGGAGGTTGCTTTGCCGTAGGTAGTGCTTCCCACCAGCAGCGCCCGATTATAATCTCTTAATGCCGCAGCTACGAATTCGGAAGTGGAAGCGCTGTATTCATTGAGCATCAGGATAAGCGGACCGTCATAAATGACACCCCTGCTGCTGTCTTTAATAAGCATTGGCTTCGCGTCTCTATTTCCTTGGATAAAGAGCGGTCCTTCATCGATAAAAATCCCGGCCAAGCTTTGGGCCTCTATTAATGATCCGCCGCTATTGTTCCTTAAGTCCAGGATAATACCTTGGATATTCTCTCTTCTAAGTTTCAGGATCTCTTTAGCAAGGTCATTGGCGCAGCCAAAACTATTTGACTCATCCCACTCCGAATAGAAGGCCGGCAGATAGATGTATCCGATTTTTTTCGATCCGTTGAGGATAAAACCGGTAATTGTGTTTTCTTCAACCTGCAGTTTTTCTTTTACAAGGGTGGCGCTTTTGCTAAGACCGTTTTTTTTCCTTACAGTGAGCACAATCTTGTCTGATTTTACGCTATTAATAAGCCGGTTCGCTTGTTCCCCGGTTAAGGCCGATAAATCTTCGATAAAGAGAGTTTGCTCCGCGGTTTTTATTTCAACAACAATATCACCTTTATTCAATTTCGCTGATTTCCAGGCCGGTCCGCCGGGCACCATTCGCTCTATCTGTATCTCGTCATTCTGGTTTTTTATGAGAAAGAGCCCGAATGAATACACCTCTGTGGAAAGAAACGAATAATAATCCATGTTCTCATTGTAAGACAAATACTCACTGTGCGGATCATAGCGCAGGGCAAGCGCATTTAAAAATCTTGCGCGCACATATTCCTTCAGGCCACCGGAGTGTTTTAGGATATCCTGTATTCTCTTTATCTCCTGTTTTTTCACAATTGCCCGGGTCAAAGCTTCTTCATGAACGAGTAATTCCTGACTGCTCATAGCAAACTCATTCAATCTGTTCTTATAAAATAAATAAAACAGAATTCTATATTTCAACCATGTCCGCCAGCTTACCTTTCTTAAAGTCAGCAGGATTCAGTTTTATGGCTAATAATTTTTCAATATCCCTTTCTATAAAATAAAGACCGGAAGGATCCAGACTTTGTAAAAAAATACTTTTAATTTCTGTTAAAGTTTCATCATTTATAATCAGCTCTCTGTAGTGATATTTGTTTAATATATTAATTACATTAATTGTTTTTACTGTGAATGCTTCCTGGGCATCGCACGCCGCCGTCAGCCACATCATGATTATCAGAGCGCAAAACAATATCTTGTGTATATTTTGTTTATTTATAGCTGTGCTCATTTGCTCTCTTTCTTAATGAAATCGCTTAAACTCATGCCATTTATCCTTTAACGGTACATAGGGAGTCTTGCATACCATAATGGGCATGTTTTGCTCAAAGGGCATGGCGTATCTATTATCAGTGCTGTCTGCCCTGTATACCACTTTAAAATAATTCCTGAGTATGCTATACGATCTGATGCCCACGACAATGACAACCTCACCGCTGCACTCCCCCATTCCCCAGATATAGTACTGCAGATGCCCGCATATAGGTTTGGGCAGATCATACACTTCACCATACAGCCATAAGGCACCGGCCTCTCCGTAATTTATAGTGAACAGGCAGGCTTTTTCTCTTTCTTCAAGCGGCAAGGAATGGTACACACCGGCCACTTTTTCCGCCAGTTCTTTCCAGCCGAATCTGTCTGCGATGTGCTGAGGCAATGAGGTAATTTCAAAATTTTCGGTTTTCACGCCCAAATCACCTCCAAACTGCTCGGTGATTGTTGTCAGGGTCTCTATGGGCAGCACAGGCCGTACGAGCGGGACAAATAACAGTCCAGATAAAATAATGAGCACAACAGCGGTCAACTTTAACCAGTGTGCATTGATCTTTTTAATCAGCTCGCTTAGATAAATCGAACCACCTGCAAAGAGCACAATATAAAAGGGGGTGAGCACATAAAATTTTGAAGAAGTAAGCAGGCACAGTATAAAGATAATTCCGTACGCAATACCAAAAAGCCTGAACTGTTTGCCTTTGGCATGGGATATAAAATAAGCAAGTCCCAACAGCCATACGGGCAGGCTCAGCGGATTGAGAGTGAAAACCTGCATATAAAAGAATTCCAGCAAATTAGCGCTGTAGGTTTTGGCCAGCGCATAATTGCTAAAGTATTCTAAAATGGGAAAACCATGCGAGTACTGCCAGATAATAAATGGAGAAAAAAGGAGCAAAGCCAAGGCTCCGCCCAGCCACAGTTCTTTCCTGGTAAAATTCTTTCTCTGTTTGGTAAGGAGCATGCCGAGCAAAAGGGCAAAACCCAGATAAACTACCGATATCTTACTCATAAGTGCTAAACCGGCAGTAATCCCGAAATACAGCCAGTATTTGCTGTCTTTTGTCTTTATTATACAGACCATAAAATAGAGCAAAAGCGCCCACCACAGCTTATCCAGATGATCGTACGTGAACATGTTTTCTATTGCCAGATAGATTGGGGCTAATGTTGTGCATGAGAGCGCCAGCACAAGGGAAAATTTATTGCCGTCCAGCTTTTTGATAATCAAATATACGATTAGTAATATGAGCGCGCCACTGGCCGCGGGCAGAATGTGCAGACTGTACGGTGAAGTACCAAATACAGCTCGGATAACAGATAAGAGAAACGGAGCTATGGGCGGTACATCCACATACCCGTAGTCCAGGCGATCGCTCATGGCGATATAATACAGCTCGTCCCTAAAGTAGTCGTAGTTCACCGGAAAAAAACAGATGAATAGTTTAAGCAGAATAAAATAGATCAGAATAGCCTTAGGGCTTAATAGGGTTTGTTTGGTACATATTACTCGAACAATATGTGATAAACGTTTCATACTTTCAATATATAATACCACAAATAGCTGATATTGCTTTTAAAAAATTTATTATTGCAGCGAAGCTTGCATAAAAAAACGGATGATTTACGAGAGATATGTCACCACTTTATCCAACGGCAGCCTGCTCCGCTCGGCGGGAGCTTCATCGGCATAACCAATCGGTAGTATGGCCACCGGCCGGAAGCGGCGGGAATCCAGACCCAGACCAAGCTCCAATTCACGCTCATCAAAGGCCCCTACCCAGCAGCCGGCAAGACCGAGTGCCGTAGCGGCAAGCAGTATGTTTTCGATAGCAGCTGCCGTATCCTGCAGACAATACAGGTCAAGCCCTCGCCTGCCGTATCCACTGAAGGCGCGCTCTTTATCTACCGCCACCACCACTACCAGAGAAGCCTGGCTGATAAATCCCTGTCCGAAGGCCGCCCGGGCCGCGATATCTTTCAGCGCATCATCCTTGATAACAAAAAAATGCCAGGTCTGCTGATTACCGGCACTGGGCGCCAGCCTGGCCGCTTCCAAGAGCAGCTGCTCGGCCTGGGCCGGTATCGGTTTTCTGCGCTTAAAGCGGCGGATGCTTTTGCGTGTTTTTAACAGTTTTATAAAATCATCTATATTCATTTTTTTATTATAGCCGGTTAATTTTTCTGGTCAAGAATTCACTTGGAAAATAAAAATAGCAGTTTTTATATGTACCTATGATATTCTTTTTTAAACACAGATTACACGGATTTTAAATGATTGCACAGATTTCAATATTATAAATCCTAAATAAAAATCAGTTTTAATCCGTATCAAAAAAATATTCCTCACCGCCAGGCCGCGGGCATAGTGTATACTTTATTCTGCGGCAAGGCAGGTCCGTTCTCCCTGCCGTATCCCGACCCCTCTTCCCCACGCCGCTCCGGATCGCGGGTAAGGGGCCGGAGCTGCTGCACATGAACGCTTAAAGCCCCCAGATCGTCTTCCACCCGGCCGATAATCAAAAACACGCCGCCCCTGCTTAAAGCTTCAGCGTAGCGCTCGTACACATCCGGAAAAAACACGGTTTCGAATATGCTGTACTCGTCCTCAAAACTGACAAACATCATGTGCCTGCGGTTTTTTGTGCGCACCTCCTTGCCCGTGACAATCACACCCGGGATCGTGACGCGCCTGGACTTATGATCCGCAATTTCACGGGAGGAGATAAACTGGGGAAAACGGCCGCTCCGGCGCAGCCTGCTGATTCTGGGTTCAAACACGCGGAGCGGGTGCCCGGAGATAAGCAGGCCAAGCGTCTCCACCTCATCTTTTAGCTTTACCTCATTTGAGTAGTCCTTGATGAAATCAGGCACGGAAGGAGCAAAAAACAGGCCTTCATACTTTTGCTTCTGAAAATAGAGCCAAAAGAGCTGGGGCCGGAAGAACTCACCCTTCAGACAGTCCAGCGTGCCCGAACGGATGAGAATACGAATTTCAGGGATGCCCGGCCCGGTACGCCGCACAAACTCCAAAAAGTCTTTATACGGTCCGTGCTCACGGCGCTCTGCGAGCGCTTTTTTAAGAAAATCCGTATGGATCTCGCAGAGCTGCAGCAGTCCCACCCTTAAGCAGCCGGGCTCTATGGTATAGGAGAGCTCGCTTTTGTTGATATCCGGCCCCAAAACAGCATAGCCCATACGGCGGCAGTGGTTTACGTAGGTCTGGCGGCTGTAAAATCCCCCGCCGTTGTTGATAACCGAAACCATGAACTCAAGCGGAAAGTAGTGCTTCAGACAGGCCAGGCGGTAGGAGACCAGGGCGTAGGACGCACTGTGCGCCTTACAGAAAGAGTAGCCGTCGAAAGAGAGGATCATGTCCCACACCTTTTTGATGGTGTTCTCATCCACGCCGCGGGCACGCGCTCCCGCGAAAAAGCGCTTTCTGTAGGTGCGCAGAGCAGGCGCTCCGTACTTTTTGGACAGGATCTTGCGCAGCAGGTCGGCTTCGGCAGGGGAAAACCCGGCAATAGCGATCGCCACCCGCGACACATCCTCCTGATACACCATGATGCCGAAGGTCTCTTTGAGCGTGTTTTCCACGGAAGCATGCAGAGGGGCGTAGGGCTCACCGTGCAGGCGGCGCACAAACTGCTCGATATAACGGTTGGCCGCGGGCCTTATAATGGAGCTGGCAATCACCAGTTTTTCATAATCGGCCTGCCCCATCTTTTTCAAAAGCTGGCGCGTGGCTGGCGATTCAATATAAAACACGCCCAGCGTATCACCCCGCTCGATGAGCGCTCTGGTGCGCCTGTCGTGCAGGGGATTAAAGCGCCTCCAGCTGATGTTCTTACCATGGCGCCTGTTTACCAGACGGATGGTATCGCGCAGCACGCCCAGCGACCTGTTGCCCAAAAGATCGATCTTTACCAGACCCATCTGCTCGGTGCCCTCTTTTTCCCAGGCGATAACCGGATAGCCCAGCTGCGAGATCTGCACATGCGTGTAATTGTCAAGCGGACCCGGGGTGATTACCACCCCACCGGGGTGAGTGCCCAGGTGCCTGGGCATGCCCCTGATCCGCTCCGCGATGTTCAGCTGATACGGCGGAATATGCTCATAGTCTTTATGCAGATAAAAACGCATCAGCCGTGCGATCTCCTGCTCCTGCAGACCGAAGGCCCTTGCCGGCTCGCGAATGCAGGAACGATGAGCAAAGGTGACATGATCGGCCACCATGCCCGACCTGCCCCGATAGTGAGTGAACACGTACTTAAGCGCCTTGTCCCGCTCGTCCCAGGGAAAATCAACATCAATGTCAGGCGGATCGGTGCGACCCCTGTTTAAGAAGCGCTCGAAAAACAGGTTGTATTTAAGCGGATCCACATGGGTAATGCCCAACAGGTAGGAGACGATACTGGCCGCCGAGCTGCCGCGGCCGCAGGTGCGCGGACAGCGCGACACAATATCGTGCACCACCAAAAAATAAGCGGCAAAGCCTTTGTCCCTGATAATCTTAAGCTCGTAATCCAGGCGCTCCCCGATCTTTTTTGTGGGCTTACCGTAGCGTCTGCCGATACCCCCTTGGCAGAGCTTCCTAAGCAGGATAAAGGATTCGTGCTCCGATCGTCCTTCAAAAGCGGGAAACACATAGCCCGGGCTGATAAGGCTTGCAGGGTCGCTCTGCTCGGCCAGGCGCCAGGCATTGCGCAGCGCTTCGGGTACGGCGTCAAAAAAACGCGCCATCTCCTCCGGAGCTGCCAGGCGCTGATAGGGTCTTGACTTCTCCGCCAGCGGCAGACTGACCAGATTTATATTCAGGTCGATGGCCCGCAGTACATTCAGCAGATACTCATCCGCGGGGTCCGTAAAAACCGCGCTGTTCACGGCCAGCACAGGCAGTCCCCTGCTGCGCGCCCAGCGCACCTGCCGCATGAAGCCTTTGTAAAAACAGAGCTCCGCGTAGATACCTGATCTGTCTCTTTTTAAAAGCTGCTCCAGCACGCCCGTGTCCTCGGCCGCGATGGCTAGCCCCTCCCAGCCCTTTTCCAGCAAATCCGCCAGCGGGCTATAGGGCTGTTCTCTGTGTTCCTTAAAATAAAGCTTCATGGCATCCTCAACCAGCAGCCGAGTAAGGATGCCGCACAGACGGCCGTAGCCCTGACGGTTCAGAACATAGGCGGTAAACAGCTTATTGCCGCCGCGCTCTACAACCGCGCCTACAACCGGCTTGAGCCCCCTGTTCCGGGCAGCGGTCAGAAAACGAGGGAGCGCGTACAGATTATTGATATCCGTAAGCCCCACGGCCTTACAGCCCCAGGCTTCCGCCTGCCGGCAGATCTCCTCCGGCGACAGATAACCCCGAAGCAGCGAGAAATGAGAACGGAAGCCCAGCGGCGTATAAGGCATGTCGGTGCTAAAATATACCATTACTTAACAAATGTATAGTATTTTAACAAATAAATCAAGCCCTCTCAATTCTTTTTTACTTGACATTTTAGCGCATTAGACTTTAAATCTATAGTAAGACAAGTTGTGAGGGAGTTCTGTAATGATAATAAGCTATATAATCTATGCCTATTTTATTCTGGGTTTTTTGCTCATCATAGCGGCTCCCGTCTGGAAGTTGTTTAGAAAAGCGGGCAAAAGCGGCTGGAGCGCTTTGCTCCCGGCTTATAATATCCTTGAATTCGGAAGAGCTCACAGCTTGAGTCCGTATTTGATAGCTGTTCCCATCCTGGGGATCGTATGTATTTTGGGCATGCCCTTTCTCTTTGGTATTATCCAGATACAAGCCGACTTTTTATTTATTCTGCAAGCATTGCTTCTCTTGTCATTCGCCTTCGGCGCGCTTAGCATCTTTTTCTTTTATCCCTTGCTTTCACTTATAATGTTTGTGGTACTCACTTTTTTTAATCAATACATAGGTCCTGAACTGGTTATATTAAAAATCGTATTTCTGCTGATTATCGCGCTGGAGCTGGCCGTAGAAATTATGCACTGGCTCGCGGTTTTCAAAAAACTGCAAAGACCCCTGTGGCAGCTTGTTTTTCCCCTGATTCCCATCGTGCCCATAGCCGGTATCTATGTGCTGACCGAGTTCGCAATCGCTGTTCAGCTTGCCGGAAATATTACCATAGGGATATCGGTATGTGTGACGCTCTTCGCGGCCCTGTCTTATCTGTATTATTTGGGGTACTCGGCGAAGGTGAAGTATGCAGAGTGAATACCTTTTCCTGCATTCATGGCTTGCTTAGCCATAAATTCATCTTCCTGAAATACAAATTACTTTTTAATGCTTTTCCCATTTACATAATCCTGTAGATCCTGTCGGGATATTTTGATTTTATTTTTTTTGACATGATTAACAGGATATAGAAGCAAGATTCATTGTATTCTTATGAGAAACCCATGAAACCATGTTGAATTTAATCTTTCCTGCATTCATGGCTTCCTCAGAGATAAATTCAGCTTCCTTCAAAGGTCACAAAGTCTCCGTGTGCTCTGTGAGAACTTAATTTAAATACCATCACTTATGTGAACTCACCTTGGAAAAAACCCAAAGCAGTATCAGAGCGGCAATGAGGGCGGCAAATAAGTTCACATCGTTATACTTGCTCAGTTCTTCAAGATATGTACCAAAAAAATGATTAATTACTCCGCCTAAAAATGAACCCACTAATCCCACGACCAGCGCACCCCAGAACTTTCCGATCAGATACTTCTTAAGAATAAAATAGAAATAAATGGCCGCGGCCATGCCCACAATAACATATGTCAGAAAGATATTTATCGGATGCATAGTAATTAATCCCCTTTGTATAGTTTATCGAGAGAATATGCAAGTACTTGAATGTTACTGTTGAATTAAGTTTAACTGATTAAGGTTCTTCGTATTCCCTGCACGTTACTTCTAATTGACCTAAGTATGCTAATCGGCTTTCAATAGGTGACATTATATGATTTGAATCGAGGCTAAAACCGAAGCTAAAAGCATAGAGCATTAATTTAACATCTGAAGGTTGTTCAGGACTAATGTAATCCGTCCAAATTGTAATATTAATATCTCCACCAGCAGCAGTATCACTTACTTCAAACTCGTTAAAACCCTTATAATATTTTTCTGGTCCGGTGAGATGACCTTCAGGAAAAAAAATCGCCCTTTTGAGCTCAAAAGATTCATTTGGTACAAAAGGATCATCGTTATTATCATAATAAGTAACAGTTAAAGTGCCTTCGCTATTATCAAATTTACATATAAATTCTATATGATCCGGTTTTGTTTTATAACTTGTAATATCTAAAACCGGTTTTTTATTATCGTCTGTTGTTTCACCATCTTTGTATAAAGGCTTAAAGCCATAACCTCCCAGTTGGCTTGAAAATGTGAGGTTTTCAATACCACTTTGCGGTAAACCAATAAATATTTTATAATAAAGTTCAATACCGGAAAAAACAAAATCCTGTAAAGCATCATTATAGGCGGCATTTTCAATAATGAAAGTATATGTGCTAAAAGTAGCATTTGCACCCTTAGATACCGGAGGATCCAATGCATTGACCGATGTCATCAGCCCGCATCCAGGCAGCATAAAAAACAGCGGAACCAGAAGGAGACATCTCAACTTTACAAAATATCTCACGTCGCTTAATCCTCTTCTAAAGTCGGATCAAGACCACCGATTACATCCAATAGTTCATAAATCACCACAGGCTTATTTTTACCCTTAACCCGGATGTTGTCCAGCTCTCTCACAATCACTCTGTCTTTGACCAATCCGTAGGTGAACTCACTTATAATCACATTTGTGTGATACGCCTTATTGGTGCCCTCAAGACGTGCCCCCAAATTCACGTTGTCTCCCATGAGAGTGTAGTTCATGCGTCCCTGCGATCCCATATTGCCTACCGTCATAATACCTGAGTTAAGGCCGATGCCGATATTAATCCGTTTTTCGGGAGGCCATTTCTCGTTTAATTGATGCAGCACTTCCATCTGCCTGAGTGCACATTTACAGGACATAATGGCATGGTCGGCCTGCGGCAGAGGTGCTCCCCAAAAGCACATAATCTCGTCACCCACATATTTGTCGAGCGTACCTCTGTACTCTAAAATACAATCGGTCATGGCCGTAAGATACGTGTTAAGGTGGTTAACCAAAGCCTGCGGGGTCATGCTCTCGGACAGGGTGGTAAATCCGCGGATATCGGAAAAGAGCACTGTCAGCTCTTTGTCCACGCCGCCCAGCTCGGGCGGATTTTGTAATATTTGATCAACAACCGCCGGGCTCACGTACTTGCCGAACATACCTCTGATCCGGCGTTTGTCGCGCTCTTCAAAAATTACCCTATAGGCCACAATCATTAGTACGGTGAGCATAATGGCCAGAGGCGGAGCGGTAAAATTAAGGATCAGGTTAAAATTATGGAAGATAATATCACAAATAAAGAGCAGATATATACTTGTTACCCATATGGAGATGAAAAGAGAAAGCAGTGTGGGCAGCCTAGAGGAAATGAACGTAATAAGCAGAATAAAGCCCAGAATAATTAATAAATTCAGCCATACCGGTGCATGATATAAAAAATTATTTCTAATAATCGTGTCGATTGCGTTGGCATGCACTTCAACGCCGAACATAAGGCCGAAAGGCGTAGGTTTCTCATCGGCGCCTTGGAAAAAAGCGCCCACTAATACAAGCTTATTCTTAAACCCCACACCGCCGGGGCCTTTGGGCCAGGGAACGATAGAAGTTTCCGTGTCAGGACCTGGTGCAAAGTTGGCGTAATAATGAAAGGGTCTGAGCTTAAAGGTATAGGCTTCTTTGGTTGATCCGGGACCCATAAAATTGATTAGCATATCACCCTGATCGTCAATCGGGATTTTTACTTCGTCCAGTGTATAGTATTCATTGGAACCGATCATTACCCGGTAAGGTTTTTCCCAGGCATTTGTCTCTTCGTTGAAAAACTCAGGTTCCGGTATTCTCACATATTCACCCAGCTTAACCTCCACATCTTCGATCTTTTTATGCATATATTCCAGGGCTAAGGCAAAACTGATTGAAGGGATAAAAGAATCTTTAAACTTCCTTATAATGTAAAGCTCATCCCCGCTCTCGGGATCCGTATCTTTCAAAGCTTTTACCTGCATCAGGCTGTTAAGCTGCTTAAGATTCTCCTCGCTAAAAGGATAGCTTATGTTTTCAAACAAACCTGTATCTTTATTGAGCCAGGCCAGCCATTCAAAATTTCCTTTATCAATACTCATTTGGCTTAAGCCTTCCGTAAGCTCTGCTACCGGAATCGCGTATTCGGCAATTAAGCGCGAAAAACGGGCGATGATTCTATTTCTTCTAAATACCTGATCGTGGTCTTTCACATAACTTGCGTGTCCGTAACCGTAAGCAGCCTGCGCATACGGTTTTAAAGGAGGCTCAACGCCGTAGAAAGGCTCGAGTGTCTCCCAATCACCCTGAATATTTGTAATAGTACCGCAGTTTTCTTCCAACGCTGCCTGAGCCTCATAAAAAGTACTACGCTGTACATCATTATCAGACATATACCAATCAACAACGGTTTCTAAAAGTACTCTCTTGTTTTCGTTTATTGCTTCGATAAGCATTATATCGTTTTCCGGTCTATGGCTGTCTTTTTCCACAAAAAAGATATCCAAAAGCAGGGCTCGCTCACGCGCATCCTGATTAATAATTCGGGCCAGATAATTAACATAATTTGCTTCTACCGACCGGGGAAAAGGCCAGCGTCCCAGCCGCTGTAAACTATCAAAATCTATGGGAGCGATGAAAATATCCGAAGAAGTTTTCAGATCCTCTTCATTCTGCTCTTCCACTCCTTCGCGCTCCTGTGACTGCTGAGCCTGCGTCTTATTCTGGAAATAGCCGTCGAGAACTTTCAAATCGAAATCAGAGAGGATTACCGTTCCATAGTTGAGGAACACTATAATTAAAAAAACAATGCAGGCAATAATGAGACTGAAATACTTAAGCTCAAAGATATGTGCTTTTTTGCCTTTGGTCACCATTGTTATCTCCTTAAGTTTTTCAACTTACTCTTCCTCATCCCCCTCCTGTATCTTCAACATAATGTTACGATTTTTAGCAATTTTTGTCCAATCATTCTTTTCAAAATCCATTTCCAGCTCTAAATATATATCTCTTATCTGTTTGACAATCTGCAGAGCCAGCTCGTTATCACCCTTTTGCTTTGCCTGGTCTAACTTTGTCTCCAAAAGCCTGGCGGTTGAAAACAATACATGAGGATAATCCACGGCCTCTTTATAGTTTTCGCTAAAATACATATAAAGGGCCAATGCCGTGTCATCAAGCTCTTCAACTTCATACTGGTAAGTTTCAAGAAATAGTTTAGCTATAAGCTCCCGGACTTTATCCAGAGTAATTGCCTCTAAAGCATATGTCCCCTCCTTTTGGTAATAAGCTATCTCTTCGATTATTACACCTGCGTTGTAAAGGCTCATCTCCGCAAGATAGCTGTTCGGATTAGTCTCAACAACGAGCAGCATATCACTGAGCATACTGAGCCACGCTGAGCTTTTATCCTCTTTTTCCTCATCTTGCTTTATAATAAGCGCGTCTTCTCTTGTCAGATAAAAGCGGGTAATCAGAGCCCTTTGGCAGGCCAGAGTATGCGGATAGTCATTTATAACACTTTCTATAAAACCAACAAGCTCCTGCTTATACTGCGCATTCTTTTCAGTGTCATATTCATTTTTCCACTTTTCGTATCTCTCCTGCAGCTCTTCGGCCTTTTGCGTCGAGGTCTTGCTTATCTGCTCGGATATAGTCGCCCATACTAAAAAAACCACAAGGCCTACGATAATAATTATCGTAACCGAAAAAATTAAAACACGATTTTTCTGTATGAATTGAGCAAGCTTATCGCCGAAACCCATTTGGGTTTCCGTGCTGTGTGCTTTATGCATAACAACTCCTTATTCTTTATTTATTGCCAACTCCTTTAAGAGTCGCGATAGATATGTGCGTTGAATGCCGAGTTCACCGGCGGTTTTTGTCTGATTCCAGTTATTTTTTTCCAGAGCCTTTTTTACAAAATAGGCTTTAAACAAGTTTATCGCATCCTTAAGGGTTTTTCCCTTATAACGCTCTTCTTCCGGAACAACCTGATTATTTAAACTTAAAGCCTGAGGTGTAATATACTCATCCTGACAGATTACTACTGCGCGTTCAATTGCATTCTCAAGCTCTCTTACATTCCCCGGCCATGAGTATGAAAAAAGCACTTCTATTGCTTCATCCGAAAATCCCTTCATCTGCTTCTTTGTTTCCCGTTTAAACTTGGTAAGAAAAAAGTCGGCTAAGAGGGGTATGTCGGAAGTACGCTCCCTAAGCGGAGGAATATAAATGGGCAGAACATTCAAGCGATAGTATAAATCCGAACGGAATCTTCCCCGTTTTACTTCGTTCTCTATATCCTTATTGGTAGCGGCAATTATCCGCACATCAACCTTGATAGAGCTGGAGCTTCCTAGAGGCTCAAACGTCTTTTCCTGAATTACTCGCAGCAATTTTGCCTGAACCGAAAGAGGTAAATCACCGATTTCATCTAAAAAGATAGTTCCACTGTCCGCCAGTTCAAAGCGTCCCCTGCGATTTGCAATAGCATCGGTGTATGCTCCCTTTACATGGCCAAAGAGCTCACTCTCCAGCAGACTTTCGGAAAGTGCGGGGCAGTTAACTCTGATAAAAGCATTATCTTTGCGCGGACTGTGAAGATGAATCTGCTCTGCAAACAGCTCTTTACCCACTCCGCTCTCACCCAGCAGCAGCACCGAAGAATCGGTTTCCGCCGCTTTTTTGGCGATTTCCAGTTTTTCGATGATGGGCTTGCTATTCCCGATAAATGTATGGTACCCGGGTGCTGTTTGAATCTGGTCATGCAGCAGAGAGACTTGGTCTTTGATTTTCTGAAACGAGCGTGCATTCTGGATGGCAATGGCAGCTTGAGTTGCGAAAATCTCAAGCCATTGCAGATCTTCATCGTTAAAATTCTTACTGTCCTTTTTATTGAGAATTTCAATTACCCCCACACACCTGTCCTTTACCCGCATGGGCACTGCCAGAATGGATGAGGTGGGAAATTGAATCTTCTCGCTTATGTCGGATTTGAATCTCGTATCCATGTCCGTATCGTTAACTATAAGTGAGCGGTTTTTTTCATATACCCAGCCGGCAATACCTTCACCGCTTTTTAGAGAGAAACGCTTGACATCCGCACCCTTTTCGCCCAGGGCTATTTCAAAATAGAGCTTTTTATTTTCCGGATTTTCTAAAATCAGGGAAGAAGCCTCGCCTTCGGTAAGCCTGGTAGCGGATTCAATAATCTGCGTTAACAGAACCTTAATATCATCATAGTTTGAGTTAATCAGTGTATTAATTTCTATTAATGTCTCTAGCTTTTTTCGATTAATATCAAAATTTAACATGATATTTTAAAAGTCCGTATTACTTAACTTCCTTTTCTTTAATAATATCAGCCAGCGTTGCTTTTTCGATCTGGTCTTCTCCATCATGAAGGTATTTCTCCATATCTTTGGCACGCTGCTTATCTGCATAATCCCTTAAAGAAAGTCCAAGCTTTTTTCTCTTCGGAGCAAGCTCTATTATTGAAGCCTTTATTCTATCACCGACTTTGTATCGTGCTATTACCTCATTGATTTTTTCAAGCGTAGGATCGCATATCTGGGATCTATTGATAAAACCCTTAATACCGCCCTGTACTTCCAGTTCTATTCCGGTTTCTTTTATGGTTTTTATCTCTCCCTCAATTATATTTCCTTTTGAGAAGACGCTTTGTAATGCCTGCCAGGGATCATCGGAGAGCTGCTTTAAACCCAAGCGGATCTTTTTATTTTCTTTATCGATGTTTAAAATCATAACTTCAATTAAAGCGCCGGCTTTAAGCACATCCTTTGATTGTTTAATATGCTGAGTCCATGATATTTCATCAACGTGTAAAAAGCCGTCTATACCCGCTTCAATTTCCAAAAAAGCACCGCTTGCGGTAAGATTTTTTATGGTTCTCTTAATTCTGCTTCCTTCGGGATAACGCCTGTCTATATCATCCCAAGGATTCTTAAGTACATGCTTCAAGCTCAAAGAAACCTTCTCATCATGAAGATCAAAGTCAAGGATTTTGACTTCAACCATATCAGTTTCTTTGAGCACCTCTTTGGGATGCCGTACTTTCTTGACCCAAGAGAGCTCCGAGATATGTACTAATCCTTCAATGCCCGGTTCGAGTTCGATAAATGCGCCGTACTCAACAAGTTTTGTAACTTTACCCTTTACTATATCGCCCACTTCATATCTGTCTTCAAAGCTGCTCCAAGGATTCGGGGTTAATTCTTTTAAACTGAGACTTATCTTTTTTTTGTCTTTATCGATATATATGATTTTTAATTTTACCTTATCGTCTTTATGTAAAACCTCTTTGGCTTTTACTGTTTTACTCCAACTTATATCACTGTTATGCAAAAGTCCGTCAAAACCGCCTAAATTAATAAATACACCAAATGAGGCAAAACTCTTTACGGTTCCCTCAACCACATCACCGACATTTTTTATCTCAAAAAAATCATCCTGCTGCTGTCTGCTTTTATCCGCAAGCCATGCCCGTCTGGACAAAACTATTCTTCTTTGACCACTCTTAAAAATACGTTCAATATAAAACTGCGATTTTAATCCGATAAAGCTTTCAGGATCTTCTACCTTCTGGATATCGACCTGCGACAGCGGTACATGCGCGAGCGCGTGCTCCTGTATCTTGGCTTCAAACCCGCCCCTCACGCTTTTTACGATAACAGCTTCTACCGGGAGATGTTCTTTATAGCACTTTCTGAGCTGATGCCAAAAATCGATTTCATCCGCCCTACGTTTGGATACGATTACCTGGCCGTTTCTACCTTCCTTATAAAGCAGCATAACTTTTACGCTGTCACCGATTTTAGGTTTGTCTGCAAATTCGGTTAAAGGTATCTTGCCTTCTGATTTATAACCCACATCTATAAAAACAAACTCATCCGATACTTCAATGACAGAGCCCTGTATCAACTGCCCTTCTTTAAGGGTATCAGCTGCTTTCAAGTACTGTTCCTGCAGATTATCTTGAGAAAGATTTTCTTCATTCAATTCAGGCATAGCTGTTTCTCGTTGAACCTTTCTGTGTAATAAAAATAACTACCTATGTTCTCACAAACTTTCGCTATGGTCAAGTCAGAACTTATTAAATTCAACAGTTCTAAATTTTGACACAGATTGACTCCGATTATCTCTAAGCTTTCGCCTTCTCAAAAAACCAATTTACTTCGTCTAAGGTCAGATGGCGGAACTTGCCGACTCCAAGACCTCCCAGGGTTACAATACCGATCCGTATCCGCTGTAATGTCTTAATTGCTGCGCCGAATGCTCTGAACACCTTTCGTATCTCCTTATTCTTGCCTTGAACAAGAGTTAACTGAATCTTTTTTGACGAAAGACGTTTGTAACGTTTGGCATTATAGCTTACTCCCTCAATTTTTACGCCTGCTGCATATTTATCAAGCATTTCATCACTTATCATATTATTTGAAATTACAAGATACTCTTTTTCAACACCATATCTGGGATGGCTAATAAGCTTGGAGAAATTACCATCATTAGTAAAAAAAATCAATCCGCTGGACAAATAATCAAGCCGGCCTACATGAAACAGCCTTTCCGGAATCTCACGCAGAAAAAGCTCTTTAGCAAGCAGCCTGCCATATTGATCTGAATTCGCACAGAGATATCCCTCCGGCTTATTAAGCGCAATATAAACAATTCTTCGCACCAGGCTGACTTCAATACCGTCTAAGGTTACTTTATCCTGTTTTCCGATCTTAAAACCAAGCGTGTTGACAACTTTACCGTTTACACACACGCGGCCTGAAAGAATTATCTTCTCACAGGCTCTCCTCGATGCAACACCGCAGCGCGACAGATATACATGAAGACGTATATCATCAACGGAGTTCAAATTTCCTTCTTTCAACTTCATCTAATTTTGGCAGATCGGAGATACTGCCCAGATTAAAATGCTTTAGAAAATCTTTCGTCGTGCCATACTGCTGCGGTTTGCCGGGAACATCTTTTTTTCCTACTTCCTTAATAAATTCCCTGGTTACAAGGAGTTTAATCATGGCATCCGAAGAGACACCTCGTATGCTTTCAATCTCACTCCTGGTAATGGGTTGAGAGTAGGCAATAATAGCCAGTGTTTCCATGGCAGCCCGCGAAAGCCGAGCTTCCGCTTTTTTGCCGTAACGAATTTTTAGATATTCCCATAACTGCTTTTTAGGGGCAAACATATACCCGCCAGCCAGAGCAACAAGCTCAAGCCCGTGCTCGTCTTTACTATATATTTCTTTAAGCCGAGCTAATGCATGCTGCACTTCAGGCTTAGCGAGTCCCGATACTTTTGCCAAGAGAGCCTCGCTTACAGCATCACCTTCCAGGAATAAAATGGCTTCGATTAAAGCCACCTGCTTGTCTAACACTTGCATGCTCTTTCTCCTCTTAATTAACTATGCTGTTGTGGCTTGTGAATGTGATTTTACTCTAATATCACCAAACATTTTATTCTGAAAAACTATTATCTCTTTTGACTTTACCATTTCCAACACTGCCAGAAAAGAACAGATTATTGCTAAAAGCGAATGTGATTTTATTAAGATATCCGTAAACAGGAATTCATCTTTCTGTTCAATCATCTCCCGAATCAGGGTAATTTTTTCATTGATAGTTACTTCTTCATATAAATCAATAATCTGTTCTGTGGATAACGAAGACACTAAAGAAGAAAACGTCTTTAACAGATCCCACACATCGATCTGCTGCCAGATGTCTTCGTCGGGAAACGGTAAAATGTTCTGTTGGCTTTTACGCTCGATAAGCCACTCGGACTGATCTTCCTGCACGGCTATGAGCTCACTTAATTTTTTATACTTTTGATATTCAATCAGTTTCTCAACCAATTCCTTGCGGGGATCTTCTATTTCCTCATCCAGGTTCACTTCCACAGGCAGGAGCATTTTTGACTTAATATAGAGGAGAGTGGCCGCCATTAAATAAAAATCAGTGAGATTATCGAGCTCAATCTGGGAAGCATATTCCAAATACGCTAAATATTGTTCGGTTATCTTGGCAATCGGAATATCATAGATATTAATCTCTTGTTTTTTAATAAGAAACAAAAGCAAATCCAATGGACCTTCAAACTCACCGACTAAAAATGTATTTTGATCCATAATTGAAGAAAACTCCACTAAAATTATCTAAATTGCGGTAAACCGCAATTTAGCATTGGCATAATTTTTGTAAAAATAATAAAAATTACGCCAATGCTAGTATATGTAGCTGTAAGCTGATTTTAAAGATTCAGCA
>CAZEPL010000006.1:51708-54261 GCA_964514135.1 uncultured Spirochaetaceae bacterium | reverse complement strand
AAAATTACGCCAATGCTAGTATATGTAGCTGTAAGCTGATTTTAAAGATTCAGCACGTTATATAATAGGTCTCTTCATTATAACGCGAGAATGAATGAAAGTAAACTCCCTGATCTCTCATTTTTAACAAGTATTTCCAAAAAAGCTGACCGTTCTCCGGATCTTTTAAGGTAGGGGCAAGCTCAATAAGCGGCAAAATTACGAATTTTCTTTCATACATCCTTGGATGCGGGATAATAAGATCATGCTGAGTTATATGTGTATTCCCATAAAGCAGTATGTCTATATCTACAAGCCGTGGGCCATAGCGCTGTGCTTTATTCCGCTTGCGCCCCATACTCTTTTCAAGCCCAAGAATGTAAGCTAAAAGCTTGCTCGCGCTCATTTTAACATAACCGCATAAAACAGTGTTGAGAAATCGCGGTTGACGAGTAAAATAGAGCGGTTCGCTTTCATAAATTCGCGATACCTTCAAGCCTTGCGTAATCCGTTTAAGATCAGCTATGGCATCTTCAATATTTTTAACACGATCACCAAGATTAGATCCTAATGAGAGAAAAATGCATTCCATCACAGTTTTAAGAACTATTTATCTTCGGCAGAAGCAGCCTCTTCCGGTTTTACTTCTGGTTTTACTTCCGGTTTTGTTTCCAAAGGCGGAAACAGTTTCTGTTTCAGCTTTTTTTCTACTTCATTAAAGATATCGGGATTATTCTCTAAAAAGGCCCTGGCATTATCTCTGCCCTGCCCGATCTTCTCTTCACCATAGGCATACCAGCTGCCGGTTTTACTGATAATATTCTGCTCCACCGCAGCATCCAATAGACTGCCGGAAGCAGAAATACCTTTTCCGAATAAAATTTCCAGCTCAACCTTGCGAAAAGGCGGGGCCACCTTATTTTTCGATACTTTTACCCGCACCCTGTTGCCGATAGCATCGTCACTGCCTTTGGAGATAGTCTCGATTCTTCGCACTTCCAGACGGACCGAAGAATAAAACTTCAAGGCATTTCCTCCGGTGGTGGTTTCGGGATTGCCGAACATCACACCGATTTTCATCCTGATCTGATTAATAAAAATTAAGCATGTTCCCGATTTTGAGATAGTCGCTGCCAGTTTGCGCAAGGCCTGGCTCATCAGCCTTGCCTGAAGCCCCATATGAGAATCACCCATATCACCTTCAATCTCGGCACGAGGCGTAAGAGCAGCTACCGAATCCACAACAATTATATCAACAGCTCCGGAGCGAACCAGGGATTCCGCTATTTCCAAAGCCTGCTCTCCGTTATCCGGCTGTGAAACCCACAGTTCGTCGATATTTACCCCCAAGTTTTTAGCATAGAGCGGATCCATCGCATGTTCCGCATCGATAAAAGCCGCAATACCGCCCAGCTTCTGAGCCTCGGCAATGGCATGAAGCGCCAGAGTAGTCTTACCCGAAGCTTCCGGGCCGTATATTTCAATTACACGCCCTCTGGGATACCCCCCTACACCCAATGCAGCATCTAAAAGAATGGATCCCGTAGGTATAACATTTATCCTTACTCTGGAAGCTCCATTGCCCAACTTCATAATTGAACCCTTGCCAAACTGTTTTTCAATGTGAAGCCGTGCAGCTTCCAAAGCCTGAGTTTTATCTTTGAAAGAAGCAGACTGATTGATCGATTGCCTGTTAACACCATTTGTCATTTTAGTTCCCCCTCTCATACAGCTAATACAGTTAAAATGATAATACTGCTTTCATTTTCATAATATCCTTTTTCAATTTTTGTGGTCAATAGTATAAATCAAGCAATTCTCATTTTGTACATTTTTAAAATTGCTGTTATAAGTCGATAATTATATCATGAATCTTAAAAGTTTGTTATGCATGTTAATCCTTTTTACGATTATACTCCAGCCTCTCCTTCCCTTAAGTATTGCCGATTGGGTTACCCAAAGCGACAGCAGCATGAACTCACAGATTATTGATATTATTTTCAGTGACGATTATGAAACCGCATTGAGCATTATGCAAGCCCTTGCCGAACGCCCTGATTCTTACGTTGAAGATATTATTTTAGCCATCTTCTCTACTTATACAGGAATTGAATTTTATAAACATGAAAACTTGCTCGAAGTACTTCTGTCTGCTTTGTTCGATCCACAGCAGGATCACTCGCTATTAAAGACCCGCTATGATCAAAACAAAACCGCCCTGCACCAGCTCATTGTCAATCTTCCCAATATTGGTTCTCCCGGTTTTAAACAGCAAATAATCAGGCTCATTCCCCTTGCCGGCGAAGACAGTTACCATACGGTTCTGGCTCAAGAAGCGGAATATATTATTTCATTATTAAAAAAAAATAACGGTTATGTGGAAAAGGCCGTGGATCAAGAGCTGATAGCACTGCTGCAGGTTATGAGCGAACTTAAGAAACCTGAGTTCGCAGAGCTCTGTATAACAATGGCCTGTCTGTCAAGCAACCGTGATATTGTAAAACTGGCACGCAAAGTAGCGGCAGGGCTTTTAGAAGAATAAATAATATCACGGTCTTTAGACCTTAGGTTCAA
>CAZEPL010000006.1:0-51608 GCA_964514135.1 uncultured Spirochaetaceae bacterium | reverse complement strand
GTATAATCTTAATCTCTAGAAATCTGTGTAATCTGTGGTTAAAAAAGCTTTTTAGAATCCAATAGTATGGTCACCGGTCCGCAGTTAGTGTACTTTACATCCATCATGGCGCCAAAAACTCCGGAACTCACCGCGATGTTTAATTTCTTGCATTCCTCAATAAATTGATTGTAGAACTTTTCAGCTTTTAGCGGAGCTGCGGCATCACCATATGACGGTCTGCGTCCCTTTCGTGTATCGCCAAATAAAGTGAACTGAGAGACAACAAGCAGTTCGCCGCCCACATCAAGCAGCGAACAGTTCATTTTTCCTTCACTGTCTGCAAAAATTCTCAAATTGATGATCTTCTCTTTTAAATAGTGAAGATCCTCTTCTTCATCGGATTCCCCAATGCCCAAATATACCAGAAGGCCGCAGGAAATAGCAGCTACCAGCTTATTATTCACATGTACCGACCCATTTTTGATTCTTTGTACCACTGCGCGCATATAGTTACAATCCGGGTATAAGCCTGCGTAGTGAAGCTACTTTTAAAGTTAAAGATTTTTCATGCACAAATACTTGAGCCAGCAACTCCATGGCATAACCGTCTTCTATTTTTGCGGCGAAATCCAATTCAACCGGTACTACACCCTTAAACTCTTTTTCTTCATGATAACCGACTAAAAAATCAAACCTCATGTTATCGTCCTCAATCACTAAATTAGTAACTTTGCCTTTCCACATTACATAACAACCGTCATAGAGTATGGGTTCACTTAAAACCTCCTCAAAAGTAAAAGCATCCTTAAAATCAGTAAAAGTGGGTTTTTGTGCGTAACCTTTTAATATTTTGGCCTTTTCTTTAATCCCGAAGACCGCATTAGAGTTTATAAGCCTGTTGCATTCTACAACCGCCAAATTATCTCTGTAACTAAGAAAATACTGTTTTGCCTGCTTGAAGATTTCACTCACTTCTTGTTCTGAAAATGTGTAAAGATATTCACCCGAATATTCTATTAAGGGTGCATGGGAAGGCGTTAGAGTTACTTTTTCAACCTCGCTTCGTGTTGAAGGTGTGTAAGAGAGGATATAATCAATAAGCGCATAACCTCCAATGAGCAGAAATGAAATACCGGCCGCAATTAACAATATATAAAAAGGAAAATTCTTTTTAACCGGCGGGAACAGTTTCGAGAGTTTGCCGCTATCAATAAAAGCGGAAATACTCTCTTCGTCCATCCCTTTTTTAAGCAGTTCCAGGCCGCGCTTTGCTCTCTTGTTTTTTGCATCCAGTTCCACAACTCGGAGCCAGTTCTTTAATGCTTCCTCTGTATCGCGTTTTTTCAGGTCGGCAGCCGCTAAACCCATGAGGGTTTCCACATGCTCATCACGTAATTGATGTGCTCTCCGTAAATAGGAATAAGCTCCTCCAAAATCACCCATATAAAGGCAGGAGGTTCCCAGCATATAATAAAAGAGGAAACTATCACGATATTTAAATATGAGCGGTTCTAAAAGATCTATTACAGCCTTAAAGTTCTTACCCTGAAAGAGTCTTTTTGCTTTAGCGAGACTCTTTTTTTGTTTTGTATTCTTTAAATCTTTCATTTCAATTTTTATACAAATTGTATCTTTTACAGGTAGTTATTATTAAATATCATACTATTGAGGAAATTGCAAAACTCAAAATATATTAAGTTAGTAAAATACTTATTCTTTATACCATAATAAGTCAGCAATTTCCATTTCAGGAGCTTCTTGCAAAAATAACATTTTTGCAAGAAGCTCTATTGACTGATAATTTTTTCAACTTCGATTATATTTTTTCTAAAAGCATCAATCTCAGCAGCAGAGACCATTTCCCCTGCATTTATTTTCTGATTGATATCCTTGATCACTTTATTAATAGAATCCATGTTATTCATAATATCCAAATAATTTACCGGATAATTGGCATTACTCCCCGCATCCTCTACCACAGTGCTTGTTTCTTTTAGCAGATCCTTTTTTATGGGCTTGGTAGAATCAACAAGCTCTGAATAATCCGGAGGCGGTTCGGATCTGTTACCTATTATAATTACTATCTTTCTATTCTCCCCGCTCTTAAGAACCAGCGGATTGTAAAAATGACAGACCGCGGAATCATTCACCGAATAAGGGAGATCGTTAAAATCTCGCATATCGTCCGTACGATAGTTCCACAGGCTCTCCTTTAAACGCTTCCAGTTGGCAAAAATAACTTTGTCCGCCGGCGTGACCCCCGAACCCCTGGTAAGCACACGCATGCCGATTTTTTCATTCCCCGTATCCTTTTTAAGAGGAGATACCCAGTAAGCGAGTGACCCTATAGAGGCGATAGTTGTTTCTTTGTTTATTTCAATCCCCGTATCCGTTACAAAATGAGGTCCTGCTTTTTCGCCGAAATAGGTATCAAAAAGATAGCGCACACCCACACTTTGATCCGCTTGTGAAATGTTAAATAAAACCAGAACGATTTTTACCTGGGCTCCCTGAATTATAAAATCCTGAATTACTTCAAGCTTTTTTGATATCCAAATAAATCTTGCTCCGTCTGCGGTCAGTTCAATTCTTTCTATAAATTCACCGCTTTCACCCATTCTATGAATATTGTTCCAAAGACTAATGCTTAAGAATGATGTACGGGGATCTTTATCTAACAAAAAAGGAATATACTTACCTTTTTCCTTATCCTCAAGATAATAGAGTGAAAAAATACCGCTGTTTTCATGGAGTATGAGTTTTATTCTATCCTTTTTTATTTCCACAGCATTAAGTCGGGTAATGCAGAGAAAACAAAGCAGAAAAAAAACTGCTCTAGACACGCCGACTCGCATTATTCACTCTCCAGCTCTTCCAACAGCTGCTTAAAATACTCTTCCTTTGTCTTGAGTGCCTGCTCCTTAAGATTTAAGAGCTCCTCTATCTGTTGCAACCTTTCACGCTCGGCCTCCAGGTCGCTTGCTTCGACAGTTTCTACCGGAACTCCCTTTTCCAAAGCGGCAATTTTTTTGTTTTGATCCGAAATCTCTTTTTTTAAAGCTTCGATCTCTTTATCTTTTTCTTTGAGCTGTTCCTGTAATTCGGCAATGTCAGAACCGGGTTCAATGCCCTCCCCGGCCAGGCGCTTTTGATACGCGGTAATAACCTGTTCATAGGTTCTTTCTCTTCTCTGATATTCTTCTATCGCATTGAGAGAATCTTCATAACTCCATTTTAACAGTTTTAAAAGTTCCGTTTCACGTTTTTTAAAACCGATGAGTGATATACGATAGCGTGCTGCTTCCACCTTATAACTGGCGGGATATTTTTGCAGTACATAGTCATAAAAAGTCTGGGCTTCGTCGAAATGGCCGAGATAAAAAAGGCATTCACCGACAAAAAAATAACTATTCGGTATAAAAGGGGAATTTTTATATGTGTTAATAAAATCCTTTAATACGTTAATTGCGCTTTCAAAATCACCTTGATAATAAATTAATTTACCTTTCAGATAGAAGGCCTCCGAATAATAGGTATGCTCCGGGTAATTTATCAGAAAATACTCAAGGTTTTTAGCGGCACTGCCAAAATTCCTTAGAGCCATATAGGATTTTGCAAGCATGAAATAGGCAAATCCGTGGTACTCTTTAAACTGGTCGTTCTGGGTAACATCGCGGAAACGCAGCGCAGCAAGATCGAATTGATTATTTTTAAAATACTCAATACCCTGATTTAAGATTATTTTAGCTTTATCATTAGTTGCCTGTCCGATACCGGGGATAAATATAAAATACACAACAACAAAAACAAAAAAAAAGCTCTTTTTCATAGTAATTCCTTAGCCTCTTATAATTTTTCGACGTAAATAATTACAAACTATATCGTTATTTTCCTCCCTTAATAGAGGCAATCTCTCCATGCGGATCTTCTGCACAAAAAAAGGATGATCCCATTACCAATACCTCTCCGCCGGCACTAAGCACGCGTTCATAGGTTGAACGATTTATACCGCCATCCACTTCGATATAAAAATTATACCCCATTTTTTTCTTAATGTCCTTTAATTGCCGGACTTTTTTAAGGCACTCATCTATCATGGTTTGACCACTAAAACCGGGATTTACGGTCATTACAAGCACAATGTCAACCATATGCAGTACTTCGGATAATCTGCTTACCGGGGTTGAGGGTACAATCGTAATTCCTGTCCCGACCTTTTTATCTTTTAAATATGAAAGTAAGCGGTGTATATGTACCGCGGCTTCCATATGTATAGTAATATAATCCGCTCCGGCCTTTACAAAACGCTTAACATGTCTCTCCGGTCTTCTTACCATGAGATGCACATCAAAGGGCAGTTTCGAAAGCGGGCGCAGATCCGCTACCATTTTAGCGCCGAAAGAAATATTCGGCACAAAATTCCCGTCCATCACATCAAAATGAACCCAATCTCCATTTGCTTGCTCTATAAGTTTGAGTGCACTCCGCATATCGCTAAAGTCGGCGGATAAAAGAGAAGGGGCAATAAGAACAGATCTTTGCTGCATAATCAATATCCTTTATCTTAAATATACTTCAGAAAAAGCCACCACCGATGGTAGTGGTTTAATAGTTGCTAAATAGGTGGTGGCTTTTTCTTCCACCCTGCACCCCCATGGGGTGCTCCCCCACATACCACCAGTTTTGCTGGTGGTATGTTGCTTGCTGTTACTCTAAGGATTTATACGTTTTTTCGCAAGGGATTTTGCTATGTTTAATATAAAATTTGAAAATCCGAATTAAAATATTATACTCAATTGACTAAAAATTTCAGGCTGATATAATAATAAAGTAAATACCATTAATACTCTCATTGGCATAAATCTTGTTATGCTTTAAGGGATTTATGCCAATGATAACGTGCAGTTTACTGCAATGTGTTAAATATTAAAGCTCGTGGTACAGAAAAAAGAAGTTAATCAAATGCTAAAGAAAGCTTACGATGCTCTTAAACAAGGTCAATTTCAAGCCAGTATTGAATTAATGAAAAAGGCGGCGGAATCAGACAAACAGCGATTAGAAATCGAACAGGCTCTGCAGTGTGCTTTTTTTTGGCAGGAAAGAAAGGACAAAATAAGGGAATTGGATCACTATTCCCAGAGTGAATATCTTATGACCGAATGGAATAATTTTTTAAACTATACTTCTTCATTACCGGATATAGCTCCAAACTGTTTTTATAATATTAAGCACTATGTATATACATTGGCTTTAGAAAATTATTTAAAACTTGCAGATTCAAAAGAGCTGCTTGACTTTGAGAGTCTGCTAAAAATCGGCAGGATACATAAAGAGCTGGGCAATTATGAAAGTGCGATTGAAGTTCTGGAACACGCTCACCAGACAAAAAGGAATGATCCGCAGGTTTTAGCAGATCTGGCGGACTGTTATGCCCAAGTAGATGAAATGAAAGCCTCAAAACTGTTTTTCAGAGAAGCCTTTTTTATAGATCCTGAGGCCATAGATATTTCCGCGATCGAATCGCCCTTTTTCCATACCCTTTTGGAAAAAATGAAGCAAAACGGCATAAAAAAATCGGAACTAAGGCTTTGGATACCGGTCTTTGGTACTATCTATGGGATATTTAATATTAAGCGTGAGTTAAAACCCATTGAAATCGGGAAACTTAAACAATCCATCAGTATTCTGGAAAGCAAATTGTGCGAAAAAAGTGAAGCTGCAGGGAAGATCATACCACTGCTTCTTAATAAGTTCTTTTGGCTGATGGACCATTACCTAAGCATCAAAGCGCCACAGGCAGATATAGATGATCTGCTTTTAAAGATTAAAGAATTGGATGAAAACATATATATGAAATATATAAACTAAAAACTTCTAACGAGAGAGGAAATCATGGCAGAAGATATTCTAAAAAGCATTAACGAATTATTAAACGAAGAAAAATGGACCAGAGCGACACTTAATAGCTATAGTATTAACAATTTTAAGGAGCTTGACAATATTATCCGCACCACCACGGAGGAAGGTTTACGAGAAGAGGTAAAAGCACTCTGCGACGAACACTTACAGCATACTAAAAACAGTATAATTGCCCTCTATATTTCAGGCGTCTTTGCACTGAGCAAGCATCTGGTTGACGACTCCCATCTTGTGATATTGATAAATATTTTTGCAGATAACCACAAATGGAACATCGTGGAATATTTATGTACGCGTATTCTGGACTTTGGCGAAAACAAATTCGCCCTCCGCACTTTGGCAGAATCTCACATCAATAAAAATGAAGAAAATAAAAAATTCAAAATCTGGGAACGCCTTATAAAAGTAGATTATGACGAAACAGAGATTGTAAGACAGCTGGCAGAAAAGAAGGAAAAGGATAGTGATCTCGAAGGAGCAGTTGAATACTATAAGAAAGTCCTGCACCGTTACATCAATAAAAAAATGTATTCAAATGTAAAAGACATTTGGGTAAAGCTTATTGAATATATTAGGGACGATCTTGATTTCTTTTTTAATATTGAAAAAAAGATTGTTAAGAACTTAAGTAAAGAACGAGCTGCCTCTCTTTTAGAACTACTCTTCCCCATTTATATCGAGAGTGAAGAATGGGATGCGGCTATTGAAATCGCACAGCGCATTTTAAGTTATAACCCCAAAGACTTTAATACGAGGAAAGAACTCATTACCTGTTTTAAAGAAAAATTTAAAGATCACAGCCATCTGGATGTTTACATCAAAATATCCAATTTAAATCAAAGCTGGCGTAATGTGCATGAAGCAATGGCTGATTTTGAGAAGCATATCTCTTTTGATGAGGGAAACTTCGTATATCACCGCAGTTGGGGCATAGGAAAAATCGTGAATATTAAAGACGATATATTTATTATCGATTTTCCCAACAAAAAAAATCATAAAATGTCATTAAAAATGGCGGTAAGCGCTCTCAAAACATTGGGAAACGAACATATCTGGGTTTTAAAAGCAACCAAGGATAAAAAGGAACTGGCAAAGCAAATAGAAGAAAACCCGGTATGGGCCTTGAAAATAATAATAAAGAGCTTTGATAATATGGCAAATGTGAAACAGATAAAAACCGAACTTGTACCGGATCTATTCTCTACGAGCAAATGGTCAAAATGGAGTTCGGAAGCGCGAAAAATTTTAAAAACCAATCCGATTTTCGGTAACTATCCTGATAAATTGGACCACTTTATGGTAAGAGATAAACCCATAAGTTTTGAGGAAAAAACATTCAATAAATTTAAGGCTGAAAAAAACTTCTTTAACCGGGTAAAAACCATACAAGATTTTTTAAATCACTCGGATCCTGATTCGGAGTACTTTAACGAAATGTTTTCCTACTTCGCAGGTTTTGCCAAAAGCTACTCAACAGCAACCGAGTTTGTCATTGCCAGCTTTCTCCTCGTCCAGAAAATCATAGCGGTATATCCGTTTCTCAATCCTGAGCTGCAGTACGATTTCAAGCAACTCCTGGATCAGACTGAAGACAAAGTGGCTATCTTCAGTAAAATCGACGATACCGAACTAAAGAAAGAGTTTTTAATCCAGCTCAAACGACATGTAGAAAATTGGGAGGATTATTATATCGAGCTTTTCAAATTTTATTTAAACCGGTTTATTATTGAAGAATTAATCGCTCACAGCCGTATAAATAAAATCACCGAGCTTTTTAACAATCTCCAGGGCCACTATCGTGAGTTGCGCGAGCCGTTTATCTGGTTTGTACGCAACATGATCGGCGAACAATGGTTTCCAAAATTGGGCGTGGAGAATGAAAAAATTCTCATCTGCATGGTCCATCTACTGGACATCACCTTCAGAGAGATTAAAAACCGCAGAGATGTGAGTCTTAACCGCAAGCTTAACAAACAGATTCAGCATTTCCTTTTTGAGGAAGGCCGGCTGTTAACCCATATAATGAATGCGGATGAAGATTCCATTACCAGACTTTATACATTGGTAGATGATATAAAAGATCTGGATCCTTCAATTAAAATACAGCTTAAACAGAAAATTAAAACCAAATATCCGAGTTTTCATTTTATAGGTGAGCACGAAAAAGAAAAGGTGCGAGGGCGTCTGATCGTAACGAGAATGGGATATGAAGCAAAGCAGAAAGCCTTAAAAAATGTAATCGAAGTGGAAATACCCGAAAATTCCCAAGAAATTGGGATTGCACTGGAAAAGGGAGATTTACGGGAGAACGCCGAATACAAGGCCGCGTTAGAAAAACAGGAGCTCTTAAAAACATCAGCCTCAAAATTACAGGAAGAACTACAAAATGCAGAAATATTTAATGAAACCGGTGTTGATCTAAATAAGGTTTCTTTTGGTACAACTGTGGAAGTATTAAATCTGCAGACTAACGAAGATGAAGAGTATACTATCTTCGGGCCTTGGGAATCGAATCCGAGTAAAAACATTATATCGTATTTATCTCCTCTGGGCACAACCCTTTTTAACCAAAAGGTTGGTCAGGAATTAAAATTTGAAATAAATGAACAGGAGTTTCATTACCAAATTAAAAAAATTACAAAGGCGGTACTATGAAAAAAATATGTATAATCGTTTTACTTCTATTAAATCTCTGTTTTCTGTGGAGTGAAAACATTGATGTAATTGTCATGGTAGACACCTCATGGAGCCTGTGGCAGCCATTTGATGATATCGTCAACTATTTAATTAATTCCATGCTTGATGAAATAGTGCACAAAGGCGATACCTTCCATTTATTACAGTTTTCCGAAAAAGCTAGAGTTGAAATTACCGAACATATACTAAACGGCAGCACAAAAGCAGCCATTAAGAATAAAGTTGCTCAATTAAAGGCTCCCTTAAGAATAGGCAAATACACCGATCTGTTGGGGGCAATACATTTCCTCTACGATTTTACGGAGTCCAGGCCAGTTTCAAGTCAAAAACTGATTATTCTCATAACCGACGGTATCCATGACCCCCCACCGGGCAGTGAAAGTTCACTTGATTATGCACAACTTAAGAATGAGTTTATTGCCAAAGCAAAACAGATAAAAAACAAGGGGTGGAATATCCATATCCTGCAAATTCCGCCCATAGATCCGAAAACCGGTCAGGTAATTACGGACGGCTTGGATGAAAGAGCCAATCTGTTGGCAGAAATGGCCCGTGAATTGGAGATCACCATAAAACAGTATTCTCCTGACCGTAACAAAGAGCTCCTGGCAACAACTACGGGTTTTCCCCAGATTATTTTTCCCCAAGACTTAGGCAAAAAGAGCAAACAATTTGAGATACCGTTCATCATTAAAAACAACAAAGCGGAAGAAATTAAGATTAAGCTCCTCCGCATTGAATACCAAGGTGAAAATATCTTAGACACCCCCTTTATTGAAAAATGGGTGAGCTCACAAGGGGAGATTACACTTAATACACCTATTAAACTGCCTGCGAATCTGGAACAAGGTCATAAGCGGCTGCCGCTTACCCTCATTTTTGAAGGTGATACAAGAATAATCTCAAGCAAAGGCGAGCTTATATTTACATACTCAAAGGAGTCAGGCTTGCAATTCCGTGAGTTATTATTTTATTACCTGCTCCCTGCCTTGGGAATAGCCATTCTTATTGTCATTGTGCTGCTCATTATCAGTTTTATTCGTAAAAAATCATATGAAGAAAAATTTGTTAAGGTAGTTGACGATACGCAAGCTCCCGTTACAACAGTGATCAGAGAACCGAAGAAAATAAAAACTACCGGTGAGAAAATCGGACAAGAATATTCAGACGTCTCTTTCCCCATCGAAATGTTCGTCGAGCTGCAAAAGCGGCATATCGGATTGAGAAATATCCACAAAATCCATAAAAGCAAATCCTTAAGTGTGGGCGGGGGGCATTCTTCATATTTAATTTTTCTGGTACCTGTACCCTCCCGCATCGCAGAAATAAATTTTGATGGGCGAACATTTACTTTCACACCGCTTAAAAAAGAATTTTTTCCCCACATTGCAGGACCGATTAAGAACTGTTTGGAAATGGAAATTCCGGCCGTTTCCGCCAAGGGTTATGAGTTGAGCTTATCATTCCATAGATACATCTCCCCGCTGGAACAAATAAATGCACTTATGCGGTCTATAAGAGAGAGCGAGATACAAGATTAGCTATTAATTACATCTGATCCAAGGCGCTGAGTGCTTCTTTTTTTACAGAGGAATGGGGATCGTCTGTTGAAAGCTCCTCGATCCTTATCTTTAAATCATAGATTCTATTTGTTACCACACCGCGAATCCCGTGTATTCGCAAAACAAAATAAGAACTTTCCAAAAAGATAATATAAATCGATTTTAAACCGCCTGATTTCGTAGAACTCAACTTGCGGGCTATAAAATCAAGCGCTTTTGTATTATTTTTATCATTAGACATGATAATAACCTTTTCAATCGAAACAATTGTACTGTGAGACAAATCATGTTCCACAAGTGTACTGAAAGCCGTTTCCCGGATATCAATGGATTGGCCGTCATCTTCAAACAGTTCTCTTAAGGCATTAAAGGCCTCTCCCGTACCTATTGCTCCAAGCGCCTTTATTGCCTCTCTTCTCACTACATGTTCCGGGTCTTTAAGTGCTTTATACTTTAAAATATCAACAGCCGGTGCTCCTTCGGGGCGAGCCAGCCCCTTGGCCGAAGCCACACGCACCTTCCAATAGTTATCCTTTAAACCCTGGATAAGGATATCAATTACATCGGACATATTGAAATATGCCAAGGCAGCAGCCGCATAAGCCTTAAGCAGAGGATCGTTTTCCGCAAAAACATTTTTTATAACCGGGATTGCCGCCGCATCTTTGATTTTTCCCAATGCCTCGCACGCATACATGCGCCATACTTTGTCCTCAGTTCTGTTTTCAACTATTGCTATAAGTTTACTCACAGCTTTTTTTGAGCCCAATTCTCCTAAGGCAACAATAATCTGTGATTTCCGTGATTCGGGAAAATCAACATCATCAAGTTTCTCTAACAGAATATCCACTTCAGACAGATCTCCAATCTTACCTAAGGCTGTGATAGCTCCGATGGAAATTGAATCATTATCATAATCAACAAGCTCAATTATCGTTGATTTTCCCTTTTTGGAAGCTATTTCAGACAGATAAAAAAGTACGGCTCTTAAAAGCCCTGGATCCTCATTATCATAGTTCTTTAATATAACGACGGCGATATCTTCGGCTTCGCTGTATTTAACATCACTAAAAAAATCCAGGATACCTTTACGAATATCGCTACTAACCGAGCGGGCCAACAGCGTCTTTAATTCTTTATTGAGCGCCGTTTCTTTGAGTGATTTTAATTTGCTTATTACCTCCAATATTTCACGGTCAATGCCATATTGAATGGTATCCCGCCACTCATCAAGAAAGCTGCGCTTATCGTCTTGTTCTCCGGCTGTAAGAGATATACAAAAAAGCAGACAAAATAAAAAAAGTAAAATAGAATATTTCTTAGCCATCCTGTCCCTCCTTAAAGCTGCTTACCCTTCTCTTTATAAGATCGTAAAAAATATCCACTTTTAAAAGGATATACATGAGAGCCGTGACCCCCATAGCCAGTAAACATACAAAAATCACTATGAGTATAATATAAATATACGCCAGTTTATTAAAACCCACAAAATTTTTAATGACATAATGATAAATAAAAATAATACCCAGCAGAGGAACCATAGCTGCAAGTGTTTTTATACTGGTAAGCAGGATCTTTCTACCGTAAAAGCGTTTAAGCCGGCGCCTGGCAAGTATGAGCAGTGTTGTCATACCGACTGTAAATGCGATGCTATTGGCAACTGCCAATCCGGTTACACGCAGCGGTGTATTCATAAGCACTAGGGAAAATAATATATCAACTCCCACAATGAGCGTGGCCACAATGGCCGGAGAACGAAAATCTTTAAATGAATAAAAAAAGCGTTGGCATAGAAAAAGAGCACCCGTAGAAAAAAGCCCTAAAGCATATCCTGCCAGCACCAGAGCCGTGCGTGCTGTGTCTTGTGCTGTAAACCTTCCATACTGCAAGAGCACTCTGATGATGTCACTTCCCAAAAAAATCAATACCAGCATAGACGGTATGAGCAGAATAAAGATAAAACGCAGACCATAACTCATAGACTCCCGCAGGCCCTGTATATTTCGTACAGCTGCCTGCCGACTCATACGGGGAAACAAAACAGTGACAATCGAATTGGAAAAAATTCCCAACGGCAGCTGAATAAAAACAACTGCATTGCTTAATGCTGTTACGCTTCCGTCTTCCAGATAACTGGCTAAATAAATTGCAATAACTTGATTAATGGCAAAAATAGCCGAAGAAAAAAGAGCAGGCGCCCATTTTTTAAGAATCTGTTTAAAATCTTTATTATTAAAGCTAAAATCCAGCTTTATATCGTAATTTTTTTTAAAAAATAACGGCAGCTGGAAAAGTATTTGAGCAATACCCCCCGCCAGTATACCAACGGCTAAAGAAAAGATACCCAGCGAGCTGTAGAGAAACAAAATGCTTAAGATTACACAAATCGAAAACAGAATGGGAGTAATAGCCGGAATGATAAATGAGTTTTTTGCATTCAGGGCACCCATAATTATCGCACTAAGACTGATAAAAAGAATATAGCTGAACACCCAGCGAAAAAGATCGACAGCCATGTCCATTTTATGTGGATCATCAAAATGAAGTAAAATATGTACTAAAGGGCGTGCAAAAACAGCCGCGGCAATAACCAGGGGTACAAGGACTATAAGTAAAAAGGAGATAAGGTTCCGGGCTATTTTCTTAGGGCGCCGCCCCGATTGATCTTCTACAACAGCACTTGAAAGAGTTGGAATATAAGCGGATGAAAGCGCTCCTTCGGCAAATAACTTCCTCAAATTATTTGGTAGATTAAATACTCCATTAATAACATCTGCAGCCCCTTTACCGCCTACAACTGAAGAAATAACAAATAAACGTAAAAATCCCAGAATTCTGGAAATAAACGTACAAATCATCACCCCTACTGTGGTAAAGGAGCTCTTGCGGACACTTTTTTCTTTTATAATACTCTTAGCCCTCAACTGTAAACTGTAAGCTGAACAGTTTTTCTCCCTGTTCGCTCTTTAAAATAAAAGTCCACTCACCCGGAACAGGAGTAAACCATACCAGAGAATAGGGGATGCTACGGTCTACGCGAATATTTTTTGAAAACATTACTTCATCTCCCTTTACTGCCTGTACGGTTAAGAATTCTAAGGAGTTCTGTTTGTTGATGATATACAGATAAAGCGGAATTCCGGCTGTGAACGGAGCGTAGAGTTTGGCAGATCCGCTACTTTCCGGTATTTCAACTTTGACAACCGGAGCCCCGTAATCCAACAAACGTTTGGCGCCCAAATAGCGGGTCCTATAATACTCTTCCTCCAAGGATGACATAATCACCCCCAGCTTAGCACCCTTGGATGCGGCATGAATAAACTTTTTATCACCGATATAAATACCTACGTGTGATATTCCGCCTACAGTATTAAAAAATACAAGATCGCCGGGAGCGGGAGCACCCTTTACTTCATCACCTGAGTTATAGAGCCCTGTTACCGAGCGTTCGGGAGCTGTGCCAATCACATCTTTATATACCGCATACACAAGTCCGGAGCAGTCGGTTCCTTCTTTACTCTCATCACCATAACTGTACGGTGTACCCAAATACCCATAAGCTTTTTGAACAATATATTCCTGTAGATAGATGCATTCTATATGAGCGGATTCTTTACTCTGTGCGGTAAGTGGGAATGCCAAAAAACAAATAATCATACATAATGTAACACGAATATAGCTCACCCTTTTTACCTCCTTACAAAAAGCATGATAAATTACTTTTTCTGTCCTCTATTATAAGTGTTCGGTATTTTTTGATTTTCTATATACTAAAAGGTATCACATTTTATAATATTTAACTAAAACTTCAGCACTTACCAGTTTGGGTATATTCTCCTAAAAAACTCTTTTTAAAGTCCAGAAACCTACCCTTCGCTATTGCCGCTCGGCAGAGATTGATAAGATTCTGAATAAAATATAAATTGTGCCGTGTGGCAAGCATAGCGGCTAAGATCTCTTTACTTTTGAAGAGATGTCTCATATAAGCACGGCTGTAGGTTTGGCATGTTGCACAACTGCAGTCCTTATCGATCGCAGTCACATCATTTTGATACTGCTTATTGCGAAAATTTATTGTACCGTGGCGGGTAAAAACCAATGCATTGCGAGCGGTTCTGGTAGGAAACACACAATCGAAGAGATCAATTCCTTGGCCGACAGCTTCCAGGATATACTCCGGAGTTCCGATCCCCATCAGATAACGCGGTCTGTCTTGCGGCAGCAAAGAACTTGTAAAAGCCAAATATTCATTAAAAACTTGAGCTTCTTCTCCGACCGACAATCCTCCGATAGCGTACCCGGCAAAATCCAATTCAATTAATTCATCAGCACTCTTTTGTCTTAAATCTTTAAAAAAATTCCCCTGCATAATCCCGAAAAGGCTTGAGTGAGTTTTATGAACTCCTTCATGCCATCTCTGCTTACTGCGCTTGGCCCACTTGCTTGTTGTAACCACTGCCTGCAGGGCTTCCTGTTTGGTAATACCCACAGGAGTACATACATCCAAGGGCATAGCGATATCACTGCCTAAAGTGGTCTGAATGTCTACTACCGCTTCGGGAGTTAAGCGGTGGTAAGAACCGTCGATATGCGAGCGGAAGTACACACCTGCCTCTTCTATCTTACAAAAAGGAGCCAAAGAAAAGAGCTGGAAACCTCCCGAATCTGTGAGTATATTATGCTGCCATGCCATAAACTTATGCAATCCCTTAAATAGATTAATAACCTCGATACCGGGACGTAAATAAAGATGATAGGCATTGGAGAGGATAAGACGGATTCCCATTTGTTCTAATATGTTAAGCTCAATGGCTTTCACCGTGGCATTGGTTCCCACAGGCATAAAAGCAGGAGTGGTTACTTCTCCGTGTGTTAATTGTAATTTTGCAGTGCGCGCAGGAGTTGATTTATCTCTATTTAAAATCGTAAACATTTATAATCCTCTATTCAGCTATGTTCTCGTTCGTTTGAACAATACAGCTCCTATTATTATGAATACTAGAAAAGGAATAAAGGCGCCGGCAAACGGCGGTAAAAATCCATTTTGTGCCATGGTATTGGTAACCATCTGAAAAACAAAAAATACTACGGATGCTATAAGAGAACTCAAAAGGCTCATAAGGAGAATATTTTTCTTAAAAGCGCCCCCAATCGAACTGGCTAGTATTACAACTATCAGCGTGCGCAGAGCATATGAAAATTTATTATAGAAGTCGGTCAATGCCTTTACATACGGCAGACCGGCCTTTTTTAAATCTTCTATCCAATCGGCCGCTGTAATAAAACTCATTTCTGCTATTTCCGCACCGGATTCACGGAAGGTTCTTGGTTCTTGCTGCATATCCAGTGCATTATACTGAATTTCATTTCTTACGATGATTAAATCGCCTGCCGTGTTCCAGCTATATATCTGACAATTGGACAGCACCCAATGCTCTCCGTTCCATTCTGCTTTAACCGCTTTGACGCTCAATTTGAAATTCTTGTTTTCATCTTTTTGAATTAATAGAATGCCCTTCATTGTCTGGTTTGTATCATCATAAAAATCTACTTTATAAACAGTACGGGCTTCTTCATTCCTGAAACTGAAATTGGAGCGGTTATAGGTCGCGGTTTGACGTTTTAAAAGCACCTGTTCCAGTTCCCGTTTTGCTTTTACGGTATCCAATACAATCTGGTCTTCAAAAAAAAAGACCCCGATACTTATCGCCAGTCCCAAAATTAAAAATGGAGTTATCAGATTTACCAAGCTAATTCCGGAATTAAAGATGGCAATGAGCTCGTTATTTGCATAAAGCGTACCCATTGTAAAAGAGATGGAAAAAAGCATGGAAACAGGTACGGCATACGAGATACATTTGGGCAGATAATACACTATAACCAGAAGCATATCGCTTAAAGATACCTCATTATCCATGTAGTGCCAGATATTGGCGAAAATATCTACCAGCTCAAGGATAAGGATAAAGAACAGTAGAGTAATGAGAAAAACAATTCCGAACATTTTTAAGATCATCCACTGTAAGGTATTCACTTTTTTAATATTCTCATAAAGTAAAAGAACATTCCAATACACAGCACAACAAAATTGGGCAGCCACATGGCAAGAGCCGGCGGATAGTTTTCTCTAAATCCAATGTGATGTCCGACCACCAGTAATATCCAATAAATCCCTGAGATTATAAGACCGATGCCGAATCCTACAATTCTTCCGCTCCAACGCGCTAACAGCCCGACAGGAAAAGCAAATATCATAAAAAACATGCAGGCAAAAGGAAAAGCGAATTTTCTGTGCAGCTCAAGTGAATACTGCTGCAGATCGCGATTGAATATCTTTTTTGTCTTTTGCCTTATATATTCGTCCCATAAGCGTTCGCATTCCGACCTTCTTGTGCTTAACCAATGTGACGACTGATAAAAGTAGTCCTGAGATTTACGGATCTCCATAGCCAGCATATAAAGAATTTCATTTGCTTTTTGTGCTTCGACTCGCTCCAGCTCCTGCACCTCTTTGCGTTTAGTTTGCACAACCTTCCACACATCATAGGTGGTCTTTTGCAGCGGGGTCGGTACCGGCTCCACATCAAACTCTCTTATCAGAATATTGTAAATCAGGGTATCACAGAACGAATACTCAAAGCGAGTCCGATCCGCCGGATCTATAATTTGAATAAAAACCTTTTCCAGACGCAGGGAGATTACATCAATCTGTTCTTTATTAACCTCCACAATTGCCGTATCCGCCGTAATTATTCTTGATTCATTTTTATCGGTTTTATCGAAGATGACAATATCATGAATTATAGACTGTTTGACATCACCAATCACAATGGTAGTCTCGATTTTTTTGAATCTTTTCACGCTATAAGACTTAAGTTCAATCTGAGGATTGGAATAAAGTATTTTATTGTAGAGTTTCTTATGCTCAAGATAACTGGCCGGAATTAAGTAATCGTTAACAAAAAATGAAAGCATAGAAAGAATGATGCTTAAAATGAAAAGAGGAATAAAAATCCGCTTGAGTGATACTCCGCATGCCTGTAAAGCCAGAATCTCATTATCCGAAGCAAGGCGGGCTATTGCCATAAGGGCCCCGACCAAAGCACCGAAAGGAACGGCAAAGAGTAAAATAAGCGGAAAAGCATAAAAAATTATAAGCAGCACATCACCCAGAGGAATTTTTTTAGAAAGGATATTGTCCGCCATAAGCAGAAGCTGATTTATAAAAAAAATAAAAAAGAAAAACAAAAAAGAGACTACAAAAGAAAAGCTTAATTCTTTTACCAGATAGAGATTGATTGTCCAATGGGATTTTATCCTCTTAAGTATGTGCATTTTCCTTCCGCCGACGCAACAACTCTGCTATACTATGTTCCGGTTGAGCCAAATCCTCCCGAACTTCTATGGGTTAGACTTAATTGAGTTTTAATTTTAAATCGTGCTCGTACTACAGGCGCCACTATAAGCTGAGCAATTCTATCACCGGGCTTAATTGTGAAATCTTCATCCCCTAAATTAATGAGAATTACTTTAATTTCACCTCTGTAATCGGAATCGACAGTGCCAGGACTGTTCAAAGTAGTCACACCATGCTGAATAGCCAGACCCGATCGAGGACGAACCTGTGCTTCATAACCCAGGGGAAGTTCTATGCGAATACCGGTAGAAATCAGTCTGCGCGTACCGGGTTTCAGCACCAGATCTTCAGGGATATCCGCCTTTAAATCGGCACCGGCAGCCCCGAGAGATTTATATTCCGGAAGCAGTTCTTGTTTTACCTGACATGGAACATCTATTTCTTGCATAGTATACCCCTTTAGCTTATGCGGACAATTGCATCTTACATAGAAAAATTATATGTTCGGTATTTTACTACATCCTTGCACCCAAAAACAAGCAAATTGTATTCTGCACTGTTCATCAGGTACTGTACTTCCTTTTCTACATCTTCTTTGGTAATAGAATCCAACAACGTCATTGATTCTTCATAGGTAAGCAGTTCTTGCATAATAATATACTGACGGGCAATTCGCTTCATCCTTAGCTCAAGATCCGGCTTGGAAAGAATCAAGCTACCGCGTATGTGACACTTAGCGTCTGCTATCTCTTGCTTAGAAAGCGGGACCCGATAGAGGTGGGCTAATTCCGCATAAACCTTATTAATAAGTTGCGGGATGAGCTCAGGGAAAGTATTGGCATAGATCATCCACAAGCCGAGATCCGAAAAATAGATACGGCTGGTACCGATACTATAACATAATCCCTGCTTTTCACGAATTTCCTGAAACAGTCTGGAACTTACGGATTCTCCAAAACAGGTACTTAAAATTAATTGAATATAATAATCCTTTATCGTATGTGCAGGTCTTAAGTAGGTTCCTAAATAAATATAAGCCTGCCCGAATCTATCCGGAATAAAATCTTTCTTTATTACTCTTTCCGGTAGAGCTCGTTTTCTCAATGCGATTTCTTCCGAACACGCCAGATGCAGCTTCCCAAACAGCTGCATAACCCCTTGCTCATCAAAATCACCGCTTACCGATATAATGAGGTTTTCTTTAGTAAAATGCTTTTTATAGAATGCAAGAAGCAGTTCGCGATTTATTTTCTTTAAGCTATGCTCGCTGCCAATAATTCTTTTTGAAAGAGGATGATCTCTCCACAAATTCTTTAAAAAGAGATCAAATGACTTTTCCTCAGGAGTATCATCACTTGCTTTTAGCTCATTCATTATGACGATTTTTTCTCTTTCCAGTTCATGGGAAGGAATATTGGAATGAAACACGATATCGCATAACACATCTACCGCAAAATAAAAATATTCTTTGGGTACGGTACAGTAGATACAGGTTACCTCTTTTTCAGTAAAGGCATTAAAGCTTCCGCCCACCCTGTCAATCTCACGGGCAATTTGAGCGGTAGCACGCTTGTCCGTCCCCTTAAAAAGCATGTGCTCAAGGAAATGAGAGAAACCTTCTTCTGCTGCTAATTCATCCCTTGAGCCATGAAGGAACCAAAACCCTATGGAAATGATATCTGCCCCGGGTAGTGGTTCAAGTAGAATTCGAATACCATTTTGTAATAGCGTATTTTTTATCAAGACTCTCTCGGTCTATCTCGCTTTTGATCACGATAGTGCGATGAAGACGGTTTTCTGTTTCTGTCTCTGTTGAAGCTGCCTTTATTGGCAGATTCGCTCCCAAGAGCATCGACGTGGCATAAATTTATTCTCCCCAGAGAATCGATTTCCATTACCTTGACCTGAACCTCCTGGCCTTCCTTTACTACATCGGATACGGATTTTACGCGAGTCGCCGATAACCGTGAAATATGGCATAATCCTTCTTTTCCCGGTAAGATTTCAATAAAGGCACCAAAATCCATTATTCGCTTTACCTTGCCGGTATAAATTTTTCCCACTTCGGGATCAGCTACAATTTGCTCAATCGCTTCTAAAGCACGCTCCGCGCCCTCTTTATTCTTGCAATAAATACTCACCTTACCGTCATTTTCGATATTTATGCTAGCCCCCGTTGCCTCAGTAATACTCTTAATCATCTTGCCACCCGGACCGATTACCGCTCCGATTTTTTCAACATTAATCATTATATTAATAATTTTAGGAGCAAATTCCGAAAGCTCACCTCGAGGCTCACTGATGGTCTGATTCATGATATTTAAAATATGAAGTCGTCCGGCTTTAGCCTGCTCCAGGGCTACTCTCATTAGAGAAGAATCCACACCGGCGATTTTAATATCCATCTGGAAAGCCGTTATGCCGTCGGCAGTCCCCGCTACTTTGAAATCCATATCACCCAGATGGTCTTCTTCACCTAAAATATCACTTAAAACTACAGAGGCATCGCCTTCTGTAATCAATCCCATGGCAATACCGGCTATTTGCTTTTTAAGCGGTACTCCCGCATTGAGCAATGCCATAGACCCCGCACATACGGTAGCCATGGACGAAGATCCGTTAGACTCGAGAATTTCCGAAACAATTCGTAGGGTATAGGGAAACTCTTCTTTTGTGGGAAGAAGAGCAGTAAGCGCTCTTTCAGCCAGATGGCCGTGTCCGATTTCTCTTCTCCCTGTGCCCATTCTGCCGGTCTCTCCTACTGAAAACGGAGGGAAATTATAATGCAGTAAAAAGCTTTTACGTGTATCACCTTCAATGTCATCCATTTTTTGCTCATCAAATACCGTGCCCAAAGTAGCAATAGTTAAAGACTGGGTCTCACCTCTGGTAAACAGGGCCGATCCGTGTGTTCTGGGCAGCACATCCACTTCACAGGCGATTTGTCTGATATCTTCCGGACCTCTGTTATCAGTACGCTTCTTTTGCTTTAATATGGAACTCCTTACTATGTTCGTTTCCATCTCTTCAAACAGCTCATATACGGCTTTTTCCTGCGACTCGTCTATTTTATCTTTGAACAGCTCCAATGCTTCTTTATAAACATTCTGCATTGCCTCCACTCTGTTCTGTTTACCGGCAACAAAGCAGGCTTGCTCCATTTTGGGCAAAGCCCAGTTCCACAGCTCTTCTTTGCAAGCCAGGGGAGCTTCTTCCTTAAGAACTAATTCAAATTTTGCTTTACCGACCTTGTCCGCCAATTCTTTTTGTAAAGCGCATATCTGCTTAATTATTTTATGAGCTTCTTCGATCGCTTCAAGCATTACATCTTCCGCTACTTCTTTAGCCCCACCCTCAACCATAGTAATACCTTCAGTAGTGCCTGCAACAATAATATCCAGCTCGCACTGCTCAATCTGATCAAAAGTCGGATTTACAATAAATTGTTTATCTAAATAACCGATGCGAACAGCTCCGACAGGTCCTGCAAAAGGTATATCGGATATGGTTACGGCTGCAGAAGAGGCAATCATGGCAATAATATCGGGTGGATTAACCTGATCGGTCGAAATTGTCGTGGGAACAATTTGAATATCCCGCCTTATTTTTTTTGGAAACAGAGGACGCAGGGGTCTGTCAATTAAGCGTGAGACAATAATTTCTTTATCCTTGGGTCTGCCCTCTCTTTTTAGAAATCCGCCGGGTATTTTTCCGGCTGCATAATATTTTTCATTATACTCAACCGAAAGAGGTACATAATCTTTGCCTTCAATATTTTCACGCGAAGCACATACCGTGGCTATCACAACCGATCCGCTGTATCGTGCATAGACCGCGCCATTTGCTTGTCTGGCCATGCGGCCAGTCTCAAGGATCAATTCATCGTCCTTGATTTTTAATGAAACCTTGTGAATCATTTTTTCTCCTTACATCTTTGCTACTTACGAATATTTAGTTTTTTAAGCACTTCCCGGTAGTGTTCAATATTGGTTTTCTTTAGATAGTTGAGCAAACGTCTGCGTTGGCCGACAAGTTTCAGCAGTCCCCGCCGCGAATTATGATCTTTTTTATGATCATTAAAATGATCTTTTAACTGATTAATCCTTTCAATTACCAAGGATAGTTGTACTTCAGTTGAACCGGTATCGGTTTCCGTTTTACCAAACTTCTTAACGAGCTCACTCTTTTTGTCTTTAGTCAGTGCCATTCTTTCCTCCTTTCTCAAGAGATATATTTTATAAAGCAAAGAGATTTTAAGCTAATATCATCTTCCACTTTACATATAAGTTCCTTGTCTTTTATCTCTACTTCACACTTACGCTTATTCCGTGAGGGATTATACTTACACAGATATCTGCCCTGCTTGGGCAAAACCTGCGCAATCGAATCTCTCTTTATAAAAACACTACGATCAAACCTCTGCAATATGCTTTTTCCCGGGATCTGTACTACATACTCATCTCCCAGCATTGCTTTTACTTTGTCAAACATCCCGTGGTAAATTGCTTCTCTAATTCGCGTACTGCTTACAATATGCTTTCCATAAGTAACGGGCTGCATCACTTCCAAGGCGATATGCTCATTTACTGTCAGATTTTTTAATACATTAATATCCGCACTTTGTGCATACCCAAAGTGAAAATTATAACCAACTACCATTTCTTTTATGGTAAAAGCAGTTGTTAAAAAACTAAAAAAAGTTTCAGCGCTTATTCTACTGAAATTATAAGAAAAGTCAATCAGCACAACTGCGGAGACACCCAAACCTGCCAGTTTTGCCATTTTTTGATCCTCAGTGAGAATATCTCCCGTATAATTCTCTGCCTTTAGTATTTTAGCCGGATTCTCTCTGAAAGTTATAACTATAGGAAGATAATGACGAGGATTATGTACAATACGCCGGATCAATGCCCTGTGACCGGTATGCAGCCCGTCAAACACACCGATGGTAACCGATGCATCATCCAAAAACTTTACTTTTCCGTCAACCGCATCCTGCCATAATATTTCTTTCATGCTTTAAATTCCTTAGCAACCACCATCTGATAACGATACGTATTACGTGTTTTAGTTACAAGCGCAATAAATTCATTATGTGAGTTGAAAATCGCATAAGAGCCCGGAGTAATTTTCTCTTCTTTAAAATTATCATCACTAAGAGCTTTCCCCTGCACAACTCTTTGGCAATGTTCGTCACAAATAGTCAAACAGCGTATGTTTTTTAACCTCTTCATAAATTCAGCTGCAGTTTGCAGATGCAAGCCCGGATTAAATTTTTTAGGATCAACTGCTTCAGAAAGCAGAAACGGACCTATCCCATACCTTGACAATTCATGCACATAAGCATACGTATGCAGCTTGTAAGCGAGATCACGGGCCAGCGCTCTGATGTAGGTGCCTTTGGAACATGTGATATCAAGGGTTAAGAGGGGCGCTTCGTAGCTAGTCATTGCAATATTGTGAATAGTAATTGTGCGCGCTTTCAATGTAACCTTTTCACCTTCCAATGCATAATGGTAGGCCCTTTTACCATTAATGTGAACAGCAGAATACTGCGGAGGTACCTGAGTTATTTTTCCTTGAAAAGAGCACATTGCCCTTTTAATCGCTGATACTAAAGGAAGACCACCTTCCCGAACCACCTCTCCGCCCGGATCTAAAGTCGCAGTCTCTTTCCCGAAGCAAATAACCGCTTTATAAGATTTTGGCAGATCTAAAAAAATATTGGTTAACCTTGTTAAGCTGCCGGTTAATACGATAAGTAATCCTTCCGCGAATTTGTCGAGAGTACCGGTATGCCCTACACGCTTTATACCCAATTTCTTTTTAACATCGTGCAGCATCGAAAAAGACGTAATTCCTTTTGGTTTATTGAGGAGGATCAAACCATTCATAAAAAATATTTTGCTATTTTGATGTAAACAATTTCCTCATATGATTTCGTTAATTTTTTTTGTAATTCGAAACCCGCGTTCCAATGAATTATCATAATAAAAAGTTAATCTGGGAGTATACCTTGTATGCATATTTTTACCGATCTCCTTTTGAATGAACCCGGCCGCATGGTTCAAACCGGACGTTATGGCAGCTCTTCTCTCTTCAGATCCGATATATGAAACAAATACTTTTGCGTACTGCAAATCTTTAGATACTTCAACATCAGTAATTGTAACAAGCCGGTCTATCCGAGGATCTTTGATTTTATTATTCAAGATTAATTTACTGATCTCTTCCTTTAAAAAACTTCTAACCTTTTTGATTCGTATTGTCGACATCCTTTTTACCCTCATCAAGAGATTTCGCATATTCCTTCAGCTCAATCACTTCGATGACATCACCCACTTTAATATCATTATAATTCTCGATACCAATTCCGCATTCATATCCTGTTTCCACTTCGCGTGCATCTTCTTTGAAGCGTTTCAACGAAGTTATTTTTCCTTTATAAATCTCAACGTCTTCTCTAATAAGATGAGCCTCTAAACCTCTTTTTACTAATCCTGAAACAACATAACAACCGGCAATCACTCCGATTTTCGGTACTTTAAACGTATCACGGACCTCTGCCGTACCAATTACTTCCTCTTTTACCTCAGGCTGCAGCATACCTTCCATAGCCTTTCTTATTTGATCAACGGCATCATAAATAACATTATATTTTTTTATTTCCACCTTTTCCCGGTCAGCCAGTATTTGAGCATTAGTTGTCGGTCGAACATGGAAACCGATAATCAGAGCATTAGAAGTGGAGGCGAGCCTAACGTCACTTTCGTTTATCGCACCCGCCAGTGCATGAATCACATTAAGACGCACCTCATCGGTACTCAACTTTTCTAACGCGGTCTGCAGGGCTTCAACCGAACCGTGAACATCACCCTTAATAATGACTTTAAGTTCCTGAATCTCACCTTCCTTAATTTGCTCATAAAGATTATCGAGTGTGATCTTCTTTACATTTCGTGCTTCTTCCAATTTCTTTAGTTCTTGACGTTTTGTTCCGATCTGTCTTGCTATCTTCTCTGATTTGGTTACTTGAAAAGGATCACCGGCATCGGGTATACCCGTAAAACCTAAAATCTCAACCGGAATGGAAGGCGTAACTTCATCTACTTTTTCACCCCTCTCATTAAACATCGCCCTCACTTTACCGGAATATATTCCTGCCACAAAGAAATCTCCAACCTGCAATGTTCCTTGTTGGATAAGTACGGTTGCAATAATACCCCTGCCTTGATCAATCTTAGACTCAATTACTTTACCGGACGCATTGCAGTCATGATTGGCTTTCAATTCCAGCATTTCGGCTTGAAGTAAAATTGAGTCTAAGAGCTCTTTAATTCCCTGCTTCTTTAGTGCGGAAATCTCATTAAAAAGAGAGTGACCTCCCCACGCTTCGGACATAAGCTCATATTCGGCCAGCTGCTGCTTTACTTTATCTATGTTGGCATCCGGCAGATCGGTTTTATTAATAGCAACAATGATAGGAACATTGCCCGCTTTGGCATGATTTATGGCTTCTATGGTTTGAGGCATGACGCCATCGTCTGCGGCTACTACTAAAATAACAATGTCGGTTACCTGCGCACCTCTGGCTCTCATAAGCGTAAAAGCCTCATGACCCGGTGTATCAAGAAGGACAATTTTATTGTCATTGACTTCAACAACATAAGCACCGATATGTTGAGTTATGCCGCCATGCTCGGTATCCACAATATTAGTAGTCCTGATTGCATCAAGTAATTTTGTCTTACCGTGATCAACATGACCCATTACCGTAACTATTGGAGGACGGGGTAATAATTTTGCATCACCTTGATCTTCTTCTTCAATAATGGTTTCATCATACAACGATACGATTTTTACATCGCAGCCATATTCCGAAGCCAAAATGGACGCGGTCTCGGCATCAATCTGCTGATTAATCGTTACCATCATTCCCATGCTCATGAGTTTTGTGATAAGCTCCGTAGCTTTAAGATTCATTTTTTTTGCCAGATCACTCACCGTGATTACTTCCATTATGGCAATTTCTCTTGGTATGGGATTGGCTTTGGAAACAAATTTTTTCTTTTGAGCATACATTTTTTCTTCATGTTCTTCATGACGAGATTTGTGGAAGAGAAATTTCTTCTTGGCCTTTATAAATCTTCTACTTGCGGCCTTTTTATCTTCGCTTGCAGGAGTAAACTCAGTTTTAGCCGTGCGGGGCTTTTGACCAGGGCCTGCTTTGCGTTCCTGACCATATTTTGTTGTTGGTTTTCGCTGAACACCGCCGCGATTTTTGCTGAAATCCTTTTTAAAACCTTGCCTGCCGTCTGATTTTCTCGTTACTCTGGAATAATTTTTTTTATCTGTCGTTTGATATCGTGCGGCACCTTTGTGCTCTTCCCTCTTCTTTTCAAAAGTCGTTCGCGGTCTTTCTTCCTGAACCGGCCGCGGTTTCTTTTTAACGACCACAACTTTCTTTTTTACCACAACAACTTTTTTTTCCTGTTGTTCCGGTTTCGTATCCGGAGATTCCTTTTGTGTATGTTTTATTAGAGTTGCTTTGGGTTTTTTATCTTTCTTGTTCTCTTCTGCCATATTACCTCTTTGCTTATTCGTCTTCCTCTTCTTCGAAACTCAAACCCACTCCACAGTTGGGACAGACAGTCATATCAGCTGTGATCTTATGCGCGCATTCCGGACATTCATAACTATCTTCTTCTCCCTCGCTTTCCTCGCTCAAAGCAGGCTCTTCTTGCAGGATCTCCTGCTCTTCCTCTCCTTCAGGAATCTCTTGTTCCTCTTCTTCCTCTTCTTCCTCAACAATTTCAATTGTTTCTTCGATTATTTTTTTAATCTGAGCTAAATACTCATCTGTCATTCCCTGCAACGTAAGAAGGTCTTCATCCTTCATAGATACCAGAGTTTCAATTAACTCAATATTATTATTTTTAAGTACTTCTATCAACTCATCCGTTATTCCAGGCAGCTCGCTGATTTGTTCAATCTCTTCTTCCTCAATGTCACCAAAAAGGGCACTTACCTTCTTCTTTGTTTCAGCAGCAATATCCATTTCTTCGAACTGTTTATTCGTTTTTACATCGATGTTCCAGTCTACCAATCTATTGGCAAGTCGCACATTAAGTCCTTGTTTGCCTATTGATAGTGAAAGCTGACTATCATCCACTAAAGCAAGCGCTTGTTTTTTTGCCTCGTCCAGAATTACCACATGAGCAACTTTAGCGGGAGATAATGCGTTTTTAATAAATTCTATAGAATTAGCAGCATATCTAAGAACATCTACTTTTTCTCCTTCCAATTCTTTCACAACTGCCTGGATTCTCACTCCTTTTAAGCCAACACAAGCCCCTACCGGGTCAACATCCTCTTTATTTGTATATACCGCGATTTTTGTTCTATAGCCCGGCTCTCGTACAATTTTGAATATCTCAATTGTATGATCATAGATTTCAGGTACTTCGAGCTCAAATATTTTTTTAACAAATTCCGTATGAGTACGCGAAAGCACGATTTGCAATCCACTGGGTGTTTTATTCACTTCATAAATAAATGCCTTTATCCGGTCGTTTACATGATAAATCTCTCGTGGTGATTGGTATTTTTTAGGAAGGATTCCTTCGGTTTTTCCCAAATCGACAAAAATATTGCCATTCCTCTCCCTCTGATAATAACCGATAACCATCTCTCCGACTTTTTCTTTAAACTCGGAGTAGAGAGTATCTTTTTGTATTTCTCTTAGAGTCTGTTTAGCTCTTTGTTTGGCACTCTGAATAGCACCTCGATCGAATTCCTTTGGATTTACTTCAATTAATAATTCATCGCCAATCTCACTCGCTTCATTATAACTGAGAGCTTCTTTTAATGAGATTTCCATAACCTCGTCGGCTACTTCTTCAACTATCTTTTTTTTAGCAAAAACCGTGACCTCGGACGACTCTTCATTAAAACGAATAACCGCGTTTTCCACAGTGCCATACTTTTTTTTGTAAGCGGCAAGCAATGCTTCTTCTATTGTTTTGATTATAAGTTCTTCAGGTACACCCTTTTCCTGTACGATCCGCTTAATAGCATCTGCCATTTCAGAGGACATGCTATTTTCCCTCCTCAAAAGAAAAATCTAATTTTGATTTTTTTATCGCATCAAATCTGATACTCACAAGATCACCTTTCCTCTTCACAAAAACAGTCTCATCATCTACATGATCGATAATGCCATTAATCCATCCGCTGCTCTCATGTGTTAAAATAGCCACCGCTCTTCCTTCAAAAATTTTATATTCGTGTCTACTTTTTAATATTCGACCAATTCCCGGTGATGAAACTTCAAGGCTAAAATCGCCTAAGTCCTGTACTAACTCCAATTTCGGATAAATAAGTTTGGAGACTTTTGCACAATCATCTATACCAACGCCATCTGGGCTGTAAATAATTATAGCAACAATACTTTGACTTTTTATTTTTCCTACATGTACTTCTACGGGAATAAATCCCAGAGCCTTAAGTACAGGCTCAATTTCCTTGCTCACCTCTTGGGCAAGCTGTTTTTGAAATATCTCCATTTATATTCACCTACAGCGATTCTAAATTTGCACCCTATTAGCCATATTTTATAAATATGTGTCTATAAAATCGCCTTATAATCGGGCAAATTTAGAATCGCCAGCGCAAATTGTAATACAAATCAATCCTCATTTATTAAAATGAGGATTGTTGATTTCCCTATAAAAAAAGAGTCGAAAAATCGACTCTTTTATATTATAGCTAAGTCTTTATATTAAGATACCAAATAAATTAGTATGTTGTCAAGCTACAAGCTACTTATACCAATTATCAACATGAAAGAAACTTAAAAAAATTTAGCACAGATTGCACAGATTTTTACCAGATCTTAAAAAATAATCAGTAGAGCTTCTTGCAAAAATAATATTTTTGCAAGAAGCTCTTAAAATGGAAATTGCTAACTTATTATGGTATAAAGAATAAGTATTTTACTAACTTAATATATTTTAAGTTTTGCAATTTCCTCAGTGAAATTATAATTTTCTGTGGAATCTGTGAAATCTGTAGTTCCTTTTTTTTATTAATATTCAATCTAGTGCAATTGTTAATACCGAAACTTTCTTTATCCCATTATTCAATAATACACGTGCACATTCATTGGCAGTAGCTCCTGTAGTAAAGATATCATCCAGCAGTACCGCTTCCCGGATACCAATAAGCTTCTGCGGATGTATACAAAAAACCTTTCCCAGTACATTAGCGAAGCGATCTCTGCTGCTCAAGTCCTTTTGAGTTACTCCCCCTTTTCTTTTTAAACAAGAAAGAACAGGTATCCGATAGCGATTATGCAGAACACGAGTAATGCCCTTTATATGATCCCACCCCCTTTTCCTCACATTGGAGCGTATTGACGGAATAGGTACAAGAAAAAACTTTTGCTTTTTTCGGGATAGATATTTATAGAGGAGCTCCGCAAAGAAAAAAGCCAGACTTTGCTTGGCTTTAAATTTATAAAAATAGATTAACTCTTTTATAATATCTCTATACTCACATAATGAATAGTTACATATAAAATGATAGCACTGCTCTCTACAACGCGTACAGATCTCAGCTTCTGAAATCAAAGGGATGCTGCACTTCACACATCTCCTCCCTTTAGGGAGTACGACTTTGTCTTGGCAGCAGCGGCAGATATGATATTTATTCTGACGCGGCGGTAATAGAAACTCTCCGCAAACAAGACATCTGCAGGGAAAGATAATATCGAGGGTATAATGCCAGTATTTTTTAATATGCGAACTTATACTCATCTCTTCGAAAAATATAATACCCTTTGCTGCTATTTGACACAACATGTATGATTTTATATAATATACTATTAAAATATTGGGAGGGACATATGAATATATCTTTTGAAAGCTTCTCTAAAAAGGAGCAGGGTGAGATTGATGCTCCGCAACGCTCCGAAGGATTTAATAAAACAGAAAAAATCAAATCCGATGCGGGAGCTTCTAAGTCTAAATCCCCTTATACAGAAGATTTCAAAGAATCTTTCTTAGAAGGGGCATCTACCAATCAGCGCAACCTCTTGAAGACTCAAATAACTGTTGACGGCCTTGAAAACATAGCCCTGCTTATACAAGCGGAGAGCTCAGATCAAAAAAACGAAAAAATACTTGCAGATATTATGACCAATACACACTTTCAAGATGAGCGTGTGTTAAGCGAGCTTGAAGATACCCTTCTGGATATTGTACGCTCACGCGATACGGAAAAATTAGCTTCACTTATCACCAAACATAAACAGAAATTATTAGGGCTTACCACTCAGGAGAATATTGCTCAAAATATTCTTTCCACACAACCTCAAGGTAAGAACACAGAATACAGTAAACTGCTTATAAATGTTGTAAAACAGATCAGAAGCAAGGGTATTCCTCAATTTAATCTTCAGAGAGATAAGGTATTGGACCTGTTGCGCTAATATTTCACTCCTGAGATTTTATCTCTTCTTTCCATTGAGCTAAAAGATTGAGCGCCTCGAGAGGAGTTATCTTTGCTACATCAATGAGTTTAAGCTGCTCAACAAGAAGTTCAGCAAGGGGAAAAAGCGAGGGCTGTTTAGGTGCTTGTTCGGTTCCGCTTTTAACTTCAGGTACCTTAGCTGCTTTATTTATAAAAAGACCTTCCATAATTTTAGAGGCAGAGTCAATAACCTGAAGCGGGAGTCCCGCCAGTTTCGCCACATGAATTCCATAAGAGCTGTCAGCAGGCCCGGGTATTACGCGCTTAAGGAAAATAATCTCACCCTTCTTTTCTAATACTTCCAAAGAGTAATTTTTTAAATACTTATGTGAAATATGTGTAAGCTCATGAAAGTGCGTAGCGAAAAGCGTTTTAGCTTTCACCTGTTCCAATATATATAAAGTTACGGCCCAGGCAATTGAAAGGCCGTCATTTGTACCTGTTCCTCTTCCCACTTCGTCCATGATAATCAGGCTCTGTTTCGTAGCAGTTCGCAGGATATTCGCCGTTTCATTCATTTCTACAAGGAATGTAGATTCTCCCCTGGCCAAATTATCACTGGCGCCGACTCGACAAAATATTTTATCTACAATCCCGATGCGTGCATCGCTTGCGGGAACAAAAGAACCGATCTGTGCCATCAGTGTAATAAGAGCAATCTGCCTTAAGTAAGTTGACTTTCCGGCCATATTTGGTCCTGTAAGCAGTACAAAGAAATATCCGACAGGATCCAGCTCTACACTATTCGGTATAAAAGAACCACCGGGCAAGTTTGTTTCAACCACCGGGTGCCTGCCCTCTTCAATCCAAATAATTCCATCATCAGTCAGCCGAGGGCAGTTATAACCGTATATGGTAGCAGCCTGAGCAAACGACTGGAGAACATCCAAAGCGGCTACCGTTTCTCCCACTTTGAAAAGCAGGTCGATGTACATTTTTACTTTATCCCTCACCTCTAAAAATAGTTCTTTTTCAATCTCTAAAATCTTCTCAGAAGCATTATTAATCTCCGTCTCCTTCGCGATGAGTATTTCAGTAGTAAAGCGATCGCCTGAAACCAGAGATTGTCTTTTAATATAATGTGCAGGCACGTAATGCAGATTGGACTTTGTCACCTCCAAGTAGTAACCTATGATTTTATTGAAACGCAATTTAAGAGATGAAATGCCTGTGTTTTTTTTCTCTTCATTTAAATAACTGTGGAGCACTCCCTGTGTATTTTTCTTAAGACCGCGCAAACCATCCAGCTTTTGATTATAACCGCTGCGAATAATTTCACCTTCATTCAATTGAATGGATGGTTCATCCTGAATCGCGTTTTCTATTAATTCTTTGAGATATTTAATTGAAGCTTTTTCCTCTGCGGAAAACCGCAGAATGTTAAGTTCTTTATATGAAGTTATGAGTTCCAATATTTTTAAAATCTGTGTTAAAGAGCCCTGCAATGCCATCAGGTCTTTGGCATGAGCTTTGTCTAACGCTACACGTGTTGAAAGACGTTCAATATCCAGCACGCGTGAAAGAAGTTCCGTAAGCTCTGAGAGCAACAGCTGATTATGATAAAAAAAATAAACTGCCTTTTGTCGTTTTATTATAGCGTCAATACTTTTTAGCGGACTTAAAATCCAATTATACAGCTTACGGCAACCCATAGCAGTGCGGGTATGATCCAAGACCTCTAAAAGAGTATAACGCCTGCTCCCGTCCTGCAGATTACGTACAAGCTCTAAGTTTTTTTGGGTGGACTCGTCCAAACCTACAAAGGTATCTTCCGAATACACGCTTACGCCTTGAATATGGGGCAGGATATGTTTGGCTGTATCTTCGATATAAGTAAGAATTATTCCAGTAGAAACGATTTCAGCTGCATCATCCTCAAGACCAAAACCTTTTAAGTTAGCAACATTCAACTGCCGAAGCAGCTTTTCCCTATTCATTTCCAGATCATAATACCAATCGGGATATCTGTTTATAACAATACCCTCTCGTTCCCCAAGCAAACGAGCTATTACCTCATCTTCTTCTAGAAGTGATTCTTGAATTATTACTTCACGAGGTGAAAGTCTGAAAAATTCTTTTTTCAACTTATCTTCCTCTTCAGTACAACTGAAATGGGTAGTACAGAAAATAGCGGTGGAAAGATCAATATAAGAAAGAGCTATAGAATTATGAACCTTAGCAATTGAGACAAGAAAATTATTTGTATTCCTTTCCAACAAGCCTTCATCAACCAGTGTACCCGGAGTAATAATCTCTACAACTTCGCGGGTAGCAATACCTTTGCCGGCCCCTGGAATATGAGTCTGCTCACAGACAGCAATCTTTTTGCCCAGTCTAATAAGACGCGCAATATAATTAGCAGCCGCATGATAGGGAATGCCGCACATAGGCACACCGTTTCGCTTGGTAAGTGTAAGATTTAAGAGTTTGGATACATTTTTTGCATCCTGCTCAAACATTTCATAAAAATCACCTAAACGAAAAAATAGTATTGAATCCTTATGATTTTGCTTTAATTTTTTATATTGCAGCATCATAGGGGTTGTAGTTTGCGCCATAAAAGGATTATATTTAAAGAGGACAAGGAATACAATAGGAGATAAAGCTAACGCGGCGAATTATGAGTGGGGAAGCCGGGGTTTTAGATGAAGCAAGAAATACAATATAAAGAAGAAGAAGAAATAATATATATAAAAGCAGCAGGTAATATTACAGCAAACAACTGTTATATTCTAAAAAAAAGAATATTTGATCGCTTGGAGAAAGATCCTCCGGTAAAGGAGATTTATGCAGATCTCTCCGATTGTTCATATATGGATTCCACATTTATAGGTATTCTCATTGGTATAAATAAAAAATTTAAAAACTCATGCGGTAAAAAGATAAATATCGTTTGTCCTTCCATGGAGTGCTGCAAGCTTTTTGAGGGCTTAGGAATAAGCAAACTTTTACACATGGAAGACAGCACTATTACTCTTCCACAGGACATGGAATTAATTTCCCAACACCGGAAACCGTCCACATATATGCTTTTAAACGCACATGATGATTTGATGGAGACTTCCGATGAGAATAAAAGTAAATTTAAACTCTTAAAAGATATTTTAGAAAAAAAGTTAAAACACGAAAAGTAATAATTATGCAGAGCTTTTAGACTTTAAGTAGCTTTCCAGAATAAACGAAGCGGCAATCTTGTCTATCGTTGCTTTATTTCCCTTTCTTTTTTTTCCGTAACTTTTCATCACATTTTCCGCAAGCCTGCTGGAATAGCGCTCATCCCATAGCTCTGTACGAATATTTTCACTATTAAGAAGCTCTGCAAACTTACGTGCCTCTCTACAACCTTCGCCTTCTTCACCGCTCTCCTTGACAGGCAACCCTACAACTATCTCTTCAACATCCTTTTCTCGAATAATTACCTTTATTTCTTTAACTAATCCGGTTAGGGAGGTAAATATAAGGGTCTTGAAAGGTTGAGATATCATGTGCATGGGATCGGATATGGCAAGGCCTACACGTTTCTTACCAAGATCGACACTAAGTACTCTCCCCACGGTTAGCGGTTCTTTCTCTGCCGCGCATCTATTTCATTAACAACTTCGTCCGTGATATCAACATCTTTGGTATAGAACACTACATAAGGATCGTCTATGCGGAGTACTACGGAATAGCTTTCCCGCAATGCAATGTATTCGATGATTCCGATGAGCTCCAGCCATAAATCTTGTGATTGAGATTTTTTTATCACATCAAACCGTTTAACATACTCTTTATACTTTACCCGGTAATACTCATTGCGATAGCTTTCGAGTTCCTCCTGTTTCTCTTCAAGCTTTATGACCTCGTTAGAATCTCCTTGTTTTTTAGTCTCGATAATTTTTTTCTCCAATTCAAGCAGCTGATTATCAATTTTATCAAGTTGGGCTTCGTATTCCTTTTTAAAATCTTCAAGATCCCTGATTGCCTTGGACTCTTTAAAAAAGGCCTTATAAATCTTGACAATATCAACGACTGCGATCTTCGTAAGCTGTTCAGCTGTTAACACACCCTGTGCTATAAAACAGAGCAGCAATAAGCATACGATTTTTTTTATATTTTTCATATTACATTAACCTCCTTTATCTAGAATGTATCTGCGCCTATGGCAAATATCAATTCAAAACTAAAACTATCTTCATCACCGAAACGGAATCTGCCATCTTCCCAGTTTACCACTCCGTCAACAACTCTAAAACGTTTGGCAAGATAAAACCTGATGGGAATACCGGGAATTGTCAGCCTTAATCCGCACCCTAAAGTAAAATAAAAGTCGTCCAACCTCATGCTGCTCATATCCCCTATCTCTTCGAAGATTGCGGTCGCATCAAAAAACCATGTCCACCATAAAAACTGCTCAAAAATAGGTGAGCGCAGCTCTATCCTATTATCCCATAAAGCTTTTCCCCGGATGTCCATTAAATTCCAGCCCCGGCCCACAATCATACCGTCGATATAAAATAAATCGTCTTCCAAATAATTCTGGCTGCCGCCCAGCGGCGGTAAAAACAAACTGAGCTCTGAATGCGCAGCAAGCACGTATTTGAAATTCCAGCCTTCGAATACAGGAATACTGAAGAGAGTAAGATAGCCTTCCGCTGTGGAAACAAGTTTGCTGTAGTGCCTGTCTCCGAACAAAAACCCACCGGTAAAACTGAAGTACTGTGATAAATAATAGCCGTTGCTGGGGCTGTAGGGGAAATCCCTGTTATCCAGATAAAACTTGGTACCCCACCTGTTTACAAACACCCAGGTGTCATATTCATCCCGCAAGGTGGCGTCAAACGGTCTGTAGAGGGCATCATCGTAAATAGTATATTGGACACCGGTTGAAAGGCGGGTAACTACTCCGAGTAAACCAAACGATGTGGGCAGCCTGTAACCCGTTTTTACCCCGATGGTAAATTCCAGCGAATGATATTCCATAGTGTAATCGCCGAGATCTATAGTATTATTTTCCAATGCGTATTGATAGTCGGTGATTACATCTCCGTTATCAATCTGCGTTTGAGTCGGATTTTCTACATGTTCTCCGGTTTCCGCATTCACCCATTCTCCGGTAAATGGATCGGGAACCGCGTTAGCTTCATCGCCCGTAAAAATGGGAAAAGCAATATCCTGCAGTACACCCGTAATTATTCTGTGGGAAAAGGATATATCGGCTCCTGCCATAATACGGTAGCCGAACAGCCAGTTTTCGGTATACTCCACACTTATACTCTGATCCAAAGGAGCAACCACGGCATTCACGCCGAAGGTGTTGCCCGTGCCTAAAAAATTACTGTCAAAGATCCTGGCGTATGCTGAAAAGGGAAATTCACTCGGTATAAAACTTCCTCCAACCTCAAACTGTGCGGTATTTGCATCTTCAACCGTAATAATTATATCGATTAAACCGGGAGCACTGCCCTGAGGTGTGTCCACAAGGATATTGGGAGTAAAATAACCTAAGCGATGCAGATTGATGATACCGGCGCGTATTTTTTCCACATTAAAGATATCTCCTTCTTCAAAGGGAAGCTCCCGTCTGATAACATATTCTTTTGTTTTTTTATATCCCTGAATGATGATGTTTTCGATATGCGAAACATCACCCTCATAAATAGTTACCACAAATGAGATTTCCTTTTTTTCCTCCTCAATCTGCTCGTTGGGAAGAAATTGAGTGGTTACATATCCCCGGTTGTAATAAAGACCTGTAACATCGGCAAAACTTTCTTTGAATTTTTTTCTGTTGAAAACCTCGCCGGCTTTTAACCTCATAAGTGAATTTAATTTTTCCGTCGAGAAAATACTGTTTCCTTTAAAGGTAACTCCACCGTAGGTATATTGATCACCTTCTTTAATATAAAAAGTAAGCACTAAATATTTTCTACCCTCTTCAGCAACTTCTTCAATACTTTTGTCGACCTTCTCTACTTTAGCCAGGAAGTACCCATTATTGGCATAATACTCCTCGATCGCGGCTATATCCTCAGCCAGCTTATTCTCCTTAAAAACCGGATCCACGAAAATAGCAGGCTCTTTGAGCTGCATGATATTCTTCAAAGTACCTTCAGAGGCAAATGAGATTCCCTGAAATTGTATTTTCTTAATGGTGGTCTGGAATCCTTCCTTAATAGTAAAAATTACCCAAACCATATTTTTTGCTTTATCTATTTCTTTTCGTCCCGAAGTTGTTACATCAAGATATCCTTTTTCGATATAGAGCGCTTTCAGTGCTTCCGTATCAACACGGATTTTGGCATCTGTTACCACATCCCCGCCTTTTAATAAAATGGCTTGACGCAGCTCACCTTCGCCGATTTTATATGCGCCTTCAAACTTTATTTCATTAATAATCGGATATTCTTTTAAGGTAAAATGTATGGTTACAGCCGACTTGCTTTCATCTGCAGGTTCCGCGTCGGCGGCGATACTTTCAAAATACTCTAAAGCATAAAGTCTATTCTGTATTTCATAATAAAGATCGTAAGAAAAGGGCATCCCTATATAATTTTTTAATATATTGTCTAATGTTCCTGCAGAGACAACTTCCAGCCCGGAGTAGGAAAATTTTTCAATCGGTTTTCCAATGAACCAGTTGGTATCATTTTGAGCAGAGAGATGAGTGATCAAGAGGAGGTGTATAATTATCACCAAAACATATTTCTTCATATGTGCTCCTTAACGAATAAATATCTAATTTAGAATGAATATCCCCACTTAAGAGTAATTTTGTTATCCGGCAGGAAAAACGACTCCCAATGTTGGGGGGTAATAGTCCACTTTATAGTAAGAAAAAAGGGTGTTGTCAACTCCAAACTGAACTCAGATTCCACATTAATGTTGCTCTTTGTTGTAATGCTCTCATATTCGCTCATGTTTTCATCAAAAGATTGGAATCTTAAAACCATTTCGAAATAAAGGTCATTTTTATTTCCGATATACTGTCCGAGATTAATGGTCGTATTTTCAAGATAATTTCTTGCTCCCAATTGATCTTCCGGGGTTATTCCGCTTTCTGTGGTGAATACTTTATCAAAGAGTATATTCTGAACAACCTGGGTGCGGATACTAAATACATCTATATTTAAAATCTCTTTGACAGCCCGTTCAAAAGGTCTTAACACCCAGAACTGCGTAAGAATATCACTCCCCAAATTGAGTGCCAAATCGAATGCGCTCTCGCTGTTTACACTTTCTTGAGTTTGAAATGCCCCGCCCAAAGCAGTTAATATTTCATATTCACTGCCAAGAGGCGGCTCTGATCTGAACTGAGGTTCAAACTCACTTAGATATTGATTTTTGAGAGTAAGAAATATTTTTAAATCTTTGCCGTCAAGTTGTTCCCGCCTTTCCGCTTCTAAAGAAAGCAGAGGATCAAAGCGATTTTCATCCTCACGCAACACAATCTTACCGGTCTTAATAAAGAAGCTTCTGTCAAAATAGAATACCTCTCCGCTTTGCAATCCAATGTCCGCAAGAATTGTATACTCTCCGGAACTTCCGTTATAGTTTACAGCTATATCTGTGTTGGGTTTAGCTATGGCCTGGATAATAGGGAATTCACGTGAAGGCCAGGTAAACTCAACATTTTTTCCGGTTCTAATTTTAAGATCCACTAAATATGCATATGTAAAAGCGCTTTTTTGCTCTTGTTTTTGCTTCGAATTAGTGAGAGTTACATTACACTGCGGTGCAATAATCTCTCCTTCTGTTCTTAAGCTCATATGATCCCCGATGATTTTAAAATTCGGAGTAAGAAAGTGACCGTCAATTTTAACTACATCTACGGGAAAAGTAAGATGAAGCCCTGTCTCAGCCAAAGTTTTTAGCTCGAGCGCATAGCTTACGGGAAGCCAATTCTTCAAGGTAAGCAGTGCGAATACACTGACCGGAGCCCTTCCCAAATAGGTTTTTATATTGCTTAGCTTCATTTCTTTTTTTTGAAAACTGACAGCAGTATTTATAGGCTTAATTATATCCGGAGAAACAGCAGTGGCAACCGCTCCATCACTTATTTCAAGCAGACCATAAAACTCAGGGTCATCCACATCGCCGCTTACGGTAAGATCTCCCCTAGCTATGCCGCTTTTGAATACAAAATACTTGCTGTCAATCAGGGGATTAAGCAGCTTCAAATTGCAGTAAATATTGTCAATTTTTACCTCGACAAATGATTCATTCGTACTACCTTCCGCATGACCGCGTAGGGGAAGCGGGGATAATAAATCAACGGTGAAAAGGCCCTCTCTTTTAATTTCGCCTACTATGGCATGTTCCGGGCCGCCACTGAACAAAAAGCCTTTACTGTCCTTATTAAATAAAATCTCCCAGGACTCGTATTTCCTGCCGGACGCATCATCTTTCCCGACAGATATATTAAAAAACTGTACTCTCCCAAAAAAGACCGTATCCCAAAATGATGAAAACGGTTTTTCATAGTTAAAATCAACTAAAGAGCCGGCAAATAAAGTATCTGCATTTATTATTTCATCTAAAAAATTTCCGGCCAGATGAGCTTGAAACTGGAAGTCCCCGCTCGTTTTATCCATTAAACCACTTGCAGCTGTAATAGTGTAATTATTATTATATTGACATTCAAATGCATTGAGAGTAAAGAAATCGTCTGTAAGCGAAAAAGATACATCACAGGAAAAAGGGCTTGCGTGAAGCCTGCCCTGCTTTAGAGAAAGAACAGCAGCAATATCAGGATGATTATAACTGCCTAATGCCGAAATATTTCCGGATACCTTACCTTTAACTATAAAATTACCTAATCTTCGGAGCGGAAAGTTTGTAAATGCAACATTCACATCCATGGCATCAGGTATAAATTTAAGTTCAACAGTATAACTCTCATCTATCTCCTTATTTTGCAGATAAAACCAACCGGAGCTGTTTAATGGTAAAAAAGATGAAATATCGAAATGACCGTTGCCCTTTATTTGCGAAATATCGTCATGAAACTCAAGTTCACTTAATTTCAATTCATTTTCCGTAAGGATAAACGAAGCATCTAAAAGATTTTCTTGATCCAAACCTTCCGAAAGGGGTAAATTAAAAAGTTTCGAATGTGTGGAAGCAACTTGCCATTCACCGTTCTCCTTAACATATCCCATCACGTTAAGTGAAAGTTTTAAGCGATGGTTAGCAAGCGGAAGCGGCAGCATATCGGTTTTCACCCAAAACCGTACAGCATCGTCTGCCAAAAAAATAAACGAAGCATCCAAATCATATGACCCGCTGAGTACAAATCCCTGATTCGCAATAACAAACCCTTCAATGCTGTATGGTATTTCATTGAGATTAATAACCGCAGCAAAGTGTGAAGAATCGCTTGGAGACAAGTTTACATTGAAGTCACCCGACAGAGGTACTCCAAACCAATTACCGTTAAACTCTTTGCACTGAATATGCTTCGCATCCGCATCCACGTCTACAGTGAGCCTATTATGCTGATTCTGAACATCATTCAATATGGCCTTTGTCGAGGAGAGAGTGAAATTAGTCAAGTTTGTAGAAAATCTTAGACTGGAACTGACGATATAATTTTTTAAACTGTCATAGAGAGCCGGCGATCGCCGGTTATCAGGTGTCATTATACTGTAAAGTTGGTTTAAAGGAATATCCTGAAGCTCCCACTCCGAATTAAACAGAAAGCTATGACCATACTGAAGCGTACCCTCTGCGTTTAAACGAGCGGCGGAACTGCTATCCGTTAGTGATGAATCAAGATCAAAGGAAATTTCTCCCCTTTTCGGATGCAGCGCAAGAGCAAAATCATTAAATTCCGCTTGGCCGATATTAATCCGGCTGCTCGCCAGAGAAAATCCACTATAGCTTCTTTGTATTTCTAAATTACCGGTAATGGAACCCGTATAACCGGTAGACACATTGACTAACGAAAGTGTGCCGGCCGGATAGAGATTGGCGGTTAACAAGCTCCCTCTGAATTCGATAACACTTCCGTTGCTGGCAACGGAGAATGGTTCCAGATAAAGAATGCTTTCGTTCCCCTGTATTTGTGTTTTGAGCCGAACCTGAGGAGTTGATCTGCTCGCTTCAAGACCTGCCTTTAAGAATAGCGAATACTGTGTTGTATTATCAGGAAGATGGTATTCCAAATCTCCTTTAGCTGAAATGGCAGCATAGAGCCAGGGATTATATTCAAACAGCTCTTGCTTAAATTGTAACAGATAGGCAGGCTGCCAATTTTCAGTAATAAAATTTACAGTAAAAGTTTCCTTGCTTAAATTATAATTACAGGCAATATCAATCGGTGTACTATCTTGGATCTTATTAATTAAGAGAAGATTATCGTTCATGGAAATCTGGAATTTTTGTTCAGCAAGCGTAAAATTCTCCGATTCCGTGGAGAGGATATTCACAAGCATATCGAACCAGATAAATTGTTTATGTACTTTTCCTCCAAAATCCAATTCCGTATCCAGCCATAGTTGTGTTCTGCCCTGTTCTTTTGTAGCGAGATACACATTACCTCTTACTTTGTATTCATAAATATCTTCATCATTAACAACAGTTAAAAACAACTTAGAGAGCAAAAGGTTATAATTATTATCAGAAATATTGAACTGAAGATTGGAACCTGTAAGTTTGAATTCAACATCCAATTTCTGACTGAGCCTTTCCTTTATGAACTCTTCGATAGCCTCAGTCAGTTCTTTTTCCTTTACCATGTCCAGATTGAACTCCGAATGTTCTATATTAATTTCATGAATGGCACTTAAAGGATCGGGGCTGAAAATCAAGCGTAAAAGATTATAATGGATCCTCAAATTCTTAACTTTTAACAGTACGGATTCATCGGGCTTATTGTTGTAAATTACCAAATCCCGAATCTCGATATATTGCAAAATTGAGGGTGAAAGGGAGCTATAGCTTAAGTTTCTGCCTGAAAACTCATTAAACATTGCAAGCAGTTTATCTTTTAACAACTCCATTCTATAATCTATCATGTAATTGATTATGAAAAAAAAGAAAGCTGTGATAATAATTATTAATGCAATTATCATAAGATGGAGCGATTTATTTTTTATTTTTTTTTCAGCATACATGTAATCAGCTTTCCAATGAAATATATCTTGCCTTCTTCTTTTAAATATACCATAAATTTCGCCATTTATGTGTCTTTAATCTACTGAGGAAATTGCAAAAATCAAAATATATTAAGTTAGTAAAATACTTATTCTTTATTCCATAATAATTTAGCAATTTCCATTTAAGGAGCTTCATGCAAAAATGTTATTTTTGCATGAAGCTCTACTTAATAAATTATCATGCAGGTCATTAAGTTACATATTTTCCTGCTTTTTCCATACTTCAATCTTCTTAATACTTTTTTTATCGCTTTCTATGATTTTATATGTAACATGCATATCTTCAAATACTGTATCAACCAGAGGAATTTCGCCTAATTTATCACACAGATACCCACCCACAGTATCATAGGCTCCCTTTTCTATTGTAATACCTGTTTCATGTGTAAATTCACCAATATCTGCGGTACCGATCACATAATATTTTCCTTTGGCAATTGTTGTTATTGGCTTGATATTGCCGTTGTTTTCGCCGGGAATAAATCCCACAATATCGGCGATAATCTCATTGCTTGTAATCATTCCCGATACCACTCCGTACTCATCGCTCAAAAATACTACCGAAAGCTTAAGTTTATTCATATTGAGCAGTAAATCCGGGATCCGTTTAGTCTCGGGATAAAATACAGTTTCTCTCATTATATCGGAGAGAGTCTTCGGCATTAAATAGAGAAGATCTTCAACATCAATATAGCCTACTATATTATCCATTCTCTTTTCATAAATAGGGACAAAGCGTGCGCCGTTATCCTGTGCAAATAATACAATATCTTTAATCCCCATTCCCTTGGGACAAAGCGGAAGCTCATGAAAGGGTAACATTACTTCCCGCGCTTTGGTATCTCTAAAATCGAAAATATCGGCAATGAGTTTTTGATCCTGTAAAGCTAAACCCAGTTCCTTACTCCTTAGTTTTATTAAAAAATGCAAATCATCTCTCGAAGCAGGCATTTTGCTTTTTAGTTTATGCTTTCCTAAGAAGAGGAGAATGAGTTTAATGACAAAATTCAAGATAATTGAAATAGGAATAAACAGGATGTAAAATCCTACTAAAACGGGCGCCAGCCTTATGGTAACAGTATCTGCATGATTGCGAAAAAAGGATTTGGGAATAATTTCTGCAAAAATCAATAGAATAATAGTAAGGATAAATGAAGCGACTCCCCGCATCCAGACCGGCATTCCCCATGTTTCAAGCAGGATTATTAAAAGAATTGTTGTTGTTACCACAACAATGTTGGTACCGATAAGTGTGGTGGCAAGTAATCTCTCCGGTTTTCTTAAGAGAAAATAGGCTGCTCGTGCTGAAAGACTGCCTTTGTCCTTATTATCGTAAATCGTTAATTGATTGGTGGCAATAAGACCGGTTTCCAATCCCGCAAAAAATCCGGCAAGACAGATACAGAACAATATCACTAAAATAATCATATTACTTATTTACCTCAACGAGTATTTTTTTGATACGATTCTTTAGTGTTTTTACAACCGTAAACCTGGTATGCTCCAGTGTTATTGAGCTTCCCTCTTGAGGGATTTCTCCGAGATATTCAATAAGCAGACCGGCTACAGTTCTGCTTGTCGAATCTATTTGTACTGAAAGCACTTCCTTCAAGGTCTTTAATTCCAATGTACCCGGAACAGTATATTTTCCTTTGCTGGTCTCCAATACGGATTCTCTGTCCGTGGTAAAAAAATAAGAGAGAATGCTTTCTATAAGAGTCTGAAAGGTAATTAAACCTGCCGTACCGCCGTACTCATCCACCACTAAGGCCATACCGCAGTTGAGATCTTTCAGCTCTTTCATTAAAAGATTGAGCTTTTTGCTTTCGGGAATAGAATGAAGAGGTTTTATGATCTGTTTTAGATTGGGTTTTGCACTGCGACTAAATAAAAAAGGCAACAGATCCTTAATCTCGATATAACCTGCGGGATGATCAATATTCTTGCTATAAATGAGAATTTGCGATCCGTCGGTTTTATATTTCTTCTTACGCAAATCACGGATGAGTTTCTTAATATTTGTTGTAATATCCACACCCAGGATTTCAGTGCGGGGAATCATGATCTCGGCTGCATTCATTGTGTTTAAATCCAAATATGATTCAAACAGACTATACTCGAACTGATTAATTATACCCGCTTTCAATCCTATTTTTATTGTGGTGCTGATGATTTTTTTATCAGGTCCTGCTTGTTTTAGTTTGATTAAAAAAAGCTCCCGTATCTTATTGAGTGCAAACCTTAACGGAGTTATCAATACATACATAATATAGAGAGGCACGGCAATAAAGCGGGTAAATGAGAGGGAACTGCGTACAGCAATATTTTTAGGGGTCATTTCACCAATAACAAGCAGAATTCCGGTCATAATTGAGATTGAAATGAGTGTGGAAACAGTATCTCTTTCCTCCTGAAAAAACAGAGTACCAAACAACATGGTAGCAAACACGTTTACAATCATATTCCCCGTAAGAATGGTTATGAGAACATGATCCGGTTTGGTTACAATAAGATTGAGAAAGGATTTTAGTTTGGAGCCTGCTTTGCGTTTTAGATTCTCTTTCTCTATCAGGTTTAATGAAAAAATAGCGGTTTCGGATCCTGAAAAAAAAGCTGAGAGTAATAATAACACTATAAAAATAGCTAGTTGTATAAAGCTTTCTTCATCCATAATAACTTATTTTGTTATTTTTAGGTTTACGGCTGGTAATAACTTCCATTTGTCAGGATAAAAAAGATGGGTTATAATAATCAATATACTTATCATTTTTTTAAAAATATAGCGTGAATTCTCTTATTAGTAAAGTAAAACCGCATAAATAATTGAAAATATTTATTAAAAAAATGTATAATGCCTATGATGCAACAGAAGATTATCTCTAATTTTATTGTGTTCGAGGGTATAGACGGATCCGGCACAACAACACAAATTAAGCTGCTCAAGGATTTGTTGACCCAAAAGCAGATTGCCCATTGGGCTACTTATGAGCCGACCCACGGTCCGGTCGGCAAACTCATTCACAGCATTTTAGAGGGCTCATTACATGTAACACCTGAAACCCTGGCCTTGCTCTTTGCTGCAGACAGAAATGAGCATATGTATCATGGGAAAGATTGTATAAGCAATAAAATAAACGGGAATAAACTCGTAATCTGCGACAGATACCTCTTTTCCAGCCTGGCATATCAGTCAACAGACTGTGATTTTGCATATATAGCCGATTTGAACAAACAGTTTCCTTTACCGGAATATGTCTTTTTTCTCGATACCCCACTTGAAATCTGTATAAAAAGACGCGCCACAAGATCACAGTCTCATATCTTCGAAACATATAACTACCAGAAAAAGGTTATACAACAATATGAAAAAGCATTTACTCACTTTTTACACACGGACTTACAAATAATCCGTCTTAATGGTGCCAAATCAAGACATGAGATATTAGAAGATGTGTGGAAAATTATCTCTACTCTGCCGATAGTAAAAACGTGAAGCGTTTTATATTACTTTTTTTCATTTTTTGTTTTACCGTTTCTTTTGTCTTTGCTTATAAGATATTATACGCAGAACAGTTTTATAAGCTGTTTCATCTTCATTTTTATCAATATCCTGACGACACTATGGAAAATATCAGCTACCTTGAGCAGGCTTTAAAAGCCGATTTTTGTAATCCTCTTTATGCTTTAGCAAAAATAAAGACAGAAATTGAATATGAACGCTATAAATCTTTATTCAAAATGCACATAAATTTAAAATTGATTGAACAGTACCTCATTTTAGGGAGCAAATACGATAAGTTTGAAATCTATTTTTTCCATAAAAAGGGTCCCTGGCGTGAAGATATTTGCGAGAGCCTCAAAACCGCGGAAACAGCCTATAAAGTAGCACTGTATTATTGGGAGCAAGCAAAGCATTGGTCAAAAAAAGCTTGGGTCTTACGCATAGTTCACTTAGACGAAATACAAAAATGGAGTGATGAAAATTTTCGTATTGAAACCCTGGATCTGGACTACAAGGCAATAATTCAAAAGCACCTCTTACGGATCAAACAGTCCCGAGCTTATTTGGAATGCGCACCGGAATCCACAGATTAAAATATGAATTGCTGTCTTGTACTTTTTCATCTTTGATACTAACATATATAGTATGGCCCTCTTACAGAAACTTATTGATATGAATCGAGTCATATTAAATTCCAATACAAATCCCGACCATAAAAACGCGGATTATTTATTAAAAATTATTACCGCCATTTATAATATCAAAGATCTGGACACATTATTGGAGCGCATTCTCTTAGAAGCCCGTGGCTTTGTTAATGCCGATGCCGGAACTATCTATTTAACAGCCAGAAATTACTTGTACTTTAACTATGTGCAAAACGATACGCTTTTTTATAATAAACGAGAGAAAGATAAATATATCTACTCGCAGTCCAGGTTACACATCAATAAAAACTCACTGGCCGGTTATGCAGCCTTAACAGGCCAGCCCCTGCTTATTGACGATGTCTATGATATAAAGAGCGATGTCTCTTACAATTTTGATCCGACTTTTGATAAAAAATCATCATACAGAACGCGTTCCATTTTAGTTGTTCCGCTTATAACAAGAACCGGTGAAGTACTGGGCGTGCTGCAGCTGATCAATGCCAAAGATACAAGGGGAAAGGTGATTCCCTTCTCAATGGCAGATAATGTGTATATCGGTCAGTTTGCCTTTTATGCCGCCAATGCCATAGAAACAGCCAAATTTTCCCGGCAAATGGCCCTCAGAATGATCGAAATCGTGGAATTGCGTGATCCGGATGAAACCAGCGTACACGCCAAACGAGTAGGAGCATATGCCATAGAACTTTTTTCACAATATGCCAAAGTACGCGGTATCTCGAGCCATGAAACAAGAGTCTTTAAAGAACAGCTGCGCTTCGCCGCTATTCTTCACGACATGGGGAAAGTCGCGATCAGTGATATCATCTTGAAGAAAAAAGGGTCACTTACTCCCCAGGAAAAACAACATGTATATTATCATACCATTTACGGAGCACGTTTATTTAAAAGTCATCATTCGCCATGGGATAAAATGGCAAGCGAAGTGGCCCTCAACCATCACGAAAAATGGGACGGCAGCGGATATCCCGGTAAAATCTCCGATATTTACGCAAAAGAACCTCAATTCGGACCCGGAAAAAAAGAAAAAGAAATCCCTCTCTCGGCCAGAATTGTGACTCTTTCCGATGTTTACGATTCCCTCTCATCCAAACGCGCATATAAGGAGAAATGGGAAGAAAGCCGAGTATTACAGTTTATTCAGGAACAGTCGGGAAAACATTTTGATCCGGAACTCGTTAAAATCTTTTTCTCCATCCACGATACGATCACAGCTATTAAACAACGCTACACCGATGTAGAAAAATTTACTACAAAATCAGCATAGCATCTCCATAAGAAAAAAAACGGTAATTTAGGGCTTTGGCCTCTTCATAGGCTTGAAATATAAGCTCCTTTCCGGCAAAAGCTGCTACCAGCGGCAGCAGCGACGACTGAGGTGTATGAAAGTTGGTAAGCAGCTGTGACACCACTTTAAAGCCAAACCCGGGGTAAATAAAAAGATCCGTCACAGCTTTGCCCGCTCTGATTCTACCCTTCAGGTAAGCCGATTCCAGAGCCCTTACTGAGGTCGTACCTACGGCCAAAATATTTTTCGTTTCATGCATTGCCTTATTTAAAAGCCGGGCTGTCCCGGCAGAAATCATATACTCTTCACTGTGCATAGTGTGATCCTCGATATTTTCAGATCGAATTGGAACAAATGTTCCTAAACCTACATGAAGAGACAATGGCGCTAGTTCAATCCCCCGTTTGCTAATGAGCTTGATAATTTTTTTAGAGAAGTGAAGCCCGGCTGTAGGGGCTGCAATTGAACCAGGCGTTTTGGAATATATGGTTTGATAACGCTGCTCATCTATGGCCTCGTCTTTGCGCTTAATATACGGAGGCAAAGGAACATGCCCATGTTTGTTTAAATATCTTTCATTGATGACCCCGTCAAACTTAAGCACACGGTGCTCGCCTTGTTCCCGTACAACCACAGCCTGCTTTTTTTCAGGAAAAATGAAAGCCTTGCCTTGCTTTTGCTTTTTTGATTTGGAACACAGCACCTGCCACACACCGCTTGCTATTTCTTTTATAAGCAGGAATTCGACCATACCCCCCGATTCCTTACTCTTAGCAAAAAGACGTGCTTTGCGTACCTTAGAGTTATTAACCACCATTACGGTACCGGGGGCAAGAAGTCCGGGCAGCTCCTTAAAACTATGGTGTGAAAGAGTCTGTGCCGTTCTATCCACTACGAGAAGACGGGAATCACCCCGTTTTTCTTTAGGATACTGGGCAATAAATGATTGTGGAAGATTAAAAAAGAATTCCTTGGTCTTCATTACGCTTTTTAGAGAGCTTTAAATGTTTGTAGGCATTCTCAGTAACCATACGGCCGCGAGGGGTACGCATGAGGAAACCCCTCTGAATCAGATACGGCTCATATACATCTTCTATGGTTTCAACCGATTCACCCACAGAGATAGCCAGGGTTTCACATCCCACAGGTCCTCCGCTATATTTTAGGATAATTGCTTTTAATATATCTCTATCCAATTTATCAAGACCCAACTCATCAATTTCTAAAGAAGCTAATCCCCGCCTTACTATATCCAAACTGATTTTCCCGTCTCCTAAAACCTCGGCAAAATCACGCATACGCCGCAAAATACGATTTGCCACCCTCGGAGTGCCTCGTGCACACTTAGCAATTAATTCGGTAGCCTGCTTTTCAATTTCTACAGCGAGAATTCGGGCGGATCTTAAAACAATTTCGATAATATTTTCGACATTGTAGTAGTCAAGCCGCGCACGAATACCGAATCGGTCATGTAAGGGACGTGAGATCAGTCCCGGTCTGGTGGTTGCCCCCACAAGGGTAAACGGTTCCAAAGGTATTTTTATATTACGAGCTCCCGGGCCCTGACCTATAACCACATCTATTTTATAGTCTTCCATAGCTGTGTAAAGCATTTCTTCGATAACCGGTTTCAAGCGATGAATTTCATCGATAAAAAAGATATTATTTTTACCCACAGCAGTGAGGATAGCGGCCAGATCACCGGATTTTTCTAAAGCCGGAGCAGCAGTGGCCCTGAGTTCGCAGCCCAGTTCATTGGCAATAATACCTGCCAAAGTAGTTTTTCCCAATCCCGGAGGCCCGGAAAAAAATACATGATCAAGACACTCTCCGCGGTTTTTTGAGGCTTCAATAAAAATAGCAAGATTTGTTTTCAACTTGTCTTGGCCTACAAACTCATTAAGATGACGCGGCCGCAATGTTTTTTCAGCTTGATCCTGTTCTTCGATATAATGAGCGTCTGAGATTCTGGTTTCTTTCACTAGCTTATGCCTTCTTTCGACTGGCAATACTCAATGCTTTTGTAAATAGTTGTTTATCCAACTCAACACCGGTAAGTTCTTTTAGATTGAGCTCATTGACGGCAGCACTAACTGCTTCACGCGAGATGCGCTTGTCATATCCCATGCCCACAAGCGCATTGATAATATCTTCATTTACGCTTGAGACTTCATCTTGAGACCCCACCTTTTTTAGTTTACCTTGGAGGGCAAGGATTATTTTTTGAGCTGTTTTTTTCCCGAGTCCGGGCAATGAAGAGAGTGTGTTCAGGTCTTCCTGTTCAAGTGCTTCAATAAACGCATCAGATGTGATGGCTGATAATATTTTTACGACTAATTTTGGCCCTACTCCCACTACTTTCAACAGATCAAGAAACAGTGAGCGCTCCTTTTCCGTTGAGAACCCATAGAGTCTCATCTGATCATCACGGTGATAGAGAAAGATAAAGGCTAAAGCCTGCTCTCCCGCCGCAGGAAAATCCTGCAAAGACTGTCTGGTAGTTTTAATATCCCATTCGATACCGCCGGTGCAGATATATACCGATTCCTCATCTTTGAAACTGATCTCACCGCGGATACTGTTAAACACCCTGTTTACCTCTTGTATTCATAAGTTTTTTCAACCGTGAACTATGAGCATGACACAGCGCCACAGCAAGGGCATCGGCTGCATGATCAGGTTGCGGTATGGTTTTAAGCCTAAGAATAATACGTACCAGCTCCTGAACCTGAGATTTTTCCGCACGGCCGTTTCCTACCACTCCGCGCTTTACCTCAAGCGGTGTATAGGTAAATGCCTTAGTATTCATAAGCGAAAGGGCGCAGAGAATAACGCCTTTGGCTTCTGCTACAGGAATGGCACTTTTTAAATTCTTAGCAAAAAAGATATCTTCAATACCGGCTTCATCAGGGCTGTATTTTTTTATAAGCTCAATAATACTTTTATGAATATGTTCCAAGCGACTGCCCTTTTCCAGTGCTGTTTCCGTTGAAATCACACCATGATCCACATAATCTATGCGATTGCTTTTAATCTGTATAACGCCAAAACCGGTATTTTTAAGACCGGGATCTATTCCTATTATGATTTTCATTCATCCGGCAGTTCAAGGTTTGCTGCAACACTCTGTACGTCGTCGCTATCTTCAAGGGTGTCTATTAATTTCAAAGCTTTCTCGGTTTTATCCGCATCCAATTTAACTAAAGCATCGGCAATCATATTTATCTCCGCTGTTGTTTGCTCAAATCCCGCTTTGGTTAAAGCTTCTAGGATCTGCTCAAAATCTTCCGGCTCAGATATGACCTCTATCACATCACTATCCGCACTGATATCTTCCGCACCTGCTTCTAATGCTACGGCTAAAATATCATCTTCTTTGTACTCGGCAGCATCAAAAACTATAATTCCCTTGCGCTTGAACATATACGACACACAGCCGCTTTCACCCAAAGTACCGCCCCCTTTTGAGAGAATATTGCGTACTTCTGCCGCAGTCCTGTTTTTGTTGTCGGTGAGTATTTGAATAAGCAGAGCCACACCACCCGGACCATAAGCCTCATAGGTAAGCTCTTCATACGTAACGCCATCCAGATCGCCTGTACCCTTTTTAATTGCCCGTTCGATATTATCTTTGGGCATATTGGCTGATTTTGCCTTCAACACCGCAGTTCTTAAGCGCGCATTAGCATCCATATCTCCGCCGCCCAAACGTGCCGCTATAATTATTTCTTTAATAATCTTTGTGAAAATTTTGCCCCGCTTTGCATCAGCAGCGCCCTTTTTATGTCTTATTGAAGCCCATTTACTATGTCCCGACATATTTTCTCCTTATTGTCCCAAAATAGCATATCCCAAGATTCGATGTCAAGCTTGGGTATTAACTATAGTATAAATCCAATATCTGAATTTTAAAAAAAACCACAGATTTCACAGATTACACAGATCAAGTATAATAGGAACCACAGATTTCACAGATTACACAGATTAAGTATAATAGGAACTACGGATTTCGCGGCACTTATTGGCTAACCTCTGTCCAGTGGGGGAAGGTGTGGGAGCTAAAATAATGACCAGTTTTAAAGTGCTTGTATAACTTTTTATGGTTTGTTATGATCTAACCGCGAAAGGGGGGATCAAATGAAAAAATTCTTTCCGTTATTACTGATTTCATTGATATTTCTTAGCTGCGCAGGTACTCAAATAACATCAACTGCTGATAAATCTTATTCAAAGAAACTATCTAAAATATTTGTCTTAGCAGAATTACCAACAAGCGGCTGGGTCGGACCTGTTCTCGTAAAAAATGAAACTGAAATTGCCCAGGACAATTATGAAACATTTAAAACAACCTTTAAGAATAAATTTCAAGAGATAGGTGTTAAATGCGAATGTGAAGTTATAACCGGACTTGAATTGGACGACTCAATTTATTCTCAGAAGATTAAAGATTTTTCACCTGATGCAATTCTTATGATTGATCTTATTTCTGTTACAATGCAAGAGAAAACAATGATTGGGTCGGAATATAATTTATCTTTTATTGATTTTTCAACAAATAAAAGATTCTGGCGTGCAAATTTAAAATTGAGCAATCTTGTTATGGGTCTAAGAGTAGCAACAGGTGAGAATATTGCTAATACTATGTTCGATGGTATCCTTAATCAACTAGAGAAAGACAAAATAAAAATATTTTAAATACTTTTTAATCTATCAATTCCCTACTTTGGGATAACCTGAAATAACGTTTTTCTTCATGTTAGCCCCAATATGAGGTATTATTACTACTCACGAACCATAGTATGTCCATTATGAGGAATTTTTCGCTAAAATCGGCCTGATGAATTGACTTACACAGGCGCTTTGCAATCTGCGAAGTATAACTTCTTGAACAATACCTGTTACTTTCAATAGATCTGGTAAGAGGTGACCCGAAGGCCACCCCTTCCCTACAGAACGGCTCGTAC
>CAZEPL010000005.1:65675-74817 GCA_964514135.1 uncultured Spirochaetaceae bacterium | reverse complement strand
CATTATTTCTCCTTATGCACAAAAATTCATAATTATTATAAAATTAGATAATTTGTATTGATTTTGCAAGTATTTTTAGCGGATTTTAAACATGAATATTTTTTGTTTTAGGCTTGACCAAATGCATGGATGAGGATAATTTGCACAAAAAGGGAGTATACTATGGATAAAATATTACGTGAACTTATAGTGGAAAATGATAAAAAAATCGTTTTATTAGTGCTCGATGGTCTCGGAGGATTGCCTTTAGAAGCACAAGGTAAGACAGAACTTGAAACTGCACGAACACCACATTTGGATGCCTTAGCGTGCGGATCAGAGTGCGGTTTACATATTCCTATTGATTATGGAATTACTCCCGGTTCAGCACCGGGACATTTAGCTCTTTTTGGTTATAATCCCCTGCAATTCCAGATAGGAAGGGGTGTTGTTGCGGCAATGGGAATAGGATTTCCCATGCAGGCGGGAGATGTAGCGGCCAGATTAAATTTTGCTACTAAAGATGAACAGGGAAATATTATTGATCGCAGAGCAGGGAGAATAGCTACAGACGTATGCAGTAGACTATGTGAATTACTCAGCGAGAATATTGCTATTTCCGGAGTAGAAGTATTTGTAAAACCGGTAAAGGATTATAGAGGTGTGGTTATTTTTAAAGGAGAGGGATTATCGGATCATGTAAAAGATACAGATACTCAAAATACCGGAGTAAAACCGTTAGACCCGGAAGCCACATCAGATAAGGGTAAGAAAACTGCACAGATTGCTTTAGAATTTGTCAAACAATCTTTTAGATTATTACAAGATAAAACTCCGGCAAATGCAATACTCATGCGAGGTTTTGCCGAGCTTCCTCATATTCCATCAATGAAATCTTTATATAAATTGAATTCCTTAGCTTTAGCCGTATATCCTGACTATAAGGGTGTAAGCAGATTAGTTGGTATGACAGCAGAGGAAAACCTGAAAGATATCAATGACCAGATGGAAAAATTAAAAAACAGCTGGTATAATCATGATTTTTTCTTCATCCATCATAAATATACGGATTCAAAAGGAGAAGATGGCGATTTCAACGGTAAGGTAGCGGAAATTGAGAAAGTGGATAGCATTTTACCTCAGATACTCTCCCTTGAACCGGATGTATTAATTGTGACCGGGGATCATTCGACTCCCGCTAAAATGAAATCACATTCTTCACATCCCATACCATTCTTACTTTATTCAAGAAATGTAAGACCGGATTCAGCTGTAGAATTTGGTGAACGGGATTGTGCAAACGGAATCTGGGGTATTATTAAAACACCTGTCCTGCTTCAACTAGCGTTGGGTTATGCAGATAAAATAAAGAAATACGGTGCCTAGTAACGATTTTTTAACCACAGGTGTACGGCAAAGAGGAACTATTCTTTAATGAGGAAACTTTCCTTAAATCCGCTGTTTTTAAGTTGAATAATAAAGTTTTGAGCTTGTTCATAATTATATCCATGCTTAATAACAACTCTGAAATACCGTTTGCCCTTAATTTCTTTTTCGATTATTTCAGCTTTTAATCCTTTATCTGATAATTCTTGAAGTTGTATGTTTGCGTTTTTATATACTTGGTAGCTCCCGACGCAAATATGGTATTTATCCTGTACGGGTGTTTTATCAGGAATGGTTTCTGCTTCCTTTTGAACAGAGATTGCAGAATGTGATTCTTCTCCGAGCTGTGTTGTTTCCAAATATCGGTAGGGAAGCGGATAGAAGTCGATCAATATCTTTTTATTTTTAGCTCCGTTAACTATGAGGTCAGCCAGTACATACTCCGGTGTATGAGCAAAATCCTTTTCTAATTCACTAAATATGGCTTGTGCTTCTGCTTTTTCACCTTGTTCCAAATAAAACTCAATGAGTGCTAATAAGCATTTTGCTAAAATATCGGATTTTTGAAACCTAGATTTAATGTGTAATAAAATTTTAAGAGCCTTTTCTTTGTGCTGCAATAGAATATTGATTTTAGCAGTAAGAAAGAGTGCTTCTGCATATGATATATCATCTAAAAGAAAACCGCTTATTGTATAAAGCCATTCTTTTGCTTGTTCATACAATCCTTTTGCGACTAACAATTTTGCAGGATATAAAAGACTTGTATCATTTTTCCAGGCGGCGAGATCCGTAAAGGCTAATTTATAATAATATATAGCGTGGTCGATATCGCCAAGCAGTTCATAAATCAAGGCTATATGCTTTTCGATTAGATGTTTCTGCTGCTGGTTTTTTATAAACTGACTGTATTTTTGAAGAACGCTCAGTATTGTGAGAGGATTTTCTTCTATTGCAGAAAAATGATAGAGTACCTTATAGAATTCAGGATGAGTACTGTTATTTTTCAACCATTCTTGATAGATTAACGAGGCTTGTGCCGTTTTGCCTTGTTTTTCCAATTCGAGTGCGTTCTGTAGATTTATAGACACAGCATCGCCAAAAGTTGAAAATAAAGGGAAAAATAAGATAAATATAATAATAAGAATTCTATTTTCTTTTATTTTTCTTTCCTTTTTCAACATCATCACTAATTTCTTGTTCTGTCTTTTTTTTGGCCTGTTTTTTGCGCTTTGCTCTTTTTGTCATGGTTGTCAGTAAAGAAATGGGAAGAGTTACTATCGCTCCGATTAAAAATGATACAATGACAATAAGAAACGCCGGGACATTATCAAAAGAATAGAATCCTAATGATATATTTGTTTTATGTTCTAAATTTAAACCAATAAAAATCACAAAAAGTATTAAAATAATCAATGCTAAAATAAACTTCCAAGGCATAATGGTCTCCTCCTTACTTTTAATCAAGAAATACTTGCTTTAAAGGTGCTGCCATGTAATGAGACAAGCTCGACATTCACGAATGTGCCTATAAGCTCTCGTCCGCTGGGAAATACTACCATGTCGTTATGTTCAGTTCTCGCAAGAACTTCATGGGATTGCTGTTTTGATATATTCTCTACTAAAACTGTTACTTTTTTTCCCAACCTCTTTCTCCTTTTGTGATGAGAGATGCCCTGCTGCAGCTCAATAATCCTATTTAAGCGCTCGATTTTAAGTGAATGCGGAACAGTATCTTCAAAGGTAAAAGCTTTTGTACCCTCGCGTGGATTGTAATAATAAGTGAAAGCATCGTTAAATTCAATTGTTTTTAAGAGATCGCAAGTCATTTGAAAATCCTTTTCTTCTTCACCTGGAAACCCAATGAGAATATCGGTAGTTATTGAAATATCGCTGATAGCATTTTTTATATATTCGATGATTGTAAGATATTTCTCTCGTGTATATTTTCGTTCCATCCGTGATAAGATTTTATTGGAACCATGTTGTACCGGAAGATGAATATGTTTGCATATTTGAGTATGCATTTTTATATGTTCAATCAATTCAGGTGAAAAATCCTTAGGATGTGAAGTAAGAAAGCGAATCCATTGGATATTCCTAATAGCGTCTGCTATTTGACTTAAAATATCGGGGAAATACATACTCGTTCCATTTCGAATATGGCAATATGAATTAACGTTTTGACCCAGCAGTGTTACCTCTTTGATTCCGCTGGTATCCAGACAGGTGATTTCACTAAGTATCTCTTCCGCCGGTCGAGAAACCTCTTTGCCGCGAACATATGGTACAATACAGTAACTACAAAAATTATTGCAACCATGCATTATCGGAACAAACGATTTAAAATCATTTATGTTGTAACTTTTTGAGAACTGATAATCATTACCGGAAGTCAGACAAATATTTTTTTCTTTACTCCGTATAGCTCGAATTGCAGATATCAGCTCCTGCTTCTGAAAAGTACCCAATACAATATCAATTTCAGGTATTCGTTGCTGTAATTGATCTTTTAAGCGTTGAACCATACAGCCTACAAGTATTAATAAAAACATACGTTTAGTTTTTTCTTGCTTATAATAACCAATTCTGCCCCAAATTCTATTTTCAGCAGTTTTACGTACCGAACAGGTATTAAGAATGACCATATCCGCTTCAATAGCTTTAGAAGCAGGATAGATATTGTTTTGCTGTAATAATATCTCTAAAGCTCCTGATTCAGCTTTATTCATTTGACAGCCATATGTTTCAAGCCAATATGTCATAATATTAATATTCACCGGATTATTAAAATATAGAGCGCACCAAAAAGTGCGCTTTCTTTATTTTATGACAGTTAATCTAGTTCTTTGTTTGTTCAAATATAATTAATTAAAATTATGTACGAGACTTCATATTTTTAAAAAATTTGAACAAGGAGATACCACCTGCAATAATTAAACCAATTGGAGCTAGCCAAAATAAATGTTTAATAATTGGAGTATTCTGTAAAATAGCTACTGCTCCTGTTATAATTCCCGCTCCTAATGATACAGCACCGGCTTTGCGTTGTGTTTTCGAAGCGCTTAATATCAAACCCGCTAATAAGAGTACACCTGCGGCAATAAATCCGACTGGTCCCCCAACTACAGGTAGTAATAAGAGAAGGGCTATTCCTGCACCTATACCCCCTACCCCTTTCATTAGTTGATTTGACAGCTCGTTTCTCGAGACTATTTCACCCATGAACTACCTCCGTAATTTTAATTTTTATATAATAAGTGTAACAATAATAAAGGCTACCTGTCTACTATATTCTTAAAATTGTATATATTTTCTGAAGTAAGTAATACGAGTAATTGACAAGAAAAAAACAAAAACGTAAAGTACATACATGCAAATAATAACAAGGAATATCATAGCCGTAATTTCAATTTCATTTATTCTTGTCGGAAGTGTAATTCTGCTCTACTATTTTAACTTAATTCCTTATGACTGGCAGGAGTTTGCCATCGACCTCTGGCCTGTATCACTTATTATCGCGGGGCTTATATTTGTACGCGATTCGGTTATTAAGAGCAAGTATTTAAAACGATATGAGATAAAGAAAAAGTCCCTTAATTTAGCATATATAGAAGGTACTCAGGATCGGGTGTATAATGTATTTTTCTCTTATGGACAGTTAAATGTTCGAGCAACGGACAATACTATACCCCAACTTGTATATGAACAGCTTGGTCCAATGCCGGAACCTGAAGTTGATCATCAGATTATCGGGAATAGCTCAATACTGAAGATAAAAAAATTGAAACCCTATTTTTCACCGCATTTCCAAATCAAGAATAAATGGTTTTTTGAACTTATCAAGGAAATCCCACAGCAGTTATATATTAACTTACATGATGCAGATTTAAATGCGGATTTACGTAATTTAACAATTGAGAGATTTTCTTTAAAAGCCAATGCAGGAATGCATGTGATTATTTTCGGAAAAAATAAAAAAAAGTTTTTGGGGCAGATTTATTCATCAAGTTCCCTCTTATCTCTGATTATCCCCACAAGTACATTTTTATGCTTAAAATTGCTAAATCCTTTCTGTAAAGTAGATTATCCACAGGGTGATTTTAAGAAAAAAGAGGACGGCACAATTATTTCAAGTTCTTCTAAAAAGGATTACGGACTGATCGAATTGACAGTTGACGGAGCGCTTAAGCAGCTTACAATTGATATCCAAGAAAATATATAATCGCTATGCTGTTGTAGCTTAAGGAAAATCGGCGGGCAATTTAACGATATCGCCTTTTTTAATTCCCAAATGCTTAAATACTCCCTGTGGCACTTCCAAAGCATAACGGGCCTCGATACGGGAAAATACGGTAGTTTCATCGAGAGGTTGCATATCCTCAATCTGGGCAATTTCTCCGGTGCTTAGAATAAAAGCGATACTGAGAGGAATAAAGGTATTTTTCATATAAAATCCTAAATAACGATCTTCAGGAAATACAAAAAGCATACCTTCATTTTCTTTTAACTCTTTTCTGAACATCAAGCCTTTTTCTCGTTGTTCTTTTGTACGGGCGATTTCCACAATAAAGATATGTTTATTAATAGAAATTGAGACCGTAGTATATTTTTCATTCGAATTACAGGCTGATAATGAAAAGAGCAATAAAATACATAGGATCTGAGGTTTCATATATGACGCTCCTTCATTAAAACTGTTCAAGAAATTGTTCTAAGCCCAAGATCTCTGAAGATTTTTCCAAACGTCCCTGCTCTTTTAGGGAATTAAACACTCCCCTATCGATGTATTTGACACTAACAGGGTGCTCTAAAACTAATGTAATATCGTTTATGAGCCACATCACGACCCCCGGCGAAAAAGAGGAGTATTTACCATACTTTTTAGTTAGTGTGTTAAAGAGTGTATAAAAATCAATTTTATCTTGGTTTAATTCTACTATCATTATATACAGTTTATTATCATGGAATTGAAAATAAGCTCTCTTTATGTATGAATTACCGGTACACTCTAAAAGACTCTGTTCTTTTGCCGGGAGGATATAGGTATCAGGATCACCGTGATAATTGAAATACGGATCATTTATGAGAATATCTTTCACTTGTTCGAGGGACATGCCAAGTGCTATACCGCGAAAAGCCTGAACATTCGCTGAATTACCCGTTATTTCTTCGATTGTTTCTGTTTCTTCATCAGTTAAGCTGGATTGAGCGTATGTGGATACAATACAAAAAAATAACATAAATAAAAAGATATATAATTTATTCACTTCTGTTTTTACACCTTCTTTACTGTTTGGATAATGCGATACTGAGAGCTGTTGTGAGCTTTAATATATCCTGATTCCCTTTACGAACTCTTTGGCAGAGGATGATAGCAATCTCTTTTATAACTTTGAAACCTAACTCCGGATTCTTGATACACAAAACCTCGAAATCTTTTCTTCTTATTTCAAAAAGCAAGCAGTCAGTGGATGCTGTTATAGTAGCACTACGATTATCATTTTCAAACATAGCCATATCTCCAAAAAAAGATACGTTTTTTGAATTCAATTTCACCATGGACTTTTCTACAGTACTGAACCCTTTTTTTCCTATTTTCAACGTAAGGTTTTTTGTGACATCTACAACTCCGTCAGTAAATAAAAACATAGAATCGCCGATTTCACCTTCTTTCATAATAACAGCTCCGGCACTAAATTCCACAGGATGGGTAATGCTCCATAATTCATTGAATTCTTTCACCGACAGATTCTTCAATAAATCAATATTATGCAGAAGCTTTTTAACCTTACTCCCCTTATATTTTGACTTCATTTTACTACTTTCTCCTTTTACATTGTTCATTAATCAGTAGTACATATGACAAAAGCCCAATCCGAATCCTTTATAATATAATCCGTTCCGGGATTAATCTTTATTTTCATTTCTTCTTTTTCTTCCTCCAATAAATCAATTTCAGCTTCTTGGAATTTTCGTTTAATAAAAGCATCAATCCCCGATGAATCGTCAGAGAGGATATCGTCGAGAGTCATCTTTTTTTCTTCTGATAAAATCCCTATCAGTATTCCTTTGCCGCTTTTTGTAAAATAATCGGATAATTCGTAAAATGTTTTGCCCATAAATGGAGCAGGAATCTGGATCTGCATAATGGAGTTCTTACCCTTCAACGATAAAAGCTCTTTTATCAGGTAAGGAATACCGGGCGAAATAGTAGAAGAAGCAAGAATAAATCCGTTGAATTCACCGTTAACAATGATATCATCAACGTCTGCCCGTCTTAAATGCTGCTCATTGGTTGCATTGGCAAGTTCGGCGCTGGTAAATATATCGGGATTCAAAGATTTTATGGCTAAAACAGCGATAATAGTTCTTTCATCGATATTAGCTATTGTAGATTTTCCGGTAGTATCCAATAGAATAAGTGCAGCCTTTGCGTTATTAACCGAAGCCCGTTTTAAAACATTTTCATTTGTATAATCACCTCTTACAAAACGTAAATCAATGTCCGGATATTTTATTTTTAACGATTGGAACTGTTCAGGATCCATTTCATTAATAAGCACAATACTTTCTTTCAGCGATCCTCGAATAGTCACTAGACAGCTTATTATATGTTCCGCATTTTGATTCCATCCGCATATTACTATGTGGTTCTTGACATTTACATCTTCCAAACCTTTTCCCTCCCTTATTTTTTTATCAACAAAAATACTGGCAATTGTACCTGAGAGCAGTGAAGTTATAATTACTCCTAAAAACATTAAAATCGTTGCCAGTATTTTGCCTAATGGCTTATATGGATATTTATCCCCATACCCGACGCTTGTGATTGTTACAACGGCCCACCACAATGTATCGAAAATATCATCGAATGCCTTACTTTTAAATAGAAGTTCTGAGATGAAAACCAGGGTACTGCCAATGACGATTATTATCATGACATAAAAAAGTAAACGGGGTAAATTTTCTTTTTTTAAAGTAGCATATAAATTACTAAATCTCTTAAAAAAACTCAATTTATCAATAGTTTTTTCTTCACTAATTTGAGGTTTCTTCATTATTATATTTATCGGAAATATTCATTAAAAAAAGTATTCTTAAACTGCAATTTTAAATCAATCCCAGTTCTTTTAGTTCGAGTAAAAATTTCTGTTTATCAATGGGTTTTACAATATATGCTATCGCTCCACCTTTATAGAGAGCTGTCATAACATTTTTAGAATCTTCCAGTACTGTAGTCATTACTACTTTCACCTCTTGATCCTGCTCAATATCCATTTGATTCTCATATATTCTTATACTGCGTAAGGCCTCATGACCATTTACTTTAGGCATCATAATATCCATAAATATAAGATCATAAGGTACATGCTCTTTCCATGCGAGTTTAAACGCTTCAAGAGCTTCTTCACCATCCACAGCAATATCACATTCACCGTATGGCGAGAGGATACTTTGCAAAAGTTTTCTGCTTCCTAAATCGTCTTCTACAATTAAAATTCGCATATAATCATCCTCTCTAACCATGTTTCGTTGTAAAGCATTTAATTGCGTCTTCAATTTGTATAATATGTTTTGATAATAGTTTTTCCAGCTTGCAGGCCTTATCCATAGTTTTTTTTCGCGAAGCAATTTTTAATCTGAAAGCATCATCTTTTAGTGTTTCTGCGCCGATTTTTATTGCCAGATTTCTTAACGCTGAAGCATGTTTTTCAAGTTCAGACCTTTTTTCCTGCTGAGTAGCTTTTTTAATACATGAATCCAGTTTTTCTAG
>CAZEPL010000005.1:31647-65575 GCA_964514135.1 uncultured Spirochaetaceae bacterium | reverse complement strand
CTTTCCCGTTTGAAACGCAGAAAACGGAGTGTCCCCGTTTTTCCAACACATCACGGATAATTTTTTGGGTATTTGCATCATCTTCCACAACCAGCACGATACGACTGGTATTAAGATCAGCTTTCTTATTATATTTACGCAATCGTGTTTTGTGCTGTAAAATAGTATCGGTAAGCTTGTTTTTATTTGTCCTTTTAGGTTTAAAATTTAATTTACAATGGAAGGCACTTCCTTTATTGAGTTCAGTGTCAACCCAAATAGATCCGCCCATGAGAGATATTAATCGCTTGGTTATGGCCAGTCCCAGACCTGTACCGCCGTATTTCCGGGTCATTGATTCGTCAATTTGATGGAAACTTTCGAATATAGTATTTACTTTATGCTTTGGTATGCCTATTCCTGTATCTTTTACTATACAGTATAAAGTTATTTGTTCATTCTTATGCTTTTCAGCTTTTATAGCAACAGATATATGACCATGTTCGGTAAACTTAATGGCATTTGCAATGAGGTTTGTGAGTATCTGTTTAAATCTATATGAATCACCATGCAATTCTTTGGGTGTGTTCGGATCTATTAAGATGGTAAACGGTAATTTTTTTTGATCGGCCTGAATTATGAGTAAATCATGAATATCTTTAATGATATCAGCTAATTTAAATGATGTTTCTTCAAGCTCTACTTTACCTACTTCGAGCTTGGAGAAATCTAATATATTGTTCAGAACATGTAAAAAGGAATATGAGGCCTGTTTAACTAGAGTAAGATTTTCTTTCTGCTCAGAGGTAAGCTCGGTACCAAGAGTAAGTTCTGTCATGCCGATAATACTATTTAATGGAGTACGTAGTTCATGACTCATATTAGTAAGAAATATTGTTTTGGCTTCATTTGCTTTTTCTGCAGCTATTTTTGCCTGTTTTAATATGGTTTCATAATTTTTTTTCTCTGTAATGTCCGTTACGGTTAGTACCCATCCGGAAATATTAAATTTCTCATCAATAAGAGGAGCGATTGTCAATTCGGCAGGAAAATACTCTTTACTTTTACGAAGCAGCTTTGTTTCAATTGCCTGGTAAAACAAGTTATTTTTTATAGGTTTTACTATGGTATTTTTGTAAAGTGTGTCAGGTGAATTATCCGCATACAGAAAATCGATAGAATGTGTAACAAGTTCGTCTTTTGAGTATCCGAAAATCTTTGATGCGGTCCTGTTACAATCCTTAATTTTAAAATCAGTTGAAGTAATAATAACAGCGCTTTGAATGGATTGAATTATTCTTTCCAGCATATTGGTTGTAGTCCATATCCTCTTTTCTATTTTTATTTTTTCCGATAGATCTCTTAAAATGAAAACATATGATTGAATTTTTCCATCTTCTTCAATTGATTCAATTATCAGATTAACCGGTATGCGATTATTTTTAACCTTTAAATAGATTTCACCCCCACAAGAATTAATCTGATTTTTTGCTATCAGCTTCTTTTTATCTTCCTGATCCACAATACTCATAATCTCATTAATGGTTTTAGCGATCGCATCTGTTTCTTTTAAAGAGAGGAGCGTGAGTGTCACATTATTTATAAATTGTATTTTGAAGCGATCATCGGTTTTAATAATACCCAATCCGATTTTTGTTAAAGTTGAAGATAGCAATTGTTCTCTTTCCAGCAGTTTCTGATTCATATAATGCTTATATAATGCGAGTTCAATGTTGGTTCGTACTTCTGTTTCATTGAAAGGTTTTAGTAAATAACCGGATGGTTGAGTAAGGCTTGCCCTTCTTACAGTATCCTTATCTGCATAAGCTGTGAGGTAGATAATGGGTATATCGGAGATCTTTTTTATCTCCTCAGCGGTTTTTATACCATCCATTTCACCTCGCAGGTTAACATCCATCAATACGAGATCCGGATTCTCTCGGGCATGCGCTGTAAGAGCTTCTTCACCGGAACAGGCGATTACTGAAGTATATAAACCTATCTCATCGATCATACTTCGAATGTCTTTCGAGATAATATCTTCATCTTCAACAATTAATATTTTTTTCATAGTTTTCGTTATTAATATTGTAGCGCTTTAAATTGTAATTTATTATGGAATGAAATTTCAACTTTTTCTATAAAAATATTTGTTAGCTAAGGATGGATTGATTTAAATGAAAAAATTTGTTTTAAGCAACACCGGCAGATAAACGATACCCTCAAGAAAACCTTTTTTGCGGCGTTTGGCTAAGATTTTAACAAGTACTATCTTATTTTCCTCATCGAAAGCCCAACCACGAATATATATGGAATCAAGTTCGGATATGCCAATCTCTTCGGCAATTGATCCTTCAAGCACTCTTTGCACTTGATAATGATTTTCCCATAAATATGTGCCGACCTTTTCCAATTTCATTCCGAAGAGCGGATAGAGCAGATTGAGTTTTGTATCACGGTCTAAGGCAGTCTCCAAAGGAATAAATGGTCTCGGCTTTAAACAAATAATTGCGTCAAATACTTTGTCATTTCGGGAAATTGTAAGGGAGATCAGAGCAGGTTGTACGTATTCCAGTAACAAGCTTTGAATGTTTACGATTTTATTATGTTCCTGACTGTTTACTTTTTTAATAATATCACCGACTTGTATTCCTGCATGGAAGGCAGGTGCTCCGGGCATGACATAGATTACTTCCAGTCCCTTGGCGGTTTCCTTTAAAGCTATTCCTGTCCAATAATGAGTTATTTCTTTATCGCTAAACAGGCGTGCTATCAGTTTATTAATCCATTTGGTGGGCAGAGCAAAATTAAGCCCTTCAAATTCTTCAAGTCCGGCAAAAACCAAACCTAGCAGCAAACTGTGCTCGCTGATAACAGGACCGCCGCTATTTCCGAAATTAACGGGGGCATCAATTTGAATTGCATCACCAAGTTGTAAAATTCTTCTACCGGTTGAAGAAATAATACCTGCGGTAACAGTATTTTCAAGACCGACAGGCGATCCTATTACAGTGATTTTATCGCCGGTGAGCATATTTTGGTCGTTAACTGTTGAAAAAATATATTCGGGAGTAACCTCTGTTTTCAATAAAGCCAGATCGAATATTTTATCAAAAGAGATTACCTTAGCGGGTATTTTTTGCTCCGGATTATCCGATAGCAATACATAACAGCGTGAATAACCCTCATATTCCGGATCCACTTCACTCGCTATAACGTGATAATTAGTGAGAATATAACCTCTTTTATCAATAAAAAATCCGCTTCCAATTGAAATATCCGGTCTCCCCACACCCTTATCCATTTTTATTCCTCTGTTTACCCATATGGTAACCGTACCTTCAACCATTTTATAAATAGGGGTGATCTGCTTTGCAAGATTAATATATTTAGTGGATATCGGCTGCTTGTTTTTTTGCATTGCATTAACAATTCTTTTTATAGCGGCGATATTATAGCTATTTTCAGCAAGTTCCAACAATTGCTGCAGTTTTGTCATCTCAATTGAAAAATCATTTAAAATATTCAAATATTCAAGTAGTGCAATCTGATCGTTACCGTTCTGTAAATTAATTTCAGCAATCTTAAGACGCAGGTCAGCTTCGGATAATTTTTCGATTTTATGCTGATATGAAATGTTCTGTAAAGAAAGTAAATAATTTAATGCACTTAAAAACTCTTTTTTTTGTACTGCCTCGTTTAATTGGTCTATAATTCCAGAAATAGTTTCCTCTTTTAAGAGAAGAATATCTTCTTGGGAGACTTCATGTACTTCTCTTTCTAAGCGTGAAAGATATTGAAATGCCTCAAGATAAGATTTTTTAGTGATAAGTTTTTTTACATCCTCAACATATATCTTTTCTAATGAAATTATGTCTGTAGGTTCTACCTCGAATGTGTCGCATGAAAAAAAGAAAATAATAATACACACAAAAGTAAAAATGATTTTTTTCACATGTAACCTCTTTTTCTGATTATTGTACATATATTGTAAGATCAAAAACACCGTTAAGTTGGGTAGAATATTGCCGCACAACCTGCCCGCTAGCATTTTTAAATTCAATTACATCAAATTGACCGTCGCTGTTCAAATCCCACATCATACGTTCACCTGCAGTATTAAATTGAACAAAATCCGGCTTACCGTCACCGTCATCATCAAACTGTAAAACCTTAAGTTTCCCTTGTTCATATTCTTCTATAAGTTCGAACTTACCATCTCCATCTAAATCCTGCATTCCGGAAATTGGTATTCCTTTATTATATATAACAATATGATCCATCTGAAGGTTACCATCCGTGTCCTCACTTAATTTAATTTTTTGACCGTTGGAGAGATCCCATTTTCTAAGCAGTTTTCTTGAATTTGCAGTATATTCCGAACAGGCAAATGATGATTTTAAAATCATATTCTCAGTCGGAAACAGGATATTGCTGCGTTTGGAGAGTCTAAGCAACTGTCTCTGCTGCTGGTTCTGCAGGTTGAGCACAGAAAGTGCAACAGTAGCTGGAACAAGATCGTAACAATAAATAACCTCTTGATTATGGAAGTACGCTCGTTTCAAATACGGGTAAATATTATACTGGTAATCAACTTGATATCCCTGTTTATCAAAAATTGTTAAGGCTTTTGGTTTTTGATTTTCAAATTCCATCATTAATTCAACACGCCCATCTTGATTGTTGTCTACTATCCATTGGGATAGTAGACCGCTTTTGTATACATATTTCTCTTCATAAAATTTGTCATTATTTTCATCAATGTACTTTTCTCCGTCAAGTTCACCGAACTGACTTTTAAGATACTGTTTTAATTCCTCATTGCTGTCTATAATTTTGTATAGCTCATCTAACAAATTGACATACTGATGCCCGCTTGAGTTAATAAAAAAATCAAGATATTTTTTTAAAGGAGCATTTTTAAAACCAAGCGCTATAAGGGCAATTTCCGGTTTCTTACCTCCTCTTTCAATATAAATATCTATGAGATCTCGCTTCTTAGTAGCATCCCGTTCAGTGACTAATTTATAATAAAGGAATTCAGGTTGGTCCGTGAACTCAAGCAATCCTTTTTCGATAACAGAACGTGCTTCACCATCAAGGTTAATTTCTAAAAGAAAATCAATATAGGTAAGATAGAGCTCTTGAGTATATGGGTAGGTTTTTAAGGCATTTTGATAAACGGAAATAGCTTCTCGGGTACGTTTAAGCCCTCTTAAAGCCTCAGCACGAATAAGTTCGACCATAGCATCAGCACTGTATTTATCTTTAATTGAAGTTAAAGTTGTAAGGGAATCATTATATCTTTTTATGCGCAGATACAATCCTGCCAAATCTTTTTCTGCTTGAGAAGGTGCAATAGAAATCCAAGAAGCGGCTTCAAGTGCCTTTCTATAATAAGCAAGACTTGGTAGTGTAGTTTCCTGTTTCGATTCATATATTTTAGCCAGCAGATACAGTGCGTCGGAAAAATCCGGGTAAAATTCTATAGCAGCTAAGAGGAGCTCTTTAGACCTTTCTAAAAAACCACTATCATAAAGTTGTTTGGCTTGAATGTAGTATTGAAAAGCAATTTCTTTGTCTTGGCCAAACAAAAATGAATAGTTACAGAGTACTATCAAAGCAGTTATTAAAACAACCTTAAGCATGTTTTATCTAGTTATGCCTTAATTTTTTTCTTTTTTTTTCCATCGCTACTAAATTTTTCAGTTGCTTTTAAACCTAAAAGATCTCTTATTTCATCATCGTTTAGGGTTTCTTTAATTACTAAAGTTTCGGCCAGCAGTCTGAGCTTGTCCGTATTTTCACTAAGAATATGTTTAGCTTTTTCTAAGCTGGATTCTATAATTATTTTTATTTCGCGATCGATTTTTTTTGCTGTTTCTTCAGAATAATCCTTATGCCGTGCAATCTCTTTGCCAATAAATATCGGTTCCTCTTTTTGACCAAAAGCAATCGGCCCGAGATCATTGCTCATGCCCCACTCACAGACCATGCGCCGAGCAATATTTGTGGCCTGCTCAATATCGGCTTGAGCACCTGTAGTGTTTTCCTTATATATTATATCTTCTGCGGCATAACCACCCATCGAGATGATTATCCTATCCAGTAACCAACCCTTACTTTTACTGTATGCATCATTTTCCGGTAATGAAAGCGCAATGCCAAGCGCTCGACCACGGGGAATAACCGTTACTTTGTGTAAGGGATCGGCGTTTTTGAGAAAATAATGAAGTAATGCATGTCCGGCTTCATGAAAAGCAACCATCTCTTTTTCTTTCGGAGGAATAACCTTTGATTTTCGAGCGATCCCCATTAATACCTTATCTCGTGCTTCTTCAAAATCATCCATTTCTACATAAGTCTTGTTTTGACGCGCTGCAAAAAGGGCGGCTTCATTTACTAGATTCGCCAGATCAGCACCGGAAGTACCGGGTGTTGCACGGGCCAGTTTGTTAAAATCAATATCTTTGCTAATAGATATCTTACGACAATGAATTTTGATAATATCTTCTCTTTCCTTAATATCGGGCATATCCACGACTACCTGCCGGTCAAATCTGCCAGGTCGCAGCAACGCGGGATCCAATACATCGGGACGGTTGGTAGCCGCTAAAATGATAACTCCTGCTTTAGTATCGAACCCGTCCATTTCAACAAGCATCTGATTGAGCGTCTGTTCTCGTTCATCGTGACCACCGCCGTAACCAGCACCACGCGTTCGGCCCACTGCATCCAACTCGTCGATAAACAGAATACAAGGTGCATTTTTTCTGCCTTGGTCAAAAAGATCCCTTACACGGCTGGCTCCCACCCCTACGAACATTTCCACGAAGTCAGAACCGGACATATGAAAGAAAGGCACATCCGCCTCTCCTGCTATAGCTTTTGCCAGTAGTGTTTTTCCGGTACCGGGCATGCCTACCAGAAGAACACCTTTGGGGATCTTTGCTCCGATTTTTGAAAATTTTTGCGGGTTTTTAAGGAATTCAACGACTTCTTCCAACTCATACTTTGATTCCTCTTGCCCTGCAACATCGGAAAAGGTTATTTTATCACCGTCATCGAGGTAACGTTTAGCTCTGCTTTTTCCAAAAGACAAGGCCTTGTTTCCTGTGCCCTGAATTTGACGGAACATAAACCAGAGGAAAAAAATCATTATTCCCCAAGGCAGAAGCTGCAGTATTATGGCAAACGGGGAGCTGCTTGATCTTTTACCCAGATGTTTACTCACCTTTTCATCTAAAAGGGGTATTAATGTTTCGTCAAAATAGCTAATTGTTGTTGAATAGCGGTTGCCTTCGACATCCTCAAATACAATATATTTATCATCAACAATTTCAACATATACTACATCACCCTGTTTAACCAAAGACTTAAACCATGAATAAGATTTTTCTTCGGAGAAACTGTTATCATTGAGAATGGAAAACATCAAAATAAATAATGCAACACCCAATATTAAAAAGAGAGTGAGCCGGTTATTAAAGTTAAATTTCGGCATCTGAGGCCCTTGATTTCCGTTCTTTTGTTCATTATTCTTGTTATTCATATTCACCTTATCGCTCCACTGGCTGTATTATACAATGCAACCCATTTTCATGTAAATTATCTTTCATTGCAACACCTTTTCTCAATAAATTTTTTAATCCAAACGGCATGCCTATTATCGCTACCACCCCTTTTCTGTCTTCTAGTATCGGGATTAGATTCCTCTCATACTGAGGTATTTTATACTCATTGAATATCTTTTTAATCTTTTTGTGCCCCCAACCGAAGTCGATTTTATCGCCTTCGCTGCGTGATCGTAACGTTAATGGCATTATTATTTCTTCTTTTACTAAAGAAAACTCTACTAATTCTTTAGAGTTTTCTGTAAAATAACACCTGAATGCTGCACATTTACCCTCTAATATATAGACGGTATTGAGTTTTACATCTATAAAATAACCCTTTTTTATGGGGACGACAACATCTCTTTCTAAAAAAAGCATCTCTTCTTCAATATATACGATGATCCCGTAACCACGTAACAGTATTTTATTTGTACATGTGTATTCAAGCTCCAGTATCGGTTGTAAAAAAGCAAAGGGAATCCGTTTTTTCTTTAAGAATGATTTTTGCTGCTCAAGCTCACTCATATGGAAATATAATGAATAAAGCCGGATAGCAGGTGGTGTACGCAAGAATACCTCAATAGGCACACTCAGGCCTTTCGCTGTTTTATTCCAGTCAAGTTGCTTATCTCCCTGCAGCCTAATATAATCGTATGCGTAGTTTATTTTTGTTTGAAAATGAGATAAAGCCTTTTTAAATCCGGGAAATACTTCAATAATTGCCGGAATGAGCTTATGGCGTACCCTGTTGCGTAAAAAACGCATGCTCTTATTACTGGAATCGATGATATATTTTATATTATCGTATGAAAGATAGTTGAGTATTTCTTGCCGTGTGCAGTCAAGCAAAGGACGAAGGAGCTTTTTTCTTTTTGGTACGATACCGATGAGACCACCTAAACCGGAGCCTTGAAAGATACGCATTAATAATGTCTCAATCTGATCGTCAAAAGTGTGACCTAGAGCGATATAATTACATTCATACTGCTTTAAAAGCGAAAAAAAGAATTTATAACGTGCCTCTCGGGCAATTTCTTCCAGACTTTTTTTGCGGACTCGGGCTTGCTCTGCCAGTTCCCCGGGTTTATAATGCTGGATTAATATTTTAAGACCTAAGAACTGTATAGTTTTATTTATAAGGCGAATCTCTTTTTGAATTTCACCAAGGTTTCGCAATCCGTGGTTTAGATAAGCACAATAGAGCGATAGAGACCATTCGTCCTTTAAATAATACAGACTATGGAGTAGGGCTGTAGAATCCGGTCCACCTGAAAAAGCAATAATAATACGGCTGTGCTTTGGAATCTGCCACTGCTTCAGGAATTCACGTACTTTGCGGATAAGTTTATGTTCAGGATTTTTTGTTAAGCACATTCATTACCTTCTGTGCAGGTTCTCGCATAAGATTTAATACAGCAGGTACAACTTTTTCTATAGCATGATCGATAAGTTGTTTTTCATCCTTAGGAGGATCACTTAATACATAATTAACAACTTGTGATTTATATTTTGGCCTGCCAATCCCAATTGCAATGCACATGATGATATCACTTTTTGTATGTGAAAATATAGATTCCAAACCATTATGGCCTGCAGTAGATCCCTGCATTTTCAATTTGCACATTCCGGGCTGAAGATCCAAATTATCATATATTACCAGTAGATCTTTCAGCGTGGATTTCGTTTTTTTCAAAATACTTTTTATCACTTCTCCGGAACGGTTCATAAACGTAATCGGCTTTACCATATAAATATTTCTGCCCTTAGATCTACCTTTTCCCAGAAGATAATGACTGGTAAAGAAGGGCTTGGAAATATTTATAGTTAATGCCTCTGCAATTGCGTCTACTGTTCTAAAACCTACATTGTGCCGGTTGAAGTAATACTTTTTACCTGGATTCCCAAGGCCGATGACAACAAGTGGCAGTTATTATTCCTCCATTGCTTCCTGGTCTTTTTCTTCCTCTGTAGCGGCTTCTTCTTCGAGAGCTTCTTCTTCGGCAGCTGCTTCCTCTTCTTCTTCTATGGTGGCCTTTATTTCAACCACACAAACTGCCTGATCGGGAGAATTAAGGAATTTTACCCCATCGATGGCTGTAATATCCTTAACATGAATAGGATGATGAATTTGTAAATCTGTTATATCTATTTGTATGGCTTCGGGAAGATCTTTTGGCATACATTCTACATCCACTTCATGAAGTAGATGTTCTAAAATACCCCCTTCCTTAACTCCAATGGGAGTACCGTTTAAATGAATAGGGATGTGAGTTCGTAATAGTTTTCCTTTTTCAATTTCATAAAAATCAATGTGAATAATTTTTCCTAGCATAATATCTTCTTGATAATCTTTGATAAGCACATCGTACTTCTTTGAGCCCGTATCCAAATTGATTATCACATTTTCGGTTATAGTTTTGAATTTTGTCGTAAACTCATGCTCATCTAAAGAAATAACGACCGTCTTATTCTGACCATAAATTACCGCTGGAATTTTACCTACACGTCGCAGTTCCCGATTTAGACTTTTTCTTCCAACTTTGCGGTCTTCTATTGTGAGTGTTTTCTTCTCCATATTAAAAAACTCCTTGTTATACGTAGTTACTATCTGGGACGGCAGGATTCGAACCTGCGAATGCCGATACCAAAAACCGGTGGCTTACCACTTGCCGACGTCCCAGTACCGTTTTTTAAAGCAGTATTATATACCATATTTATTTATTTAGTAAACATCTCCCTGTAAACCAATGCATCTATCTTCGATAGAAGTTTGTAACATACTAGGTTTTATTGTTTTATTCAATCAGTATTTACTAATTTTTAGGTATTATTTATTACTTCAATCTTAGGAATTTTATCAAGAGGTTCTGCCAGCAGAAAATGAGGATAGCTTTTTTCAAGGCATTTAACCGTACTTTCTGGTACAGTATTTTTATTGAATACGGCAAAAAATGCTGAGCCGCTCCCCGATAAACTCATAAATAAAGGAGCAAACTCTTTTAAGTGGTTAATAATCAGGTTCAGTTTGGGATACCTTTTTCTGATTAATGGTAAAAAGGAGTTAAAAAAAGGCCACCTATCGGGGGAAGCTGATTTATAATGATAACGCAGTTTTGCTCTCGTGATTCTTTTAAAAGACAGAGTGTGCCGCTCATCATCAAACCATGCATAGGCATTGGATGTACTCACATTGAAATCAGGCATTATGATAGCAAACAGTAAATCCCGACGTGGTTTGATAGGTTTTATCTGTTCTCCACGCCCGCTAACAGTAGCTGCAGGTGAAATTAAGAAGAAGCACACATCACTGCCCAGCTCAAGAGCAATTTCAAACAGTTTCCGTTTTGACAAGGGATAACCAAACATATAATTCAGTGCCCGTAAAGAGGCGGCAGCATTACTTGAACCCCCGCCTAAGCCGGCTTCTTGAGGTATCTGTTTATGTACACTAACAGAAATCCCATCCTTAACACCCGTATGCTCTTTAAATAAGGTAATAGCCTTATAAATGATATTTTCTTGTAATGTAATTTCAGGGGTTCCTGATAGTTCTATTGCGTTACTTTTATTAACACGTGAAAAAAGCAGTTTATCATAAAGTGAAATCGTTTGAAACAAAGAAAGAATATTATGATACCCGTCTATGCGCTTATCGATGATATCAAGGTGGATGTTCACTTTTGCTGGTGCAAGAATCGATATATTTTTCATAATACTATTCAATATAATGACAACCGAGCGATGCTTTATTTGTTAAAGCTGCACGTACTATAAGTGACGAGGTAAGCACTCCGTTGCGCAGTTCTATTATTTTTCTGGTTATTTTAGCCTGACGATAAAAACGCTCTATTCTGTGACTAAGATAATTAAGATCGGATAAAGCTCTGGCTAGTCTTTTTCGATTTCGTACAATCCCTGCATAATTCCACATAGTGGTACGGATATTAAGCAAATCTTGATAAATAAGCACCGGATCAAAATCTTCTTCGGGCAGGGGAAACATCCAATCCGGTATGCTGTCTTTTAGATTTTTAGGTATGTAATATTCACTTGAAGATATTGCTAAACCGGCTTTATAACCGTAAAACAAACCTTCCAATAGCGAAACGGATGCCAATCTGTTGGCACCGTGCACTCCGATGCATGCGTTTTCTCCGACTGCAAAAAGCCCGGGGATGGAAGTTTTACAGGAGAGATTTACTTTTATTCCTCCGCAAAAATAGTGAGCTGCAGGTACTACAGGAATCGGTTCGCGGGCGATATTAATTCCGATTTGTTTGCATTGAGCATAAATGCTCGGAAATCGTTTTTTAATATTTACTTCCTTTATTAATCGTGAGTCCAAAAGAACATAATCGCTGTCTGTTGCTTCCATTTCAAGGAAAATTGCTCTCGATACTTCATCTCGTGGAGCTAAATCCTTTAAGCGGGGATTATATTTAGCGAGGAAATATTCTCCAAACTTATTCATCAGGCAAGCACCCTCTCCACGCAGTGCCTCTGAAATTAAAAAACGCTTAATATCACGGTGATAGAGAATAGTGGGATGAAATTGAATATATTCAGCATTTATAATTTCAGCACCTATTCGATAAGCCATAGCCACACCATCACCGGTCGCACTGGTTGTGTTGGATGTATGCAGAAACAGATTCCCTACTCCGCCTGTGGCAAGTACTACAAAAGGTGCAAAGAATATTTCAACTTCATTTGTTGTCTCATTAAATACATAAGCACCTATTACGCGGGTTGCTTTATAGCGTTGCTGACTATCAAGAGAATTGTGACTATTGGTAATAAGATCGATAACACAATGACTTTTAAAGAAATGAATGTTTTTAATTTTTTTTGCATATTCAAGAAGTTTCTGTTCAATAACATGACCGGTATTATCTTTTACATGAATAATTCTTCTTAATGAATGCGCAGCTTCCTGAGTAAAATCAAGATTCCCGTCACTATCGGTACAAAATGGTATGCCTACTTCATCGATTAAAAAATCCTTGACGAGCATCGGTCCTTCTGCTGCTAAGAGTTTTACAGCTTTTTTATAATTAATCATATCGCCTGCTTGTAGAATATCATTTTCGAGCAGCTCGGATGAATCATTTTCCCCGGTATAGACGATACCTCCTTGAGCATAATTTGTATTGCATTCGGAAAGGTGTACCTCTTTTGAAAGAATAGCTATGTCAAGCCCATGTTTGGAAGCCGTAATCGCTGTCGTCAAGCCGCTTATCCCGCTGCCAATGATCAGCAAATCGTACTCTCTTCTTTGCTTTTTATCCATTTCGCTTATTCCTTGTTTCTGTAATCTCGATCATGTTTTGTAGTGATTTTCGCGCATCGTCACACACAGTTTCATCCAGCGTTAATTCGTGCGTACACTTACCTTCTTTTAGTACACTAACTGTTTCATATACAGTTTGCAATGTAGTTTTTGCCATATTGCCGCAGATAGATTTTTTCAATGGGTACACTTTAATGTCTCTTCGTAAATGAGAAAGGCGGTTTACAAAATGGTATTCAGTGCCAATAAAAATTATCTCTCCTGATTCCGCATTTTCTACCTCAGCCAAAATCTGTGAAGTTGAACCGGAAAAATCGGATGAATTTACAACCTCAGGGGAACATTCGGGATGTACAAATATTTTGCAATAAGGGTACCTGCTTTTCGCCTTTTGGATATCAACCAATGTGAAATTAGTATGTACATGACAAAAACCGTCCCAAACGATGAATTTGTGAGAAGAGGATATATTGGGAAAAGTAACTTTTGAGTCATAATTATATATGGCAGCCGAGGAAAGGCCCAGAGAAGCGGCAATATTAATACCAAGATTTTTATCCGGAAGAAAAAAAATCTTTTTGCCCTGCTTTAAATAGTACTGTGCGATAAATGCTGCATTTGATGAAGTGCAGGTGGTGCCTCCAGCTTTCCCCACAGCTGCTTTTACATCTGCCGGTGAATTAACATATAACAATGGAACAAGTTGTTGGCCAAAGACTGAACACAAAAAAGCAAAATGCCTATTAAAACCGTTCAGGTCGATCATATCAGCCATAGGGCAGCCGGCTTCCAGTACAGGCAGATAAACTTGCTGATCCGAACGAGCGAGGATTCGAGCACTCTCAGCCATGAAAAAAACACCACAAAGTATAATATGATGAGCTTGGGTCTTTGATGCGTGCAAGGCAAGTTTATAAGAATCTCCCACTATATCCGCACAGGAAATTATTTCGTTTTTTTGATAATAATGAGCCATGATAATGAGATTTCTACAAAATGTTTGTTTTATTTCTTTTATCTTTTCGAGCATTTTTATAATTGTCCTTATACTATCATTGGCATAATTCTTGTAAAACAACAAGAATTATGCCAATGATAAATTGCGGTTTACCGCAATGGGTATCAAATATCTAATTTTATTTTTAAGCTAAAATCAAATGCTTTAACAGAATGAGTAAGCATGCCCACTGAGATATAATCCACACCCAATGAACTTACCGCTTTAATTGTTGCTATGTCCATATTTCCGGAAGCTTCGAGAGGAATATTTCCCTTGGCAGTAATAACCGCTTGCTTCATTATATCATGATTCATATTATCAAGCATAATAATGTCAACCTTATTTTCGATTGCCTGCTTTACTTCATCTAAGTTACGGCATTCAACCTCTATTTTATAAGAGGAACCCCATTTTTGTTTTGTCCTTGCTACTGCTTCTGAAATAGAACCTACCGCATCAATATGGTTATCTTTGATAAGTATCATGTCATAAAGACCCATGCGATGGTTGCCGCCGCCACCTACTTTTACTGCATATTTTGAAAGCTTACGATAACCGGGCAATGTTTTGCGGGTGTCTAATATAAGTGCTTTTCCCCCTTTTAATGCTGAATTAACTGAATCTTTAGTTTTAGTTGCTATCCCTGATAAAAAACTTAAAAAATTGAGTGCTATCCTCTCTGCACTGAGTACGGATTTTGCTCGACCGCTTACCATAGCTATGCGGGTTCCTCTTGATATGCTATCTCCATCTTTACAGAAAAAAGTGATACGAGTAGATGAATCTATATATTTGAAAACAGCCGAGAAAATAAATAAACCGGCCAAAATACCTTCGTCCTTGCTGATAAGATCAGCTGTGCACTTTTCATCCGAAAAGATTGCTTCGGAGGTGATATCTCCGTTCCCGCCAAAATCTTCCCGAATTGCTATCTCTATTAATTCATTATATTCACTTTCCTGCATGAATCTATGATAAATCAATATATACGGGTTTTCAAGTAGTTTACAAATAAGAAATATATTTACATAAGAGGATTAATATTATAACTTAACTTGAAATTACGTCATAATAAATTTGAACGTAAAAGCTTTAAAAAATTTAGCAAAAATAGTTGACAATTTAGTAATGAACAGCTTAGATTGGAAGTGTAACGCAGAGTTATTGTGTAAGAATAATTTTCTTATGGAGGAAAAAGGGATTGAGTATGTATTTTTGTGCACATCAACCTGACGAAGGATCTCACATCGCTACTGAGTTTTTTATGAATCTTAATGATGACAACGATGATGAAGATTATTACGATGATGATTTTGATGAATATGAAGATGAATTTGAAGAAGAATATGAAGAACTTGATGAAAATGAAGATGATTATGATGATAGGTATGATGATGTTGAGGATGATGTTGAAGATGATGTTGAGGATGAATTGGAAGAAGATTTGGAAGAAGATGAGATATTGGATGATTCTGAAGAAGAAGATTATTTGGAAGAGGAAGATTACGATCTAGAAGATGATATGAATTATGACGACTTTGAAGTCTGATAAATAATCTTACTGTTGAACCAGAGTTTTTCTAATTCATAATATTGTCTTTGATTATACTCCATAAGATGTACAACAAAATCACCAAAATCTAATAATACCCAGCCACTATCGAGAGAAGAACGCGAGTTATTAAAAGATGAGATGCCGAGATTATTGAGGTGGATGTTGAGCTCCCGGGATAGGCTAGCAAGATGCTTACTACTACGCACGGTACTGATAAGGAAGTAATCTGTCCAACTGCATACCTCTCCTACATAGAGTATCATAGTATGTTCTGCTTTGTGCTCTTCTAATAGACGCGCAAGTGTAAGCACGATATCTGCAGTTGTGGTGTTATTTGCAGTAATGGCCATCAAAATCCTTTCCGAGAATGATTGTAACATCTACTGGATGTAAAGATTCTTGTTCTATGTTTGAGATAACGTTTTTGCATTTTATAAAATCAGCAACGCGTTGAGCAATCTCTTTATTTCCCTTACGATCGATTACGACGGTGGTGTTATAATCATGCTTTTCGGCATTACCGTAGAATTCAATTTGATAACCGTACTTTCGGTAAAGATGAGCAGTACTTTGAGCTAATCTATTTATATCTGTACCGTTTAATATTTCAAGCCTAACAGTTAGATCCTCTTCGGTTATAATTTCCTGATTGGCAATTACATCAAGAGTGTGTTGTATGGTAAACTTTAAGTATTCGCCTTCTTCCAATGGAAAAAGAATTATGCTTCCATCATTATTTGTCTTTTCAATCCCTCTTACTCTCCTTGCTATGATGTTTTTTGTACGAAGTTTTTTCAATTCTTCAATAAACGATATAAGTTCCTTTAAGGACAAGTTTGTTTTGATTATTGAATTAAAATAATTATGTGTCTCGGATTTTAAAAGGATTTCGTTAACACCTTTATCGGCCATTTTTGTTAGTACTGATTTTAAGAACTCCTGTTTTCTCCGGTCTTGTTCAATAGCAGACTCATCATCTTTTTTAATAATAAGATAATCCTTTACCCTTTCGCCATCTAAGAGTATAATACCCTTTTTAAATATTATATTTCTATCCTCGATTTCATTTTCTAAAGTAGCTCGATTTTCAATGGTAATACCGCCTAATAAATCTATAAGTTTTGTTATGTTATCGAATTGAATATCAAAGAAAAAAGGTATTTCCAGATTAGTAATTTTTTCTATTCGTTTAATAAGTGGCTGTAAATCCGAGGGATTGTAAGCACTTTCTATTTTATCATAGCGATTTGAGGTATCAATTTTTGTCCAAAGATTTCCCGGTATATATATAATTGCTCCTTTATTGGTAATGCTATTATAAAGAAATAGTTCAAACATTAATGATTTATCATCTTTGGAAAAGGAAAAAAGTATAATGATATTCTTTTGATTTTTAATGAGTTCTTCAATGTGATCAGAGCGAAAAATGAAATACGCCGCAACTATAGAAGATAAGACAAGAAAGATAATAATGAGGAGCAAAATAATACTTTTAAAAGAATTTTCAGATCTTTTCACTTAGGTTTAGAATCTCCTTTAAGTGGTTATACATGTGAATAGACTGTTCTGCAATAGGATAATTATTCTTTTGTAAGAAAGAAAATATCATTATTATTACCTGTAAAAGCATCTTATCTAAGGGTAGCATTAAGAGACCTTTTCTAGATTCGTGGGATAAAAAATCCCTCTTTGGTTCTAAAAAGTCAGCTATAAAAATAATTTTTGAAAGAATAGTCATACCGGGTTTTCCGAGTACATGATCGCGTACGGCTGTAAGTATCTCTTCATCACTAATACCAATTTCATTTTGTAATATAATTGCTCCCGCCCTGCCGTGAAGTAATAGAGGATTCGAAATTTCCATTTCAGAAACAGACCGTTCATCTTTATCTGCAAAATACTTAATCATCGCAGGATTTAGTTCTCGTGCGATATCATGCCCTAAACCGGCGATTGCCCCTTTATAAGGGTCTACATTATAGTGTACGCACAGTTTTTTGGCAAGCTTTGCTACCTGTAATGAGTGAGATAAACGACGAGGACTTGAGTGATGCTTTAAATATTTCTTTATGCTCTTTTGAATATTTATCTTAGCTATATAGCTTGTGCTTTTGGATATAGTCATAAACTCTGTCCGGTAATAAAAATCTCACCGATTTTTTGGTATAAATTCTTTCACGTATCTCGGATGCTGAGATAGAGATTAATTTATTATCTAAGTAAGTATGAGGATAGTTAAAACGCATTTCTTTCTTGTAAGTTCGCTTGGCGACGATAAGCTCAATTCGTGAAACTAATTCGCGAGCATTCTTCCAGTTATGAAATTGAGCTAAAAGATCATCACCAATTATAAGACCGGTAGTTTGATTTTTGTTATAACGAGCTTGTATATCAGAAACAGTATCTATCATATAAGAAATACCGCCGCGCTTTAACTCACAATCATCAATAATAAAATATGAATATGGTCTTATTGCTATCTTTACCATATTATAGCGATGTCCGGGAGCAACGGCATTATCAACTGTTTTATGAGCAGGTATAAAAGAAGGGATAAATATTATGTAATCATAACCTAATGTGGATTTAACTTCCTCGGCTAAAAATAGATGTCCGTAATGAATAGGATTGAATGTTCCTCCCATAATTGCATATTTCATTTTAGTATTCCACTATCTTTTGTATTATTATATTTTTTAATTCGGTAATACCAAACCCGGTTACTGAAGAAATATGTATTATTTTTTCTTGTTTTTTTGCTTTTTTAAAATTTTCAATCAATAATGAATCATGTACCAGATCGGTTTTACTAAGTACTATGAATCTTTTACGCAACAAAAGATCCGAAGAGTACATTTTGATTTCATTTTTTAACATGTCAAAATCACTCATTAAAGTCACACTGCTGCAATCAATTAAAAAGACAAGCATCTTTGTTCTTGCTATATGTTTAAGAAAGTGTAATCCCAATCCGGCACCATGGGAAGCCCCTTGTATAATACCGGGAATATCTGCAATAATAATTTCTTTGCTTTTATAATACATTACACCGAGATTTGGTATTTTTGTTGTGAAAGGATAATTCGCTATTTTTGGATGTGCATTAGTGAGTACAGACAGCAGCGTCGATTTTCCGGCATTAGGTAAGCCTACCAAACCTACATCAGCTATTATGTTAAGTTCACAGATTATTTTCTTGATTTCACCTGATCTGCCGGGTTGAGCATAACGAGGTGTTCTGTTTGTCGAAGTGGCAAAATGCCAGTTTCCTCTTCCTCCTCTACCGCCTTTTAAAAAAAACCATTGTGGGGTGTCATCAGAAAAATCTTTAAGAATCTTTTCGCTGTCTGCATCTTTAATATAAGTACCCGGTGGAACCGGAATCAAAATATTCTCTCCGCCCTTACCGCTTTTCCTTCTGCTGCTGCCAGGTCTGCCGTTTTCAGCATTAAATTTAATTTTTTGTTTGAGATGAGAAAGCGTTTTTAGATTTTTCTTTACAACGAAGACTACGTCCCCTCCTTTTCCACCATCACCTCCATCCGGTCCACCCTTAGGGACATACTTCTCGCGGCGGAAAGAGACCGCACCGTCTCCTCCATTCCCTGATGCAACTTCAATAATTAATTCATCTACAAATTTGTTCACTGAAAGCTTAATAATGCATGAACAACTTACTTAGTTGGAGCAATATTAATTAATTTTCTGCCACGTGTCGTACTAAAAGAGACAGTACCATCTACACAGGCAAATATCGTATGATCTTTACCGCAGCCTACATTGTGCCCCGGATGGAATATTGTTCCTCGCTGTCGTACAATGATTGTACCGGCAGATACTTTTTCACCGCTGTAGCGTTTTACACCTAAGCGTTTGGAGCAGGAATCTCTCCCGTTTTTTGAACTTCCACCGCCTTTTTTATGTGCCATGGTTTACCTCCGCTTTTTCTGTATCCTTACTTATCTGTTAATTTCAATAGTATCCGGATATTCAGCCTCAAGATCGAAGATACCTGTAAGTAATACTTCAGTTATCCCCTTTGCCCATTCCATATGATTTTGTGGATGAGCACGAATCCAAAGCTCAAGCTCCCCCGGGTTCGCTGCTTTTACGGAAGCTTTAAAATCTTCATGTTTGGTAAAAACATGAGCCACCGTTCTTACTATTGCAGTAACTGCACTGCATACGATATTTTGACCATCTGAAAATTCTTCAGCATGTCCGGAGACTGCAATATGCTTCAAACATCTTTGTTCATCCAGATCTATGGAAATACGTATCAACAGTTATTTTCCTACACCTATTATATCGGTAATGCGAATAGTAGTAAACTGTGTTCTATGTCCTTTTTTTCTATGGTAATCTTTTCTGCGTTTGTATTTATATACTATAATTTTTTTATCCTTACCATGATCTTCGATTTGTGCTTGTATTTTAGCGCCTTTAACATAAGGTGCGCCAACTTTTACATCATCTTTATCAGAAACCAGGAGCACTGAATCGAATTCTATCTTTTCGCCTTTGGCTTTTTCAATTTTATCAACCTTCAGTGTAACTCCTTTTTCTGCCTTATACTGTTTACCCAGAATTTCCACTAGCGCGTACATTGTATAATCCTCTCTTGCCTTATTTTTGGAAAGCAATCCTATCATAATCGAATAACATAGTCAAGTTTTTCATATATTCATATATTCATTCGGACATTCAGAATAGAATCCATATCTTATAAAAACATATCATTTCCAATATTTTTTTACTATGAAACACCGATTAAACAGATTATTTTGGATTTAACAGATTTTATATTAACTGAGGAAATTGCAAAACTCAAAATATATTAAGTTAGTAAAATACTTATTCATTATACCATAATAAGTTAGCAATTTCCATTTTAAAAGCTTCTTGCAAAAATAACATTTTTGCAAGAAGCTCAACTAATTAGCAATAACCAATTGAAGTTAAATTTTCTGTGGCATCTGTGGTTCCAAATATTAAATTGCAATTATTCTGAAGCATAGTTGATTAAAGTTTCGACGCGAAACCCATTCAGAATAGCTTCATAGTTTAAAAAAGGAAGCCCGATTACAGCGAAAATAGCTTCTACGTGAGCTCCACCTTGACGAAGCAAATCAGCAGCGGCTTTGAGCGTGCCCCCGGTAGCAATAAGATCATCAATAAGTAAGATATTCATTCCTTCCGTTATATCACTTTTATGTACTTCAATTGTATCCTCGCCATATTCCAAACTAAAGCTTTTACTATACGTTTCGCCGGGGAGCTTTCCTTTTTTCCTAATGAGTATTAAGGGCAGTTTTCTTCTTAAAGCAATCGGAGCTGCAAACAAAAAACCTCGTGATTCTATGGCAACTATAGCATCTATTTTTGAATCTTTAAAAATATCCAGAGCTTTTTCTATACAATAATTAAAAGCATCCATATTGGTAAGGATGCTGGTAATATCATAGAAAAGTATTCCGGGTTTGGGGAAATCAGGAATTTTCCTGATTGCATTATCTAAATTAAAATTTATAGACATTAATAAACTCCTTGAATGTACTTTCTACTTTTTTGATCCATTTAATAAGCGAAGTACTTGTTGTTTCAATTCCGTCTTCGATATAGAGAGGATCATCAAAATATGAAATACCTGTGCTTTTTAAAACATTTTGAAAATCAGTAAAAGTAGTACTATTTTTTTCGGTAATAAAGGCAGTTAGCTTACCTGAAAGATTTACTCCGGTGAAGGTACGAATAAGCTCAGTGAAATCCGAATGAATGGTATTTTTAGAATCCTTTTTGCAAGCAAATAATACAAGTTCAGCAATTGCAATATCTGAAATAAGTGCATTTGAAGCAGGTAATAATGAAAAGGTAAAAAGCTCTTTTGAGAAAAGTGTTTGGATATTTTTTAATACATCTCGTAAAGCTTTATCTTCCGGGGCAAAAATAATTACACAATGATACATTATTTCTCCTTGATAGATGTAATCATGCCATTAAAATTATTATAATCAGAATTGCCTTAAGGATCAACAATTCTTATTTTTTATTATGCTTTTAAACATGTCAACTCTGGCACTTGCTGAAAGTGCAAAAGTTGATAATTGTCCGTGTTTTAATTTATGAAAAGCAAGCCCGGCTATCATGGCAGCGTTATCCGTGCAAAACTTTAAACTAGGGAATATGACCTCCAAATCTGTGTGCTGGCTAAAGCTTGCCCTCAGATAACTGTTAGCCGCTACACCGCCGCCAAATAAGATTCGTTTGATGTGCGTATCCTTTACCGCTTTTATGATTTTTTTGGCAAGGATGTCTATAGCTGTTTTTTGGAAAGAAGCGGCTATATTGGCAGGAGATTTTTTATATCCTTTATTCCGGAAAAGCTCCAGTTGATTTGCGACTGCATTTTTTAATCCGGAATAAGATACATCGTAATTATGCTCGCCCTTATGTAAGGATGGATGGGGAAATGAAAATGCTTTTGGATTGCCCCTCGCTGCCAATTTATCGATAGCAACACCACCCGGATATCCTAAATTATAATATTTTGCTACCTTATCAAATGCTTCACCACAGGCATCATCAACCGTAGTACCCAATACCAGAATTTTATCCAAATCGTGTACTTTGGCAATGATAGTATGGCCGCCGGATACTATCACGCCGAGATACGGGAATTCAATAGCGCGTTCCAAATGAGGAGCATAGAGATGTGCTTGTATATGATCTATGCCGACAAACGGTAATTGCAGAGAAAAGGCCAAACCTTTGGCAAAGCTTAAACCAACAAGAAGCGACCCTATTAATCCCGGTCTGTAAGTAGCGGCAATTGCCTGAACACTTTTAAATGATAATTTCGCTTGTTCTAAACATTGTCTCACAACAGGGACAATCCATTCAACATGTTTGCGTGATGCAATTTCAGGTACAACACCATAGTAGGGTCTGTGAATATCAATTTGCGAGGCCACGACATTTGAAATTATTTTATTTCCGTCGGCAACAAGAGAGGCTGCACACTCATCACAGGATGTTTCTATTCCCAAAATCAACAACGAGTCTTTCCTCCTTAATCCGTAAGTAATTCTGAAGCTGTTACTAATTCATAACCTTGCTTTATGAACAAAGGATACATTTCGTTGAGAACATCTGTCATTTCATCGCTTATATGACCTATCAATACCGCACTTCCGTATCGATGAGCCAGTTCCATACCTTTTATAAGGTTCTCCTTAATTTGATCTTTGCCTTTTTCATTATCCAAAAATATGTCTCGCGATAGTACGGGAAGATTATAGGCAGATGCAAGCTCAGTGATAACCGAATGTGAAGTGGTTTTACTGTCTAAAAAGAATAAATTATGCTGTTTGCAATAGTTTACAATAATTTTTACAATACGTTCATCAGCAGTGGCTAGTGATCCCATATGATTATTAGCTCCCTTTGCGTATGGCACGGTGGAAAAGTTTAAAGTAAGTGTTGCTATAATCTCCTCTTCGTCTAAATCGATTGTAATTACTCCCGGTCCTGCATTTTCATTTCCTTGAGGTTGCATGGGAAGATGTAATATAACTTCCTTGCCCGCCTTTTGAATAAGTTCTGCCGATTGCCTACTATACGTAACTTGAGGAAGAACTGCGATTGTCAATTTTCCGGGAAAATCTAACAAACGTTTTAATTTCTGAAGATTATAGCCGGCATCGTCGATTATAATAGCCAATTTTAGTTTTTTAACGGGTGTAACCGTTTTTGATTGATCTTGAGAGGAAACGGTTTTATTATCAGGAGTCGATCCGGTATCCGAAGCCGGATTTTGATCAGATTCCACTTTAACATACGGCTTTAACGGTAACAGAAATAGGATAAGTACTAAACAGCTTAAAATGATAACCAGGAGACATAACGTTCTTGTGATTCGAGCTTTTTGAGTTCGAGGATTAAGCATACTATTCTTCTTCATGCTTTTTAATGTAATAATAATTTTAACTTGGTCAAGGGAGAAAAGCTTATTGTAAAATTCATCATGTGAGTTTTTTGCAAAAATAACATTTTTGCAAAAAACTCCTTAAAAGGAAATTGCTAACTTCTTATAATAAAAAGAATAATAATTTTCATCTATAAAAAATATAGAAATTTATTGATTTGCGCAATTTCCTGATGTAAAAGAAATATTTATTTTTTCTAATTAAAGCTATATTCTTTTAATTCGTGAGCAACCTTTTTAAGCTTTCTTAAGGCCTTTAGTTCTATCTGTCTCACAGTCTCAGGTGATATACCCAGTTTTTCTCCTATGCTTTTTAACGTATATTTTCTTCCGCTCAGAAATGAAAATCGATAGAGCAGTATCTGTTTTTCCTTTTCCATGAGATTCTCTAAAAATTTCATGGTTTCTTCTTTTAAACATTTTTTCATGAGTTGTTTGTCGGGATTATATGAATAATCTTCATAGAGTTCGTGAAGTGTTAGGGAATCTTCACAATTTTCTTTATCAAACGAAACAACTGTATTCATACAATTAAGAAGTGTTGTTACATTCTCAACAGCTAATTTCATTTCAGCTGCAATTTCTTCTGTGGTTGGTTTACGCATGAATTTTTGATAGAGTAAGTTGTAGATTTTATTTATTTTACGCAGTTTTTCTTCTTTCCTATGAGGAAGTCTAATGGTTCTGCGCTTATTAGAAAGAGCACGCATAATAGCTTGTTTAATCCACCACGAAGCGTATGTGCTAAAGCGTACATTTTTTTTATAATCATATTTGGTTGCTGCCTTAATCAGACCCATATTTCCATCTTGAATAAGGTCTAAGAGTGATATTTCAGGCATCCTGTAATCCATGGCAATTTTAACTACCAATCTTAAATTAGACTTAACAAGGTGATCTAAAGCTTCTTTATCTCCATCCTGAATACGTTTTGAAAGATCAATTTCTTCTTTAAATGTCAACAGTTTACTCTTTTTAATTTGATCAAAATAAGATTTTAAGCACTCTGAGTTCTCAACGTGTTTCCTTTTTTTTACGGCCATTGCTAACTCCTCTACCCCATATTTATGCAAAAAATGTGCCAACTAAAATATTTTTCAGAGAAGTTTTAATTATATATACTATATATAGTTAAAATATGCAGGAAAAATTAAAGTATTTACATGCTTTTTTGTTATACTTTTTTATACATTGCTTTGTCATGGAATGACTACAGCATCTTCATCCTGATGTGTTTGTTGATTGCTGAGCTGTTTATACATCATCTCAGAAAGCCCGAAATGGCCGTTATGAGCCATTTTTTTTGAATAGTCATCATAAAGCATATCTTCGAATATTTCTTCGACAAATCCTCCGTGAAAAAGCTCATTTTTTACAACTGTTTTACGCATTACATTAAGCATTTGCTTAATAAAAATTGCTTCAAACTCCTGACAAACCTTATATAACTTTGAGTTTTTATTTATAGGTTTATTTTTATCGGCATGAGGAATATGCTTTGCTCTGTTTTTTAGATTATTCATTGTTGCTTCATATTGCTGTAACTGATAAGTATTATCTATGTTATATGACATACATTACATCCTCCTCTTATCATTTTATTACAAGTTCTCCATGTAATGCACCGGCATCGTTAATGGTCTTTAATATTTCAATTATAGTTTGAGTCTGTATTCCGATTTCCTTCATGGTCTTTATAAAATCCTCAACCGATGTTGTTTCCGGAAAAACAAAATGCATTTTCTCATTTTCCTCCGTGTAACTAAAATACCCTCCGATTGTTACATCGAGATTTTTATACGAAACCGCAACCTTGGAAATACGTACATGTTCACCCATAATGATTACACCTGAGCTTGAATCGATCACTACTTTACCGGCTATGTCGGGTGTCACGGTAAGTGATTCTATCTCGGCGATAAAAGCAATAACATCATTTCTTCTATCCTCAGGAATAGTCACCTGAATGAGGGATGCATCTTGAGTAGAAATAATAATATTTTCATATTTCTCTTTTATGGTTTTTGAAACAGTTGCAGCTGTAACAAAATCCGGATTTCTTAATATTATAGAAATGGTATTGCCGTTTATGAAATTGGAAATAACCTCCTTTTCTATAATTGCTCCGCTATGAACTGTACCGACTGTTTTTACACTTCCGCGCTCACCTGAAACTTCTACTTTGCCTTGCGCGACTGCATATACGATATTATTAGCTGCTTTTAAGGGTGTTTGCAGTAATATTCCATGCTCTAAACTGCGCGCATCACCGATGCTTGAAATCGTGATGTCAATCCTCTCACCTACCCTTACAAATGCAGGTACTGTGGCAATTACCATCACCACGGCACAATTTCTGCTTCGAATATCGTCAGGACTAATATCAAAACCGAAGTGAGCTACGAGATTAGAAACCGCACTTTTTAATAATTTTGAATTCGAGGAATCCCCTCTACCGGCAAGACCAGTTACCAGACCAATGCCTAAGAGCTGATTTTCGCGCATTCCACTTAAATAAGCTATGTCCTTTATTCGAACATTAGGTGTTGCCTCTGAAAAGGTCAGTATTAAAAATAGGAAAATAAAAATGCTTATTGCTCTATTCAAGTTCAACGACTACCTCCTTGCCATTTAAAATGGTTCCAACGAAATTCTTTGTTATATTAAAAGGTTGGACCAATACTTCTGTTCCCATATAACCTGATTGCATGGCTCGACCTTTTGTTAAAACTTGAATACCCCGTCTGATAAATATAATATTAATGTGATCTCCTGTCTTAACTACAAAATCAGATCTAAGCTTTGCTAGGGCAATGGTTTCTGATGCTTTTAAATATGCTATGGTTACATAGTGATCAAATATCATATCTTCCAGCAGAATGTCTTCTTCGATATGGGAAATATCTTTTTCCATAAATAACAAATCGGATTTTAAGAGACGTTCACCTTGTTTAAGGGGTCGAATTGGAACAGCAACAGTTAAAAAGCGATGTAAATAAAATGAAATCACTTCTGAGAATTTATTAATCTCATTCCAAGAACTTACTTGGATATCAATTTGTCCCACGATATAACCGTTTGTTGTACGGTGATGCTTTAAAGAGAACTGAACTTCGCTGACCTGTGTTTGAAAATCAATAGCGGGCATGGCCAGGATTTCAATCTCTAATCTTCCTTGTGAATTGTAATCATGATCAATTAAAAATGATAGAAGGTCCTTTATCAGCCATGTGCTGTATTCTGGTATAGCGTTATCAGGCACACAAATTGTTCCTTTTCCGATAATAATAAGCGGTCCTGAATAATGCTTTTCAATAAGTTTGCGAATTGTGTAAGATGATAAGATATGAATGCGGTATGAAGTTAACTGTAAAGGCAGCGAGAGGAGTGCTGCCTTTACAGTATCATCTGCGTTTTTAACACTTATAATATCACCCAAACGCAAAATATTCTCGCCGTATTCGGTATACTCTTTTAAATATACATCCAGACAAAAAGCGGATGTTGTTTCAGTTAATAATAGAAGGATACAACATAAACAAAATAGAAATAGTTTTCGAATTCTCATAACTTACTTGTTAACGCTTAAGATTATTAGCTGTTGCCAGCATAGAATCCGATGTCTGTATGGTCTTAGAGTTCATTTCATAGGCACGCTGAGCAACGATCATATTCACCATTTCCTGTACCACATTTACATTGGACATTTCTATCATACCCTGAATTACTTTACCCATACCGTCAAAACCCGGTTGTCCGCCAATTGCCTCACCCGATGCATTACTGACAATTAAGAGATTATCACCTATTGCTTGCAATCCAGCCGGATTTATAAATCTGAAAATCTCAATCTGACCGATTTCTACCCGCTCATTAGTGCCAATAAACTCGATTGAAACACGTCCATCCTGCGAAATTTGCAAAGAGTTTGGTTTGGCATCCTCATGTACGATTATTTCAGGCAAAACACGGTATCCGTTAGATGTTACTATCTGACCGTTGGGATCAATCTTAAATGAACCGTCACGCGTGTATGCATATGTGCCATCGTATTGTAAGATACGAAAGAAACCGTCACCTTCGATAGCCATATCGTAAGGATTACCTGTATTCTGCAAACTTCCCTGATCAAAAAGTTTCTGAGAAGCCGCGGCCCGGACACCGTGTCCGACTTGAATATTTGTCGGAATTACCGTTAATTCGGTAGCCGGAGTTCCGGCAAGTTTTGTTGTCTGATAAATAAGATCTTCAAAATCAGGTCTGTTCTTTTTAAAACCGGTTGTATTTACATTAGCAAGGTTATTTGCTATGGTATCGATATTAAATTGCTGACCGATCATACCGGCTGCGCCGGTCCATAATGATCTCATCATAAATTGTTACCTCCTATACCCTTCCTACTTCGTTAATAAGCTTACCAAGCAGACTGTCCTGACTCTGAATAAGCTTCTGATTTGCTTCATAAATACGGTTTACTTCAATCATTTCAACCATTTCTCTTACTGAATTGACATTGGAACCTTCTAAAAAACCATTAATAATTTTCGGTCTTTCATTCTCCGGAATAATCTGTGCGGTACCCGAATTATCAGTAGACTGCCAGTAGGAATCACCCTTTTTATGCAGGTAGCGTGGCTGTTCGAAACGAACAATCTTTAATCGATCAACACGTTCGATGTTGTCCCATGTGTTATCGGTCATAGAAACCAAGCGCTCCTCATCACCGGCAAAGGTAGCATTCTGATAGATCACGCCATCCTCATCTATCACGAAATTGTGTTCTTTAAGCTTAATAGGTCCGTTTTCTCCTATCACGAAATCACCGCTTTTGGTAACGAGATATCCTTCCGGGCTGATAAAAAAATCACCGTTTCTGGAATAGCGCTCTCCGTCCAATGTGTTGATGGAAAAGAATCCTTCTCCCTCCAAAGCAAAGTCTAGGGCTCGTCCCGTCGGTTTTAACGGCCCCTGCTCGAATATTGTAAAAACTTCATTCAATTCTACACCGGTACCGAGTTTACCTACAATGGGTGTGGTATCAACCGAACCCATATTAAATGAGTAGACACCGTCGTCATTCATGCGGCGGATAAGAAGTTCGGGAAAGGATTTGAATACTGCCTGGTCTCTTTTATAACCATTTAGATCGACATTAGCTAAATTATTAGCAATAGCATCAAGACGATGCATTTGAGCGATCATGCCGCTCGCGCCTGTATAGAGCCCTCTTAACAATGCAGAGCCTCCTTACAATATTTACTTCATTTACATTATCGGATAGCAGGGATAAAGCTTGATGTGGGAATAATTAATTATAGCTAAAATCTAAGGTAAAAAATTTATTTATAATGAAGTAACCATCAGATAATACAAAAAAAAATAATATTCCCGAATATTGGAACACAGATTGCACAGATTTATAGCAATAAAATCACTGTAATTTATTTTTCTGTGTAATCGGTGAAATCTGTGGTTTCATATTTTAAATACCTGAGGAAATTGCAAAACTCAAAATATATTAAGTTAGTAAAATACTTATTCTTTATACCATAATAATTTAGCAATTTCCATTTTAGGAGCTTCTTACAAAAATAACATTTTTGCAAGAAGCTCACCTGAATAGGTTTATGCGCCACAGCACTTCTTGTACTTTTTCCCGCTCCCGCAGGGACAAGGATCATTGCGGCCTACTTTAGGTTGCACTCTCTTTACCTGCAGTGCACGTGGTGTGCCTTGATTGGAAACTTGAACCCGATCGGAGACAACACCTCCAAACTGACCGTACTTACGGTGCTGTGCTTCGCCCTGAACTCTTCTTCTATTTGCTTCGGGTACTCCTTCCTTAGGCCTGTGAGTGATGGAAAGTACCTTTTTTGCGATTTCCGTTCTGATATTTATAAGCATCTGGTCAAAAATCTGGAATCCCTCCAGTTTGTATTCGAGGAGCGGATTTTTTTGACCATAAGCTCTTAATCCAACTGCCTCCTGAAGTGCACCTAAACTCTCAAGGTGATCCTGCCACATAGAATCAATATAGCGAAGATACCCGTAGCGCAGGTAGTTATTTAAATATTCTTTCCCCAGTTCATTTTGAATGCCTATCAGTGAATTTTCAAACTCCTGCATGAAAAAATTCAAAAGCTCTTTCGCGTTATATGCTTTAAGCTTATCAATCGCATGTGTAGGAGTGTAAAAGAACTCCGTTTTCAGTTGAGTGAGTAAAGACCTAAGCGAATCATCGGTTTTATCTTTTTTATCAAAGTACTCATCGATAAGATCACTAACAATCTCTTCGGCTGTTGCCAAAACACGTTTATATAAGTCCTGGTCCGCAAGAATTTCATCTCGCTTGCTGTACATGTATTTTCGTTGTTCGTTAAGTACATCGTCATACTCCAGCAGGTGTTTGCGAATTTCAAAGTTCCTGTCCTCAACCCTCTTTTGCGCCCGCTCAATAGCTTTACTGAGCCAGGGATGAAAAATCGGTTCGCCGGGCCGCATGCCAATACGTGTCATAAATGATTTTAGATTATCTCCGCCAAAAAGGCGCATAAGCACATCATCCAGAGAAATATAAAACTGTGAGTCTCCCGGATCACCTTGACGGCCCGATCTGCCTCGCAGTTGGTTATCGATTCTTCGAGCTTCATGACGTTCACTGCCCAGCACAAAAAGACCGCCAGCTTCTTTAACTTCACTATAATTCTGCTGCCACTTTTTAAATTCCTCTTTATATATACTGTTATATTTTTCCGGAGGAGTATCCGTACCGCTTTTTCGCTCTGCGCGGAATTCAGGATTGCCGCCTAGTTTGATATCCGTACCTCTTCCGGCCATATTAGTTGCAATTGTAACCGCTTCTTTTGAGCCAGCCTCAGAAATTATTAATGCTTCGCGTGCGTGGTTTTTAGCATTGAGCACTTCATGGCTAATTCCCCGGGCCACAAGCATTCGAGCAAGGGTTTCGGATTTTTCGATAGAAACCGTACCAACTAGTACAGGTTGACCGTTTTTATGCAGTTCCGCTATATGATCACAAATAGCATTAAATTTATCCGTTTCATTTAAAAAGATAATATCATTTTCATCAACACGTATTACCGGTCGGTTACTCGGGATGACAATAACATCCAGTTCATATATTTTGGCAAACTCTTTTGCTTCCGTATCGGCAGTACCGGTCATCCCGCATATTTTATTATACAGTCTAAAGAAGTTTTGAAAGGTAATAGTCGCCAGGGTTCTATTTCGCTGTGCAATTTTAATTTGCTCTTTGGCTTCGATTGCCTGGTGTAATCCGTCCGAATAGCGACGGCCGTGCAGAATTCTGCCTGTGAACTCATCGACAATCTCTACTTTACCGTCCTTTACTACATAGTCAACATCTTTGCTAAAGAGCTTATGAGCCTTTAATGATTGAGTAAAGTAGTGAATATACTCAAAGTTTTCATCCAGAAATAGTGAATCTTTTATAAAACCCCGCCTTATAAGAACTTTCTCGATATTATTCATTCCTTGATCGGTAAAGGTAATACGTTTATTCTTCTCTTCGATCTTATAATCACCGGCAGGATTTTCAGGGTAGTCATCTGTCGCAGGATCCTTTTCGCATTCTTGCAGCTCGTTAACAAGTTTATTTACGTCATAATATTTTAATGTATCGTCTTCTGCCGCTCCGGAGATAATAAGAGGAGTTCTTGCTTCGTCGATGAGAATTGAATCGATCTCGTCAATAATACAATAATTCTGTTCACGTTGAACCTTATCTTCTAAACGCAGACACATGTTATCGCGTAGATAATCAAAGCCAAACTCGTTATTTGTACCGTACGTTATATCGTGAGCATAGGCAGCTTTTCTTTCCGGAATGGCCATCTGAGGCAATACGGCTCCAACCGTAATCCCCAAAAATTCATATACCGGTCCCATCCAGTGAGCGTCCCTGTCGGCAAGATAGTCATTTACCGTAGCAATATGAATACCTCTTCCGGTAAGAGCGTTTAAATAGGCTGCAGTTACACTGGCCAGAGTTTTTCCCTCACCTGTTTTCATTTCCACTATTTTACCTTGATGCAGCGCGATTCCGCCCAGTATCTGTACATCAAATATTCTCTCACCTAACACACGGCGGGCAGCTTCACGTACCAAGGCAAACGCTTCCGGCAGAATGTCATCTATGGTTTCGTTGCCGCATAATCGCTGCTTAAATTCAGCGGTTTTTGCTTTAAAATCATCAGGATGCAATTTGAGCATATCAGCTTCTAATAGATTTATTTCTCGCAGCAGCGGTAATAGTTGTTTCAAGTCTTTTTCAAATTTTGAACCTAAAAGAGCATTAAAAAGCTTTTCAATCATGAAGATAATGTATAGTTTTTTTAGGCGCTGGTCAAGATTGACAAATCACACGTGCGCATAGTAATATTGTCTTAGATCATGAAATTTAAAATAACGCTTTTGATTACACTAGTTTTCTTTATGGCAGGAGCCTGTAACAATGGCCAGATGCTCTCAACCCTGTTAACAGAAGAACTTTTTACTATCCCCTTAGGAAAAATGGAAGATCAGTTTGATTTTTTTATTAATAATAAAGCACCCTTTGTGGGAACGAACAGGCATTATCTTGATGAAAAATTATTTTATATTGTAAACGGTAATGCAGCTAAAGTCATGCAATATTCACCGTTTGGTTACCTTATGCTCCTTATTTATAATCCTCAGTTGAATACTCCCCCTATATTATTGAAGAAAGATGATCCCACACAAGATAAAAAGATATCAAACCGTAAAGCTGTGGAATACCCATTTAATGAATTAGGTGCAATTGCAGTCGACAAGCAAAAAAATATATATATCCAAGACCGAATACCTGAAGACCAATACATTGAAGAAAATGGTGTGATATATACAAATATCATTAAGATATTTTTACAAAATGGTGATGTTAAAAAGACAAAAGAGGGCAATGATTTTATCATAGGTAGAGAGGGTGTCGGCGGATCTCCATTTGCCTACATTGAAAATATCTATATCACGAGTAACAATGAACTTATTGTCGTAACTCGTACCTCAAATGTATGGCATATTTTTTGGTTTGATGCTCTGTACAATCTATTATATGAGGTTGAGATCGATTTATTACATATTCCTATTCCAATAAATACGGATTACATTCCTAGTTTAGAAAAAATAATACCTGATTATCATAATCATATGCTCTATGTTATGGTTTCCTATTCGAGAAGAGTAATTGACGAGCTTACGAATACAGTTGCAAAAGTAAAGAATATCGAATCAAGAATATTTAAACTTGATCTTATAAATGAAGCGTATAATGAAAACTCAATTATCGTTCCCAATGATGAACTGCGTGAAGAGCAGCTTTTTGAAGAAAAAAAAGAATTAGACATTTCTCTTTATGAGTTTTTGGGGGTAAGTGAGTCCGGTTATTTTTTCTTTGCAAAAATGAAAGATGCGACCACATACTTTTTGGAGATCCTCAACCCTCAGGGCAAAATAATAAAAAAATCAAAATTTCAAATTGACGATACTGATTTAATGTTTATTTACTTCAATATTTCCAGAGAAGGTATCCTTTCTGCACTTATTGGAGAGACTTCTCAAATAAGAATCGTGTGGTGGCGCAGCGATAAAATAATCGAGCAGCATGGCAATGAAAATAGTTGATTCAAAGCAAATGGTACAGATCGATCAGGAAACTCAAAGTTTATTTAAAATACCTGCTCTTCTATTAATGGAAAACGCCGGCCAGAAAATCTATAAACACATAAACGAACATATTTGGAAAAAGGAAAACACTTCAAAAAACTGTGTGTTTTTAGTGGGAAAAGGTAATAATGGCGGAGATGCATTGGTAATCGCCAGGCAATGTGCTATAGATGGCCTGAATAACATTACCATCATTCTTACACACGGCAAACCCGCTTCGTCAAGTCTGGCGTTTATGCAGTTAAAAATATGTGAAACCTTACAGCTTCTTATAATTGATTATACAAAAGAACGAGACCGCGCACATAAAGTGCTTGCCGGCTCAGACTATATAATCGATGGGATCTTGGGTACCGGTATTTCTGATCAGGTACGCGAACCCTTACAAACATTATTGAACAAAATCAATGTGTGCTCTGCTTATAAATTTGCAATTGATGTACCATCGGGCATAGGTGATAATTTTAAAAAAGGATTTATAGCTCTGAAGGCAGATTACACTTTTACTGTCGAACTACCAAAGCAAAGCCTTTATTTACCATATGCACGGCCTTTTTGCGGTATAATACATTGCATTAAAATCGGATTTCCCCCACAGCCGATACGACACAGTTCTTTAAATGGAGAATTGCTTGATTCAAACAATTTCTTCGAATTACTTCCGGTTATACCCAAACACGCTCATAAATCCATAAGGGGTCACTGCGCAGTTTTTGCCGGTTCAATTGGAACAACGGGTGCTGCCTATTTAAGCACTATGGCGGCAGCTCGTACACGA
>CAZEPL010000005.1:0-31547 GCA_964514135.1 uncultured Spirochaetaceae bacterium | reverse complement strand
TGGGGGGTTGATAATGATAAACTTAAAATATTGGAGAAGCTTATAGCTTTAGATCTCCCGGGTGTAATTGATGCCGATGGTATCACTCTTCTCGCGGAGCTTGTGCGCAAGAAGAGGTTTGTGTTTAAAGAAAAAATTATACTTACGCCGCATCCCGGCGAATTTATACGTTTGTGCGGTGGTACCATAGAAGAACTGTTGAATGATCCCCTTAGTAAGCTGCTGGCAATAAGCCGACAGCTGCATACACCTATAATCCTTAAAGGTCATATTTCTTATCTTGTATCTCCTTCAGGTGATTATTGGATACTCGATGGTATGAATCCGGCTTTAGCTACAGGAGGTTCCGGTGATGTATTGGCAGGCATTATCGCAGGTTTTATTGCAGGCGGTATCGATGTACTGACAGCCGGTAAATTAGGCTTATTGCTTCATTCCAAAATTGGCGAATATCTTTATACTCAGCGCGGCTGGTTTTTGGCGGAGGACATAATTCCCGTGATCTCACAGGCTTTAAGCTCCGCAAAGGAGAATCCGATTTGGCAGTAGATAATAATAAAAGCGATCATAATAATTTGCATATAAAAAAGGATGCCAGCCAAGAGCTTCGGTATTATTATAACCGCGAAGAGCGCTTATCATGGCCCGCAGCTTCCAAAATATTCAGTAAAAAAGTAAAAGAAAAAAAAATACGCCGCTCATCACTCATTATCCTGCTGGATATAATTTTGATTGTGATTGCCTTTATTCTCTTCCGCATCTTTCTTTTTGGCACACCATCCCAAACAACATTAGCAGGGTTTTCATTCTCGCTTAGACAAATAATTACTCAGGAAGCTATTGTAGCCAGTATTACGGTAAAAAGGGTTGCATCATCAGACGAAATAGCTCAAGCAGAAGCATATATAATTTTCTCTCTACCAGACAGCAATAAAAACCAGTATGCCACTCTCCAACTCCCGCAAGGATTTGACAAAGAGAATATTAGCAGAGTAAATTTTCCTTATAGTGAGCACTACAAAATACTTAAAGCGCATATAACAGTCGGTAAATTCAGTGAAGAATTATCAATACCAATAAAAAAATAAATACAATTGACGCCAATATAGAAAAGATATATATTGTGTAATAAAAGAGGAGAGACAAATGCAGTTTTATTTCCTTTCAATCATAATTAATATCATCATAAGCATGATTTTAATGTCTGAAGATTTTGGGGAGAAAATTGGGTTTTTCAAAAAGGTCGCCGAATCTTTCCAGGGAATATCAAAAAAATTCCTTCTTGCACTTTCAGCCATGCTCATAGGATTAATAAAGCTGGTTGCTCCTATTGATGGATTGCCTTTTTTAGGTGATTTTTTACCTATGATTGCAGGATTCAGTCTTGGAGGAGCTCTGCTCGTTGCAGCAATTAAAGAAAGAACTGATGTACAGAATGAAGCTGTACATAAACTGGAAAAAGTAATGCTTAATTATAAAGGTTTCATTGGTGCTGGCGGATTTATAATTTCTTTACTGCACTTTATTTTGCCGACATTACCCATTCTTTAAATAAACGTTATCAACCCTGTTTTGTTTTTTCTTGAAAATGTGAAAGAATAATACCGAAGCCGAATATTAAAGAAATATAAACTACGATTGCTCCAATAATATAGAATACATCGCTCACTGTCTTAAGAAAGTCCACTCCAAGGAGAGAGAGTATAAATGCAAGGAGGGTTAAACTATTTATTAAAAGATAACCTGCCGCTCCTGAAAGATAGGTTTGTGCTAAACTACCGGATTGATTTTTAAATATCAAGTTTCCTATGCGTACGGCAATGGCACTAAATCCCATATATGCTCCCACAATAAGAATAAGAAATAACAGTGGAATAATAATAATCCCTACGGAGGCAACTACCAAAAGGAGCACGAGAATGGGAAGCATTACGAAGGCAATAAAAACAATGAGAAGCGAACGCTTCCAATAATACGTGACGCCGTTTACTAATGAGTTCAAACTGTTTCTGCCTACAATGCAGTAGACAAAAAGAAATAACAAAAATATAATTGCGCTGAAAATAGAAAAATGCACGGGAAATGATTTGATAGGATTTAATGATACGAGAAGGCCGAGCAGAGGGATGTGGATATCGGGGATTGCCTGTTTGGTTCCGGCAACAAACACAGACGAATCTGCATATATAAACCCTCCTAAAGCCACAACATTTCCCGAAATTGTAGAATTTGAGCGAATTACGATATTGGCATTAAAAGCCCAGACATCTCCTTCTACTTTTCCTGATATTATTATCTGCCCTCCCATACTTATGACATCACCTTTATGTGAACCGGAAACGACAAGCTGCTTGCCGTAATTAAGACCTGTATATGTAAGAAATGCCAAACCGTTCATGGATAAAAAAACACTATCCTCTTCGGTTTTGACAACAAAACGGATTGGAAATATTTTAAGAGACTGCTTTTCTTCTTTGGGGAATTCAATTAAGTCAAACTGAATATGTACAGGGCTTTTTATTTCACTCATTCTGAAGCCCTCACTTGTAACCTCAGCATAAGCAGTTACAAATGTGAAAATGAGAATAAGAATAATAATACTAATCACAAGTACTTTCATACTGAATTCCTCTTTTAATTAAGTTTAACTCTCTGTATTAAAAACATTTATTTAATACAATTCCTATTATACGTGCAGCTTATGATGGCTGCAATTCATTTTTCCCTTCATTTCAAATAAATTAAAGGATTTATTGCTTTCCCATTCTTAAAAATGGAAAAATGCAAATGAGATCCGGTGCTTAATCCGGTGACCCCCATAGCTGCTATCGTTTGACCCTGCTTAACATACGTTCCTTTGGAAACATGAATTGTTTTCAAATGACCATACAACGTATGAAAACCGTCATTATGCGAGATAATAATAAAATTACCGTAAATCGGATCATATCCGATCTTGGAAACTCTTCCTTCTCGCGCTGCAACAATTTTTGTACCAAGAGAATTGGCAAGGTCGATACCACGGTGCATCTCCCTTACTCCGGTAAAAGGGCTGTTACGCCAGCCAAAGCCTGAAGTCAATCTACCCGCCGTAGGACAAATAAAAAGTTGACCAATAATATCATTAAGCTCCTTAGTACTGAGCTCTGCGCCAGGTAAAAAGAGAGTTTGTTTTTTCTTTAACAATGAAGATTCTATATTATTCCAATCCAATAGATTATTAAGCGATATGTTATATTGCTTTGAAATACGGCTTAAAGAATCTCCCGACTTTACGGTATAAAGGAGCCCGTTAAAGTTGGGGATTTTTAGTTTTGCGCCAATGCTCATGGAACGGGCATTTGAAATATTATTGAAACTAATGATAGTACCTATGTTTAGTCCAAACTTTTTAGCGATTCCGGACAAAGTATCTCCGTTCTTTACTTTGTATATTGATGTCTTCAAACTCCTCATTACTGCGGAATCGCTGCGCTGAATGGGTTGTTCCGGCTGTGAACCGAGTAATTCATCTTGGAGCAGCTCGAATACTGTATTTTGATTATCAGGAAAAACAAATTCATGCAGTTCTTTATTCTGTGAGAATATGGGCGAACCAAGTATACAGATAATGATTGCCACACCTAAAATTAAACACACAGTAAGAATCTTGGATTTTCTTTTTTTAGATTTCGTAACTTGAGGTTTAAAGAGAGAAGAAAAGAATCCGCTTCTAAGCGCTTGTTTTTTAACTTTGAAGTTGGGATTAACAATTAATTTAAACACCGGTTTTTGTCTATGAACATTTCTTCTTGAGATCTTTTGATCTAATGCACTGACGACCATATGTTACCTCACAAATCCAGCACTTATCACTTTATAAAAATATACTTTTTTATTTCATCGGCAACTTCCACCGGTTGATGTTTCAGAAAGTACAAATTTAAAATTGCTATCACAAATCATATCGACATAATCTTCGATGCATATTACTATAATATGGATGTTAATAACTAAAAAAACACGTATGATTATCACTATTATTGCTGTAACAGCTCTTGTTCTAGGTATTCTCCGCATATTTATGCTTGATGTATTAATTATAAGCGGAAGATCAATGCTGCCGACCTTAACGCCTGCACAAATAGTAATAGTAAACAAGATGTATTATGGGATACTGTTGCCACTGGGAAATCAATATATCCTGCGTTGGCATAAACCGGCACCCGGCGATATAGTGATTTTTTTGAATAGATTTGATAATGCTACTACTGTGAAACGCTGTATTGCAACTGCAGGAGATCCGATTGAAATTGAAAACGGACAGCTCTTTATTCATAACAGAATTTTACCGTTAAAATATTATCAGGAAATAAAGTGGAAAAATTATAATAAGGTACCGAATGGGTATATATTTGTTGCTGGTGATAATCTTGACTCCTCTGTCGATTCCCGGGAATACGGTTTCATATCCAATGATAATATTCTTGGATGCGCAGTGTTCATACATTAAAGGAAAAGATGACAGATGTTAGACAAAAAAGGTAAAACAAGATTTTATATATATATTGGTCTGCTTGGTGTTCTCGTTGCCGTACTCTTTTTAAACCTTTTTGTTTTAATGCTGTTCCTGCCTCAACCTGAAAATGACGAAAAGGGACTAACACCTATAATCGAAAGAGGTGCGATTTTGGATAGAAACGGCAGACCTTTAGCCATCCAAACCCAATTATATTCTGTTGAAGCTTGGGTACCTCATATCGAAGATATAAAAGAAACCGTAACACTCTTATCCTCTGTTTTAAGCTCAAGTGAAGATGAAATATTTCGTAAACTTCACAGTACCACCAAATCTGTTTATATCGAACGCAAAATCAGTACTAAAAAATCAGAAAAGATACGTGAATATAAAAACCAAGGCAAATTAAAAGGAATATTATTACGCACAGAATATGGCAGAATCTATCCCGAACAAGAGCTCTCATCTCATATCATCGGTTATGTGGGAGTGGATAATATCGGTCTTGAAGGAATTGAGTATACATTTGATAAAGAACTCTCTCCGGAACCTACTGATAATGATAAAACTGAAATATTAGGAAACCACATTGTTCTCACAATTGATATTAATATTCAATACATTTTGGATAAAATAGCCAAACAGGCATTAGCTGAACACAAAGCAGAATCCATAACGATACTGGCAATGAACTCCCGTAACGGTGAAATATTAGGTTATTCGGCAATTCCTGATTTCGACCCTAATGAGTTTTTAAAATATGACAGAAATGAACGAATGAACCGTCCGCTTACCCAAGCATATGAACCCGGTTCTGCATTTAAAATATTCAGTCTGGCTTCCATGCTCGAAATTGGTGCCATAACCCCCGACGATACCTTTACCTGTAACGGTTATTATGAGAAAGAGCTTCCTGATGGCCAGAAGATTAGAATAGGCTGCCAGGGTGTTCACGGTATAGTAAATGCTGAGTTAATAATTAAATATTCCTGCAATGCCGGTGCGGCATATGCTTCTGAAAATGCAGACGACATCCTTTTTTACGAAAAGCTGAAAGATTTTGGTTTTGGCGAGCGTACCGGTTTACCGCTTCCCGGCGAATCATACGGTATTTTTCATGAGCCTCATACCTGGTCAAAGCGGTCAAAAGCAACAATCGCAATCGGTCAGGAAATATCTGTCTCAGCCATTCAAATGCTGAGTGCCGCTACTGTTTTTTGTAATAATGGTATTTTGTTAAAGCCATTGATCATTAAGAAGATAATTTCACCTGAGGGAAAAGTTTTAAAGACCTTTGGCAGGGAGGAAATAAGAAGAGTTGTGTCCCCGGATGTGGCTTTGAGAATGTTGCATATGATGATGAGCGCTTCAGAATCGGGCGGCACGGCACATGCGGCTGCCATTGACGGTATAAGTGTAGCGGCTAAGACCGGTACTGCCGAAGTACCGGATCCGGCTACGGGTTTATATTCAGAAGATAAATTTATTGCTTCTATAATTGGTATGTTTCCAGGTGAAGATCCTCAAATTATTCTCTATATCGTTATACAGAATCCTCGTGGCGAAATTTTCGGAAGTAAAATCGCTGCTCCCCTATTCAAACAAGCTGCACTTGAAATAATCTCATATTACAACATCTCCCAAAAAGGAGATAATCTTATTACTCACTCTGGTGAAATAAACATTAAACGTCCAAGTTCGATTAAAGTCGGCTCTCATCTGCCGGATCTCAAGGGATTGCCAAAGCGCCTCATTCTCCCGCTTTTTCAAGCCGGTATTGATGTATTTTTAGAAGGTGAAGGATACGTTGTATCGCAAGAACCGCCTCCGGGTACTAAAATAAAGAAGGGCATGAAGGTATTTCTTAAGCTGCAATGACATATTTTACTAATAATGTAAAATTACTTTTGGAACAGAACGATGGTCTTACAGAAAAGCTGCTTAATAGCATACAGCCGCACCCGGAAGTTACAGTTAAAAGCACTCCATCCGGATTCCCTACTGCTCTTTATAAAAATAATTATATTCACAGTCGATATAATCCTTACAAAGAGGCTGAAAACATAATTCGGGCACAGGTACCGGAGAATGTGAGCATATGTATTTTTTATGGTCTGGGATTAGGGTATTTACCTGAAACTTTCATTTCACAGTACCCTGATATACCCTGCCTGATTATAGAACCGGATTTGACCTTTTTTAAAACAACACTTTCCACCCGTAATATGCAGACTCTCTTGACGCATGAAAACATTATTTTTTTACTGGGCACAGAACCTGAACAGATTGCAGCGGTATTAGAAAAATATTCTTTGTCCTGTGTGCATATTATAAAACTTCGCTCGGTTTTCCAAAAAGATGCTGAATATTATGCTCGTATTGATTATGTTATCGAATATTTTTTGAAGAAGCGAGAGATAAATAAGAATACCTTACAGCGTTTTGGAAAATTATGGCTGAAGAATTTATGCTTAAATATAAAAATAATCGCTAAAGCACCGGGGATACACAAGCTGTCTCTTTCATGTACAGGATTACCGGCATTAGTTATCGCTGCCGGCCCTTCTCTTGACCGGATACTGCCATTCCTTGAAGAACTGGCTCAAAGAATGATTATAATTGCAGTTGACACTTCGCTGTCAATCTGTCAAGCACATGGGATTGATCCCGACTTTGTAATTATCGCAGACCCGCAGTACTGGAATACGCGCCACCTTGATTATGTGCGTTCCGGCCGCTATATGCTTATTTCCGAATCTGCGACACATCCGCGGGTATTCAAGCTCATGAAGGGTGCTATTTTTATGGGAAGTTCTCTCTTTCCGCTTGGCAAGTACATCGAATCTGTTATTGGAGAAAAAGGCAAATTGGGTGCAGGAGGTTCTGTAGCAACTTCGGCTTGGGATTTCGCACGGATAATTGGAGCAGATCCGATTTTTATGTCCGGTCTTGATTTAGGATTTCCCGATAAAAACACACATTATAAAGGAAGTTACTTTGAAGAAAGATTTCATATCTTGTGCTCCCGATTTTTGCCTGCGGATTTTATGTCGCTAAAATATTTGCATAATGCGGGACCAATTGTCGTGAAGTCAAATAACAGCTGTTCGGTTATCTCCGATCAGAGAATGCTGGTATATAAGTTTTGGTTTGAAACACATATGAAGCTATATCCTCATGTGAGCACGAAAAATCTATCAAAGCATGGGGTGAGAATCGCAGGAATGCCATATGCTGATTTTAAAGAACTTCTAAAGCTGGCAAGGATACGTACGCAGATCGATGCAAGGCTTGATTCGTTAAAACACAAGTATGTACCTGCGAATTATAAATCTAATCTAGAAAAAATTAAACAAGCACTGGGTAATTTAATCAGAGAATTACATACCGTCTTCAATCTGGCAAAAAAGGGTATACGCTATACCAATCAATTTGAAAAAAGTTTGGACAATAAAAGGAGTGACAGCGATCTTATTAAAGCATTAAATGATATTGATAAAAAATTAATCAGTACAAGCTCGAGTACTGTTGTGGGATTTTTAATTCAACCTCTGATAAATGAAATTATTGATGCACAATTTCGTAATAAAGGCAAAGAACTCATCCTAAACTATTCAAAAAAAATGTACGCTGAGATTACTTCTTCTGCCAGGTATCAAATCAACATAATGAAAAAAACTATTAACGCGATATAATTTTTCTTAAGTTATTCATTTATTCGCCGACCAATTTAAATAGGGACATCTAATGATCCTCCCTACTTATAAGCGGTATGCTCTCGACGTCCAGGCATACCGTTTTTTTTATCTTACATAAAAGAAATGACGATTAAGGTAGTTTACACGCTCGCTTGAGCTATCCGCGTAGAAGCTTTCAGGATATTCATCTAAAACTTTCTGATAGTAGTTCCGCGATTTTTTTAAATCCCTAAACTGAGTATCCTTTTCATAAAGTACGCCGAGAAGATAATATATTTGGTCAATATTACTTCCATAAGGATAATACTTCATATATTCACCAAGCAATACAAACGCTAATGCATCGGAGTTGCGGGATTTAAAATATTTTGCCAGTGTTACAAGATCATTTTCCTGCGGCACATTATTCTCCGTAAATAAATATCTCATATGTGATACCAGTTCATTATAATTATCAGTACCCATATAAGCTTGAGATAAACCCGTTACTGCCTTCTCAAAATACTCTCCGCCTGCATGGAGATTTTTTTTCCAATAATGTATTGACCTTCTGTAATCCTTTAAAATGAAATAGATCTCCGCCAATCGTTGATTAAGAAAGCTATCGCCTTCCTGATAGAACTTGAGATATTCCGCGAGCGAATCCTTAAATTGACCCAACTCAAAAAGCTTATGCGCAAAACTCAAATCTCTTTCTTTGATGTGAGCGGAACTTACCGGGCTGTCATTCTGCAAAAAAGATGAAAATTCATCTTCGGTAATTACTTTAACCGCAATGAGCTCTCTCAGGAGGGTTCCTGAAATGTTATCTTGTAACTGAAAAGATAAATTGTACACACCTAATTGCAGAGCTTTAAAATAAAAGAGAGTCTTTCCTTCCTTGCTTTGCTTGGAAATATAGCGTAAACCGTCTTCGTCGGTATAATCCGCGAACCCTAAATAAATCCAACCGGCATTATCAAATACTACTTCGATATCATCCCCTTGACGGGCAAAAATATTTCTTTGATTAATCGGAGCAATCTCAGACCAAACTTCAGTTTCATAGAGCGGGAGTTCCGCTTTGTTTTCTACTTCCGGACTATCCGGTATACTTACCGTGGAATTATAATTTACAGGATGTGCTGGTTGGGAAATCTCAGAAGGAGCGGATTTTAGCTGCGGTTCTACCATTGCAGGATTTTCATTTTTGCTGACTGCCTTTTCGAGATTACCCCCTTCTGCTGCGGGAGCTATTGGTAATGGCAATCCGTTGGGATCGACTTCATGTGTTGAGAGAACCTCAAAGATTCTTGAGTTTTCGATTTCTGTTGTTTGGTTTTTATCTTTATGCTTTTCATTCACATCAGGCAGCGGCAGTTGTTTGTTAATCAGCCAAATATATCTATGAGATTCCGGTTCCATTCTCCTCAATTCACATATTTCCGGTACATGAAAAGATTTTTCTTCTTGCGGAAGATTGCCCTGAGTAGTAAGACATGCACTTAAACCGATTATATAGAGAAAAGTTAATACTAAAATTAAGAATTTCTTCATATTCCCCTCCCTTTTTTTAGTAATTATGGAATACCTTCGAAGATTTCCTTTATATACTTATCGTTCTTTTTTGAGAGAATCTCAATACTTATTTTCCTCGGTGAAACCCAATACTCTTTTAGCTGTTCTTCACCCCATGAGCTTAAATTCTCACGGAAAGGGTGAAACTGTGTTTCGTGTACCCGCACCCACGGGTCAGGTATTATGAATTCAGATAGAGCTATTTTGCTGCCGGTCTCAGAGCTTTGTTTTTCAATATGTTCAGGCTGCTCGAGATTTTCCGATTTCGGCATTGCGGCAAGAATGACAATTAGACTGATAAGGAGCGTTACACCCGCGATTATTATTAAATAAAGTATAAACGCTCTTTTTTCTTTACTGTTTGAATAAAAAAATGATTTAAACATAGACCTCTTCACTTTTGCGGTCTTGTAATTTTATTGATATTAATTTGGATACACCCGATTCTTCCATGGTGATACCTAAAAGACAATCTGCACTTGTTACTGTTTTTTTGTTATGTGTAATGATGAGAAACTGTGATTTGTCAGCAAATTCTTTAAGTAAACTCACGAATTTCCCAATATTTTTATCATCTAAGGCGGCATCGATCTCATCTAGAACACAAAAAGGCGAAGGTTTAACCATATAAATAGCAAAGAGCAGTGCGATGGCTGTTAACGAACGCTCGCCGCCGGATAAAAGAGCGATATTTTCAAGTTTTTTACCCGGAGGCTGCGCCAGCAGTTCGATACCGGATTCGAGAACTTCAGCTTTTTCAACAAGCTTACATTCGGCTCTTCCGCCGCCAAACAGCTGACGAAACATGGTATTGAAATTCTTGCGAATAATCTCGTACGTATGTAGAAAACGCTGAGTGGACTCCGTACGTATTTTTTCGGTTATCTGCAGTAAATCGGTATGAGCCTTTTTTAAATCGTCCAATTGATTTACTAAAAACTCATAGCGTTCTTTAACTTCAGTGAATTCTTCTGGTGCCATCAGGTTAACTTGCCCCAGCTCCTTTAACTGATTTTTTAACCGGATGTTTTGGTCTTTCAATTCAGTCATGGAATTTTTTATCTTATTCATTTCGGCTTGATAGTCGCTTAAATCACGCGAGTATTTTTCCTTAAAATTTTCATGCAAATTCTTAATCTCTGCATTCACTTCCGCTAACAGCACATGCAGTTCTTCAACCTGTCCCTGCACTTTTTCGAGTGAACTCATTTTATTTTGCAGTAACTTTTCATTATTAAGCAAAAATTTATTTTTATGCGTAATTTCCTTTTCCAGATCAGCTATTTTTGTTTTAAAATCACTTTCCTCTTGCAGGGCTTTGTGCTTTGCATCCTGTAAGAGAGTAATATCCCGGGTGATATCGGCAATATTCTTTTTAGTTTGATCAATCTCTTTTAGATTCTCTTGCTCCAGACTTTGTTGTTCTTCGATTTCATTCTGAATTCGTTTGAGAGTATCAATGAGCACGGTTTTTTGAGTATAGCGTGTTGCTCTATTTACCCGCAGCTCTTCCAGTGTTTTGCGATATTCATCTATTTTTTTATTAAGAGTGTTAATTTCGCTTTGCAGCTGAGTAATTCTGCGGCGGTTTGTCGTTATGTCTTTTAAGGCACTGCTTATTTGTTCATCAATTGTACGTTTTCGCGTGATAATACCGTGAGGTGCGAGAAATTCATCCAAAAAAGCGGGGGTTGCGCGTTTGAATTTCTTTAATATAGCTTCAAACTCATTTATTTTGACAGATAATTGGCTAAATGTTGTATGTAGTTGAGTAAGTGCGGTTGCTTTTAACTCTCCAATCTTACATGCATCTTCTAAAATAGATTTTTTACCCTGAATTTGTATTTTTATATAATCGAGTATTTCATCTAATTCCTTTTCAATACTATTTCGCTCTTTAGCAGAATAACCGCTCTCCTTCAATTTTTGATCTATCTGTGTAACTATATCATCCGTAATTGTACGCAGGTTTTCTCTTAATAGCTCAAGCTGGTTATCCAGATTAGTATTTTGTAGTTCAATTCGATTGATTTGTTCTCTGTTGTTTTTTATGGTGATTGTGGAAAGCTCAATATCATGCTCGAAATCTTTGATATTTCGATCAATTATTTCTATCTGCTTATTGAGCTCTAGTAGATCATGCTCTTTTTCAGCTTTTTCCTGTATAAGGCGTTCAATCTTTTGCCGCATACTTTTCCCTCGATTTTCATCAAAGTTAATTTTCCTTTCTAATTCGCTTGTTCGTTCGCCTAAGATCTTAATCTGGGTATCCTTGTTATTCTTTTCAATATCCAACCCGTACAGTTTTTTTTGTATATCAATAAGATGAGTTTCCAGAGTGTTTACCATATCTATATTCTCTGCCAGTTGGCTGTTTATTTGATCGATATCACTTTTTATTACATCCCTTGACGAGGATGCCCCGCTCAATGTTTTCTCCTGACCTGCTTTTCTCTCTAAAAAGTTTTTAAGTTTCAAGAGTTGCATATTTAGTTCAACTAAAAAGATACCATCTGTCATTTCTCTATATTGTTTGGTTTTAGATGCCTGTTTTTTTAAACTATCGTAACTTCTTTTTACTTCACTAAGAATCCCTTCGATTTGCTTAATATGTTGTTTTGTTTTTTCCAGTTTCTTTTCAGCTTCCGTTCGTTTTGCTTTATAACCGGTAATGCCTGCAGCTTCTTCAAAAATAGATCGCCTTTCTTCCGGTTTACTGGAGAGAATTTGATCGATTTTACCCTGCTCCATAATTGAGTAGGCTGTTTTACCGATACCCGTGTCAAAGAATAATTCTTTAACTTCTTTTAGTCTTGCAGGTGTATTATTGATAAAGTATTCACTCTCACCGGAACGGTATACTCTGCGTCTGATAGAGATTTCCGACATCTCTATGGGAAAGAGATTATCTGTATTGCAGAGTACAAGTGTAACCTCCGCAATGTTTAGAGCCTTTTTTTGTTCCGTGCCCGTAAAAATAACATCTTCCATCCTGGTAGCACGGAGATTTTTGGGCGCCTGCTCACCTATGACCCATTTGATGGCGTCTAAAATGTTGCTTTTACCGCAGCCGTTCGGGCCTATGATAGCTGAAATACCGTCTTTGATAGCTATCTTTGTCTTGTGTGCAAACGATTTAAATCCGAATAGTTCTATGCTTTTGAGAATCACAGCCACTCCCAGTAACAGGAATTGAATGCATCATACTATCATCAAAATATATCTATGGCAATAACTTAAGCAGCGATTCTCAATTTGAACCGTATTTAGCACCATGACAGAGAGCTTTTTTGTAACCATGGATAGCTCTCCTTTGTTTATAGCTATGAAATTAGATATTTTTATGGTATACTAAATAAAGTAAGAAAGTATTGCTTGATATGAGCTTGAAAAAGAAATTTTTTTTTGATAATATGCACCATTCTTTTTATAAAGCTTTAACTTGTATTTCATGAAATAACCTTAAGGAGACGTAATTGCAAAGGAGAAAAGCTAAGTTTATTATATTGTTATTCATACTGTTTTGTGTGAGTGCGATTACCTGTTTCGGCCAGAATGGAGATGATGGCTCAGAACGAGAAAAGGAAGCCCCGCCCCCTGTTCCGCCAACATACATTTTGGGAAGTCAAAATATTATTGTCCGTGGTGGACCTTTAATCCCCCTGTTTTTTTACAATCTTACCACCGGTGAAGTTGAACCTGCCAATTTGTGGATTGGAATTAAATTCGGCTTTCAGTGGCAGGGATATTTGTCTAATGAATGGAGTATAGGCGGTGAATTGAACGGTATGCTTTGTTTCAGCCCTAATTTTAACATTTTATGGCTGCTCCCTGTCGGAGTGAAGGGTACGTATACCATACACATGCATCCCTTTGAATTCCCCATTTCCTTAACCGTAGGAATGTGTTTAGAAAGCTTTCTTGATTCAAGCCGCATTGACTTTTTTGCCAAACCGGAGATTGCCGGCTATTGGAAGATCGATGCCACGTGGGGAGTGGGTTTGAGCATAGCATATTTGTGGATACCCCAGCTCTCGTCCGAAGATCAAGAAGGTGTTCAATCAGGACAGTCCTTTCTTGGTAACTTCTTGGATATTTCTATAGGATTAAGTTTTTATTTTTAGGAGCTAACATATGAGAACCATGAAATTGACAACATATATTTTGGTATTAATACTCTGTATACTTATAGGAATTATTTCCTGTTCCGAAGGTGATTTCACCATTTTTTATCAGGTGGTAAACGAAAAGGCTATTCAGGATAGTAATCTTGAAAATACGCTTTCTATTCATGGCATGGTACATGTAAACGGTCGGTATTATATTGCCGCAAGTCGTATTTTTACTCGCGCTGATAATTCTTCTGACTGGGATGCTGTTTCAAATACTACCAATAATAGTGAAAATCTTTGTAACAGCATAGTTAAATTTGGTAGTTACGTATATGCAACCTTTTATTCTAAGGATGGTCAATATTTTGGGTTATATCGAGTTGCAACTGCTGATTTGGTAGCCCCTAACGAGAAGAATATTACTTGGAATCCAATCGTTGATACTAGCGGAAATAATAATATCGAGGATAATACACAAGTAAATATATTAAGAGTAATAGGAGGAACCCATCTTTTCGTATCAATAAAAGATGGTGATGACTATCATATTGCATATTCGACTAATGGAAATGATTATTATTTAGTGAATCTTGGTGTTTTGGATACATTTACTTCACCGGTTAAAGATGTGGCTTATAATACTATCGTTGGTCAGTATTGGTTTCTCCTTGCTATTAGAGTATATGAAACTGACAATTTAAGTATTGCTGCAGAAGAGGTAGTAGGTGCTACTGTTCTGCCACTTAGCGAAAGATACGAAGGTATAATTTGTACAAATAGTAACCGAGTTTATATTTCTACATCAGAAGGCACAATCTATTTATACGATAATGGTGCCTGGAGTTCTGACAGCTTTAAATATATTACTTCGACCGGTCAGGATGAGAATGTGTGGTTCACCAAATTTATTGAGGTCACCGATACTACTATTGAGTTGGTTGTAGGCAGTCGAGGTTCAGGTTTCTATGAAATTAATGAAGATAATGGGTTGAGTGATATCGAGCGTTTCGACAATACCTCAAAGCGAGAACTCTATGCGGGCTCTGTAGAGAATTTTTTTGTTGATTCCAATGACAATTTTTTCGTGCTTACCATGGGAACGGGATTATGGCGCAGCAAACGCACTAGTGGTGAATGGGATAGCTGGACCTGGGAATAGGTTTTAGTTGAATTCAAAGGCACCGATATCATAAAAAGGTTCGTTGCCTTTAAGATTTGGCCGAGGATTGCCTTCATAATCGCTATTCGGACCCTTAAACTGCTGTGTATTCACATCTAATCCGGCGTCAATACAGCGGGAGGATAATTTTAAACGATAATACGGTGATTCGCTCATCTGAAAAGTATTATCATACTCTTCACTTATGTTAATATCAACAGTTCCTCCGAAGGGCACAAGGTCATAATGGTTAAGCTCTTCGATTGTCCTGATGACGGTTGTTATTGCAGTATAATTTTTGTTTTTGGGCACATTAGCGTATTTTAAGAATATCTCCCAGCCGGAAAGATTATTGGCAAGTAAATAAAAGGATGTTTCCTCGTATGAGGTAAGATAAAGAGCTATACCCCTTGCCGGCTTTTTTCTTGTTATAATATTATTAATCATGACCGGGTACTCCGTACCGCGGATTAAAACACCTATAGTAATATTATTCCCGGTACCGCCTATGATTGTATTATTAAACCATCGGGTGGGAGCATCGCTCAAGACTATATTGACGGAATCGGACGATTTTCCGCCTTCAACTATGTTATTAAAACAGCTCCCCTTAACATATTCAAGATTTATTGTATATGTATATTCCAATGCTTCGGCTGTGTGAAAATAAGAGTTTCGCATATCGATTTTTCCCTTATTCATATATATTGCCTGCACACCGGAGAGAGCTTTTAAAAGAAAGCTTGAATGATGAACTGTTACCTCGCTTGATAATGCACTGACAGCTTTTATTTTATACGGAGTATAATTGCATTCAAATCTTACACGGCTTAAAGTTACCGTCGAATTTGCCGCTTCAAGGCATACACTCTCCTGACTGCTTTCACCGGACCATATCTGAGAATTACTAAGCTTAAGCATACTGTTTGTCAGTGAAATACCGGTAAGTCTCCTACCCTTTCCCGGTGTTAGAGTTAGATTTTCAGAGGTAACAGTGCTGTTTGCGGTACATGAGATAGCAGTAAACTCAGTTGAATTCTCAGGCCCTGAAATTTCCGTATTTAAAAGCTGTAGATCGGTATTATCACAGATGAGCGCCCGGCTTTTTAAAGCTCCATGGGCATGAACGGATGAATTGATCATTTTTAGCGTACCGCCTTTTTGATGAATCGCACCGCTTTGATCCAGAAAAGAATAATGAATGGCTACTTTATCACAAATGAGAGAACCATTAGTCACAGTTAATATATAGGGAAAATGTTTATGCAGATCCTTTATTATTATACCCTTGATAGTAAGCTCTGCGTTTTCAACTGAAAACAAGGAATTTCCTTTACCGTAAGGAGCCCATGATTCTATCACAACTTCCGTTTGCGGAGTGACATCCTGTTTCCAGTAAGTGGATCCCAAAATTTCCAAATCGCGCTTTACAATAAGAGTTGAATCAATATAGTAGGTGCCGCTGTCAACAAAGATAATTTTTTTACCGCTTATTTTAATATAGTCCAATGCTTTTTTAAAGGTACGAAAAGGCCTTTCTCTGGTACCTTCATAATAATCGCTGCCAGCTGCAGAAATATACACTCCGACGCCATAGGTAAAAAAATCGCTTGTTTCACCATCATTGGCGGGGCTTTGAGGATAAAGCACCCATACTCCGATAAAAAACAGAATAATCAATTGTAAGATATAAAATGATCTCTTCATTTCTGTTTAACCGTATTCGGTAATAAGGCAAGCGCGCTATTGAGCTCCTCATCTTCATGAAAATAAAATCCTTCAAGTTCATGTGTGGTAAGATTCTGTAATTCATGCGTCATATAATGTATCCAAATATCTTCTTCAGGATCTTTAAGTATAAGTTTGCGACAATAAAAATCAGGCTGAATCGGAGGTTGTTCATGAATATATGTACGCACTTTGTAATCATGGACTGCTATTTTTATCTCGGAGGGTTCTATACCCTTATCAGTAATTATTGCTACTAAATGATTGATTGTCGTTCCGGTATCAAAAATGTCATCGATAAGAAGTATTTGATCTCCCTGTTTTAAATGCTCGGGGCTGTATGTCCAGCCGTCTACTTTAACCTTCTCCTTATTCCATATATCCCGATAGGATCTTGCTACCACGGCAGCATAATATACGGGCCTTTTGCCTTTATTTATTAACTTAAAGTATTCGCTTACTACGTTTCCCAGCAGCGCTCCTCCGCGGAGTAATACATAAATTATATCGGGAATACTTATTTCACTATAAATTTTATAGGCCAGTTTTATAGCATTATTTCTCAGTTCTTTACATGTTATAAACTCTTTTTTCACTTAAGAGCAACCCTTTATTAACGTGAAAGCATTACCACTTCTTCACTCGCGTTACGAATAACTGTTATTTCTAATTCCTTTGAACCTTTGGCATTAAGATTATGATAATAATCCATCATTGTTTTAATATCCGAATTATTCATCTTAATTATGACATCTCCGCTCTGAAAACCGGCATAAAATGCTGCAGTACCTCTTTCCACTATATTTACTACTACACCGTTCGTAGCTTCGGATAAATTATATTTTTTTCTTAATTTTTGTGAAAGTGACTGCACAACCAGTCCCGGCCATGCCATTTTTGTCTTATTTGAAACCAGTCTTTCCGTAGGTCTGATTTTTAATGAAAAACTCAATGTCATGCTTTTCCCCAAACGAATTATTTGGAATTCTACCGGCACATCCGGTAAAATGTCGCTAATAATCATGGTGAGATGACGATCGTCTCTTACTACCATATCGTTTATCTTTATTATAAGATCCCCGGGCAGTAAACCTCCCATATCTGCCGGTGAATCCGTAATTACCTGGTTAATAAAGGCTCCGTTTTTACCTTCGATCTGCAGTTCGGAAGCTGTTTCATTTGCAGGCACTCTTGCTATCGAAACGCCGAGCCAGCCGTATTGAACTTTACCCTTTTTAATAAAATCTATGATAGCTTTTTTTGCGTTATTAATAGGTATTGCAAATCCAATGCCGATACTGCCACCCGTCGGACTGGTAATCCAGGTGTTTATCCCTATTATCTCTCCGTTTAAATTAATCAGAGCACCTCCGGAATTTCCCGGATTAATCCCCGCATCAGTTTGGATAAAGTCGCTAATGTTGTATAAACGGGAGTTATAGTCAAGTCGTCTACCAAGTGCACTCACGATACCCGCTGTAACAGAAGATTGCCAGCCAAAGGGATTACCGATCGCCAAGACCCAATCACCAACTTGAATTTTATCCGAATCACCCAGTACAGCCACCGTCAATTCTTCATCAGCTTCAAAGACTAAGAGGCTGATATCTTTTCTTTCATCTTCACCTACAATTTCCGCTGTATATTCTTTTTTATTATGAAGAGTTACCGATAAACCTTTACTGCCTTTTATTACATGGTAATTGGTAAGCACATAATACTTATTACCGATATTATGTACAATCACCCCTGATCCCATACCAAACTGTTCGAAATCTCTTTCCCTCGGAGTGCCGTCTTCTTCTTCCGGATCACTAAAAAAATAATCCCAGGGCGTATCTTGTGAAATAATATCGGTTACATTTACATTGACAACTACCGGAGTTACTTCTTCAGCGATTTTTCGAAAAGAGCTTTGAAGATCGGTAAGTACAGCTTTGCCTGATGTTTCAGATTGAAAAAGACTATTACATGAAAATAGTAAAAATAATAAAAGCAGATTTATAAATAGAAATTTGTTTACATTTTTATACCGTATAAGTATTCTGCTTTGCATTGTATATACAACCCCCATTTTCTATTGTTAATATACCCTACTACTAATAAATATACTATATTTTTTTTTAAGATACATGAAATTCAAAAAGATGTGGTGAGAATTTCTGTGCGATCGGCAAAAATTGCTATGGTGTGCTCAAAATGGGCTGAATTTTTGCCATCGGCTGTTATAACCGTCCAGCCATCATCCAAGATTCTTACCTGCCATGTACCACAGTTGAGCATTGGCTCAATTGCCAAAACCATACCTGTTCGCAGCTTCTTATTCGGACCTGCCGTCGGATAATTGAAAATCTGAGGATCCTCATGCAGCATAAAGCCGACACCATGACCGCAATATTCCCTGACAACTTGAAAACCGTTTTTTACAGCATGACCATATATTGCATGAGAAATATCCCCTATTCTATTTGCTGTTATCGCCTGCTCGATTCCAACTTGTAAACACTCCTCTGTTACTTTTATAAGCTTACTGTTTTCTTGTGAAAGGTGGCCGATTCCATATGTTCTCGCAGCATCGCAAATATAGCCGCGATATGTTACTCCCAGATCGATACTCACAACATCACCATTCTTTAGTTTCCGTGAACCGGGTATGCCATGAATAACTTGATCATTGATCGAAATGCAGAGGGAAGCCGGATAATTAAAATAACCTAAAAAAGAAGGTGCTGCACCTTTTTTTTTAATGTATTCATAGGCAATAGTATCCAGCTCTTTTGTTGTTATACCTTCGGCGATATTCGTTTCGATTTGTGCGAAAACTTGAGTCAGAATAAAACTTGCATCCTTTATTCTCCGAATATCTTCTTCTGTTTTTAACTGTATCATTATTTTTTAGCCTGAATATTTTCCGGCTGCACCGGAGAAGTCGTTTTTTTATTAAAGGTTCCAAACTCCTCTTCTACATTCTTACCAAATGATTCTTCTATTATTTTTTTAACACTCTCATGTTTGTTATCCGTTATTACTATTTCACCATGAGAAATTACACCCTCTTCGACATTAAGTTTCGGAGTCTTTATATTCCCCAAAATCTTACCCGATTGCAGCAGATCAACTTCCTCTAATGCATGTATATTACCTATGAGCACACCCGCTACCGTTACTTTTCGCGCTGTAATATCAGTTCTAACTTTACCGCTTGTGCCAATGAACACTTGGTCGTTAGTTTTTATTTCACCGAAAAATTTACCGTCAATACGAATGGATCCTTGCACATAAAATTTACCTTCAAATATGGAACCTTCTCCAATTACACAGTTGGCAATATCATTCACTTTACCCATAACAGCTCCTGTCATATCAAGAATATGGTGCCCATTGCGGTAAACCGCAATCCTCATATATTATCATTTTATCTGAAGCGTTTCAAGCTTTTTTAACAAACGCCATGCTTCGATATTCTTCGGATCAATTTCCAAAGCATATTGTAATTCCAATTGAGCAGTTTCAAAATTTCCCTTAGAGAGATGTATACTTCCGATCTTAGTTCTCACCTTGGAAATCTCGGAGGTGTAAAGGTCTTTATTTTCGTTCTCAAAAAAATTAATGAGTTGCCTTAAATTATCCTCGGCTTCTTTAATATTACCTGAAGCATAGAGGATAACAGCATAATTATATTTTACCTGCCAGTAATCACGCAGCAGTAAACTTTCCCGTATAAGCTCCAACGCTTTATCTTTATTACCGTCCAGCGCTTCAATTATACCTTTTAAGTAAAAAAGCCAAGCACTGTGTGTTTGGTTCGTTGCTTTTTCATATTCAATAAGTACATTTCGGGCATTTTCCAGCTCATTAACGCTAATTAAGTACCATGTAAGTATTTGGCATGATTTTTCATCCTGCGGATTATTATTAAAAAGTTCACGGAGCTGTATTCGATATCGACTTGGAGAAATATCACCCCATTGCAAATATACATGCAGCAGATTGGCGTCAAAGTCTCCCGGATTTTGCTCCAAGTATCCGGAGAGTAATAGTAATGCTTGATCGTTATCAGCTTGCGTATAATAAAGCTTGACAAGTTCCAGGATAACAAGTTTGTTATAAGGAAAATAAATCTGTGCCCGGTTAAGGATTTCCAGTGCTTTGCTTATATTTTCTTGCTTGGTATAGATAAAAGCTGAATTTATATAGGGAATAACAGAATAATCCGCTGTCTTTTGGATTACATTTTGATAATACTGTAACGCATCTTCCACTAAATCAAGGCTTAAGCAAATATCACCGAGCATAACCAATAAATCCGAACGCTCTGGATTTTCTCTTATTATTTTTTTAAAGCGAAAGAGTGCGGAAGAATATCTGTTCGCATCATATGCTATCATTCCCGCTGGTTCTGAAAAATCGTCAGTGTGTAAATGTTCTTCACAGATCAAAAAGGCTGTTTTATAATCACCTTTTTTTGCATAAAGAAGCGCTGCATCCAAAAAAAGCTTTGGCTCATTATAGTCAGCTGCAATTACCAGAAACCGTTCCGGATCCTCCGAAGCTTCTAATTCAAGCAGAGGATTTATAATTTCCTGCTCCTGCTGCTCGAGCCCAGCTCCATCCAGCTTTCCCCGCAGCAAGGTTTCGGAAAGCAGTGATGAGACAATGCTGTCAGATTTGAACTGAGATGAGATCTTTATCACGGTATTCAAATCACCCGCCCGGAGACTCGCAAAAGCGGCAATCACGGCCAATTTCACATTACCAGTCATAGTTTTATATGCTTTATATGCATATTCTTTGAATAGTTTGAAATCATTCTTTTGAACTGACAGTTTATGAAAACGTTTTAAAATCTGCAGATGCTCTTGGCTTGTTTTTGCTTTTAAAAATATACGCGTAAGCAGCAGTTCAGCTTCGTTTAAGTTAGCTTTGGAAATGAAACTATCAACTTTTTCAAGCGCTTCTTCAATTTCTATGCTTTCGTCATACAGATGGAAGAGGTTGATGAACAGCATAACGAGTAATAGTGTAAAAATACAAACAGCTGCAATGATAATAATTATTTTTCTTAGTGCTAATATGTTCATTTTAAATTACAAATTGTATTTCTTACACACTCCGTCGAGAATACCATTTATAAACTTAAATGATTCTTCTGTACCAAACTGCTTTGCTATATCTATAGCCTCATCAATTGTAACACTTATCGGGATATCCCGTTCGAAAAGCAAACAATATACACTCATCCGTAAAATTGCCAGATCTACTTTGGTAACTCTTTCAAAATCCCAATGTTCAAGCTGGTTTTTTATCACTTCATCTATCCGGTCAATATTCTCAAGTGTGCCTGAAATCAGTAGGTGTGCAAAGGCACTTGTTTCTTCGTGTAACTTATTTAATCTTTCTAGGCCAAGCCATGAGAAATCCTGCAAATCAGTTATATTCGCATTTGAAATATCAAAGCGATAAAGAGATTGAAATGTCAATATTCTCCCTTTTCTTCTTGAACCCATTGTTACCAGGAGAGATTTTCTTCCCAAATTTTAATCTCTGCGTTTCGTCGCAGATCTGCTGTTGCTTCCTTAATAGCTTTTTCCAGTGTTTGTGCCTGTTTGAACTGTGTTAAATATGTTTTTATATAGTTTCGTACGGTCATAGCGTTTTGAGGAGGAATTGCATCCTCAAGTGCTAAAGTTTTAAAAGAGTGTTTCTCTAAAACAAAAACAATATGGTATCCCACATTCGAAGTAAGCACATCACTGATTTGATCTTCCTTTAATTTAAAGAGATGATTGATGAAATCCGTACCGAATATTTTTTTGCTTGAATCATCGTCTCTTCTGAGCATTGCGGGAATCATAGTACCGATTTTTTTCAGACCTGTCTCATCGAATATCTCCCAATAATCATCAAAACTTCCGCCATTTTTCAGTTTTTTTAATATTTCTTCTGCTTTTTTCTTTGCAGCTTTTTTTTCCTGATCAGTCTCTAATACCTGTAGATTTATAAAAATATGTTTAAACCGTATCATTTCGGGTGAAAAAAATTTATCCCGATTCTCGTTATAGTAATCTTCAATCTCTCCGTTTGTGGGATCAGCTACCGCATCGAAATAGTTTCTTTTGACTTTTCGCACATATTTATCCGCTAATTTCATATTTTTTACTTCTTCTTCAAATTCTTTTAATGTCTTACCTTGTTTTTGCAGTAAATCGACAAAATATTCTTTTGTGACTTGACGATTAAGTTGTCGGGAAATATTTTCAATATATTTATCTACAGTTGCATTTATTTCGGAATCTGTTACCACAATATGAGCCTTTTTAGCAGCTTGAACTATCAGTTTTTCATCTATTAACTTATTGAGTAATAATTTCTTTTCTTCTAATGTAAGTACCCGCTTGTAGTTAGCTTCAAATAGCGCAACAAGTTTTTTAAACTGGTTCTGACTGATTATCTCGCTTTCATTCAGACGTACCGATGCAACAGGTTTATCGATTGATTGTGCTGAGAGCAAAACACAACTATCTAACAATATACAAAAAATGATCCCTAAACGCTTCATAATCCAATTCTCCCTTAATCAAGAAAATACTATGTTTTAAACATCAGAAGAATACTAAATATCCTTACTGGACGTCAAGTATAGTTTTTTTTAGATTTATTTGGTTATCAAAACCAATTTTTTCGATTAATTTCTTTGTTCCGCTGATTTTCTTGTCAAACCTGAGGGCCATTTTAAAATAATCAATAGCATGTTTTCTTTGACCCAATCTATGATAAATTTCCGCTATTTTTTTACAAAAAAATGCTTTATCCTTATTTGGAATATTAAGTGAAAGCAGCTGGTTTACCTGGATAATACACCAGTTTTTTGACTTTTTTTTCTGTATCTTGCTTGCCACAAGATAGCGCAATCTATCGATTACTTCATCGATAAAATGATGAAAGTATGGTTTTTCTGCTTCTGCAATAATTAATTCTTTAAATAAAAAAAACGCTTTTATATAACGCTTTTGATTTTGGAATTCTTCTGCTAAAAGGAAGATACAATCTCTGTAATCGCCGTCGCTCAAATACTTATCGAGCTGAAAATCATTACGTCTCGTTAAATTTTCATAAATCCGTACGGCTTCTTCATTAAATCCGTTAAGAATATCATAAAAAATGAGTTTACATTGTACATATAAATCGGTGCCCTGGCTTTTTAGATATTCGCGATAGTTAAAGCGAGATATTTTAGCAAATGAAAAAAATTCTCTATCATAGGCTTTTCGTTTTACCGGGTTAGAAAGCACATTATAAGCAAGAAGCAGGAGGCGCATTTGCTCCTCTGCATTGTTCTTATCTCCGGAACTCACATCCGGATGAATTCTTTTTGCTTTTGAACGAAAAGAATCCTTAACTACCTGAAGAGAGGAATTTTTATTGACACCTAAAATATCATAATAGTTAAGCATGCTCTCTACTTCATAATTCCTATAAATCAAATTCTACCTTACGTGTTTTTTTCTCATATTTTAAACAACTCAAAGCAGAGAAAGTTTCAAAAAAAGGTCGCGTACATATTATATTATACTTAACGTTTGTATGCAATATTTTTATAATTTATTTTGTATTGAATATATGTAGTTTCTTACCAGCCTCAAAAGCTTCTTCAGGCTGTACAAACGCTAATGAGTTTTTAACAAACATACCTTCTTTTTCCATAGCGGCCATAAGGTTAAGCACGGTTTTATTGGTAGCAAATGTGGTTTTCGTTACAAATGCTAAGGATTTCTTACCATTTAATGATCCGGCTTGACTAAGATAATGGATGATCTTATCTGATATTTTACCGAAAGCTGAAGTTGCTTCTGTTCCGATTGCCAAATAATTGTATATTATAAGTTTTTTATCATTCATTACCGCTGCATCTATAATATCAACCTGACAGCCCTGTGTTTCAATACCGCCTGCTAGCGCTTCGGCGATTTTCTTAAGATTCTGACTTTTCTTTTCAGATAAGTATACGACTACAGCTCTCATAACATTTCTTTACCTTCAATGCTTATTATAAAAGTGATAGTGCTCAAAACAGTATCGATTATAATGATCATTATCATTTTTTATATCATTTTTTTATTACCGGAGACCGGACTTGAACCGGTACAGCTGTTGAGGCCGGGGGATTTTAAGTCCCCTGTGTCTACCAAATTCCACCACTCCGGCAATTTCAGAGTTATATTACTACTAACCCGTTCAATTAGTCAAGAAAAAGCTTAAGTTCTAAAATATGAGAGAGAGCTATTAGTTTACGATTGGTATAGCAATTCGGAATTTTGTTCCTTTTGCCTCTTTACTTAATAAACTTAAGCGACCTTCATGAGCATCAACGATACTTTTTACGATACACATACCCAATCCAGTGCCGCCGCTTTTTGAATACGAAATAAACGGTTCAAATATATTCTTTTGCATTTCCCGGTTCATACCCACACCGGTATCTGTTACTTCAAAATAGAGTGTTTTACCCTTGCTAAAAACTTTGATCTTTAAAATACCGCCTTCGGGCATTGCTTTTCGTGAGTTGTCGGCCAAATTATAGAGCATTCGCGAGATTCTTTCCTTGTCCAACAGAACAGGACCTTTAAAGGATACATCCCTGATAATTGTAATTCCATGTGTTTTAAATTTTTCCGAAATTGACTCAATGAGCTGTGTAATAAGCTCATCCAATTTAACTATTGAAATATTTAACCGTATCTCACCTTTTGAATAATCTAACAGTTCGTTGGCGATATGATTGATTCTATCGGCCTCATTAACTATTTTTCTGGCACTGGTTTTAATACGTTCTGTATCTTTTACATTAAAACATATCATCTCCGCATAACCGCGTATTACCGAGAGGGGATTTCGAATATCATGGAGTATAAGCGATGAGAACTTACCCACAGCAGAGAGCCTTTCGGAGCGCAAAAGCTCTTCCTGGGCTTCCTGCAGTTCCTTATATGCTATTTCAAGCTTTCTATTCTTTTCCCTTAAACCCTCCACAAAACTTTCATTGCTTTTGCGAATCATAGCTGAAACTGATTTCATGATTGAAAGCGCGATAGAACTGTTCTCTTTTATTATCCTTTGAAAATCATCGCGATATATATAAAGCAATTCGGTCTTTTCCCGAGCAATTACGGTAGCACTGCGGGGAAGTTCATCAACTAAGGCCATTTCTCCGAATAAATGGCCGGGGCCATGAACCGCGAGCATATCAGGTTCTTTCTGATAATAATCTTTCCAAACCTCAACTGCACCGGACAAAATGATAAAAAATCTGTTGGCCTCTGAGCCCTCTTTGCAGATTATCTCCCCAGTGTTGAGCGTCTGTTTATGACAGACATTACCTATGCTTAAGATTTCATCATCTGTTAAGCCATTAAAGAAGTAGACATTTCTAATAAAATCATAATAATCTTTCATATTATTCTTTGTTCGTATATAACATCTCCAAATATTCTTTAGTATTCTCTATCTTTGCATGACTAATCGTACACTTACCTTTCAGGATTACGCCGTCTTGAATAATCAGTTCGGGTGTCCGGATATCTCCCAGTACTCTGGCAGTAGACAGTAACAATATTCTTCGTGAAGCGTTTATATTTCCGATAACAATTCCTTTTACAATTACGCTGGAGGCATAAATCTCGGTTCGGACTTTTGCTTTTGGACCGAGTTCCAATTGATCGACGTTAAGTGTCTTACCTTCGAATTTACCATCGATTCGCAAATTGCCGTTTACAGCGAATCTCCCTTCAAAAAACGAATTCTCTCCGATTGTCGAATTTACTTCTATACCTATATCCACGGTTATTGCTCCTGTACGATGATTTCCGGAAGATTTAAATACAGTATTACCTCTTTGGCATATGTATTAAGCATTTGCAGGCTTTGTGTTACTGTATATCCTTCAAGATATCGTTTTCCTTCAATTGCATCAAAATTGATTATATCATCCTTATTTAAGCATTCAGGACCATTTTTTTCAATATCTTTTAGCAGTTCATCGCTAAATTTTTTTACTTTTCTGAAAAATCGATCGGTTTCTATAAGTAATACCCTTCTCTTTTTTAACAGCCGGTTCTTTATTTCCAGTAAAGTGCCTTCGGTATATTTGCCTTTTTCGATAATTACCAGCTGATCCTCAAAATTTTCGATCCGTTTGGTGAGATCCTGATAAATATTATAAAAACCATCCCGCTCTAACGAATATTTAAAATCAAGCTTCATTTTGCGTTCTGTGAGTACCGCTAAGAATTCGTTTTCAAAACAATAGAGGATATGACAAATATAATTGATCTCCCGATCAGCAATGTATTTTTCATCCACGGGAGAGAGAATCTGACTTAAAAAAGGAAAATATTTAAATTCACTTTCAGTTATCAACTCTTCCTGCTCTTCGATTATCGAAAATACATGCTGCAATTTCTCACGATAATTCTTTAATTTAATAAGTTCCATTTTTACTCGCTGTTTTTGTAAAGAATCACTACTTGTTTTGAATACAACTTCATATTTTTTAATCGCCCTATTTATCTGTTTTAACTCTTCGATAGGATTTTTTATATTCTCTTCCATAAGCCTCATTATACTACTAAACTCATTATAAAAAAAGCCCTCAACACGGAGGGCCTTTTTGTTATATGGAAAGAATTTTTACCAACCGTCGTCCATATCATAGCCGCCTTGGATTTTTTCTCTGCTGGCTTGTGTAAAAAGATCTGTCTTTGCACTCAAATCGTCAAAATAGATGTAATATGTTCCAAAGGCTTCATTAGGATCACATTCGATTTTAAATCCCAAAAATTTTATTCCTTCTTTTTCCATAAAGTGGTAATCAGATTGAATAATCCGCGGTGGGATAGCAACTGTTAGTTTTTCCCAGCCGGAAAAATTGAGTTTTCCAACGGTTATTTCTCGCGGCCGCCCGTAATAGTCTGCAATCATGATTTTTAATACATGGTTATAATTTCTCCCTACGACCCAAACCGAGATGGATTTTGCCGTTCCGGGAATAGACAGCGGCTTTACCGGTTTTATAAGAAAGACATTTGCCTGTCGTCTGTAAAATTTTACCTTTACACCAAGCACATATTCTCCTATGCCACCCCTTTGTTCTTCTTCCTTGAGACGGGTTTCATCCTTCTTTGCTTTTTCAACGGGATCACCGTTGCGGGTTTGTATTCTAATCAGCCCCTGATCCTGGGCAATGGACGCGTACCAAAAACCTGCATCTTCCATTTTATCTATGGTAACCGATTTTATCATCTGTTCGGCGACATCCCTGCCTATTGTTTCTTCTTCGGGTTCGCCGGTGTCTGACACTTGAGTAAAACCCGATGCACTTATGAAGAAAATAAGAAATATAGAAAGGAATACTGCATTTTGTTTTTTCATTTGTTGTTCCCTCCTTTATCTTCCCAGAGTCCCTGAATATATTCTTGATCAGCCAGTTCATCTCCGTCGAAGCGTATTGCACATGTGTCAGTGAGTATTTTTACTTGATCCAGATAGATATAGAATTCATCTACTTTTTCTTGAGGACGAGTCCACAACACAAACTTCACAAGCCGGATCTGCTCTTCTTGAAGCAGATGCCGTTTTGATTGAGGAATTGCCAGTGATATCCTGGCGCTTAAATTCTTCCATCCCGTAAAATTAAGATTTCCGAAAAATAATGTATGCGGTATGCCATCCGAATCAAGGATATGCGCTTCTAAATAATAATTATAATTAGATCCCCACACCCAAATATCCATTGTTTTAACACTGCCCTTTAAAATAACAGGTGCGTGCTTTTCTTTACCGTCATCGCCCTTCTTTACCGGAATTATTTCCAAGTAATTATAACCCCTGCGTAAAAAACCGGCTTTGATGCCAAAACATTTTAAGTCATCTTTTGCTACATTTCGCCCAAATAGTGCATCTGGCCACGCTTTGATATATCCGTATTGCAATTTTTTAGTATCAATAAACTCACTTCCCCGCACTATCCATTCCCGATCTGCGGTAGGATCGTCGAAATTTTCAATTAAAATTGTCTCAATATTGTAGACTACTTCTTCTGCGAAGATAAGAAATACACAGAAAAGCAACATGAGTATAAAAAGATGTTTTAAAAGTTTTTTTACTACTTTCATTCTCAACTCCTTACAGAGGAATACACTTTCCTTACTTTATTTGAATTATATTTCGAGTCAATACCTTTGTCAAACATTTTTCTTTTATATTAAAACGGATATTGTAAAATTTTACATATGTTAAAACCGTGATCTTACTCAGTTTCTGTTTCCCAGAGGGTAATTTCATTTAAAAACTCTGAAGGGGGTAAAAGGGCTTTTCCCCAATACAGCCGGCAGGGTATGGAAATTCGCTTAAGATTAGATATGTTAACTTCACCGTTTTTCAGTTCAACACATTGTAATGCCGTATTTACCGCATAGGGAATATCCTCCTCAATTGAGAACAAGAGATGTGCGGCATATTCCTTAAGGTATTTCCAGTCTTCAATAATATAATATGCATCCATAGCCGTGATCTTTTGTACACAGGCAGGTATTAATGAATAGTTTTTCAACAAAAATATTTTTACCTCTTGTGCCCCAAGGCTTTCCACTGACCTTAGAGCCTGAACTCTATCATTAACATTTTCGGGTGCTTCGATAATTATCCTGTCCCCCTGCTGCTCCTCCAAGAAACCCTGTTTAAATTTATCCACATACTCTCTGGCTTTGTCTGTTTCTAAGGAATATATAATTCCCACCTTTTTTTCCTGCAGTGCTTCGTACATATAATAATAATCAGGACTTAATAGTGATGATATTATCTGCCCGGCACGGTAATAGACCAACTGTCGATTAAACACCACAGCAAGCACATTAGAAGATGAGAATTGATAGTAATCGGAAGCACCGATCACAATAAACAGTTTATGAGACAGCTCCGCTGCGAGAGCATCCACATCATATGCGAACATGGGCCCTGTTATTATCAGCTTGGCCCGTGTGGATAAAGCCGCTTGTTTTAATCGCTCCGCATAACTTTCTTCACGATCTACAATAATGAGCTTCAGATTAAAACCGTTTTCTTGGCAAATCGACTCCAGGTTTTGAAACAGGTTATTTTCTTGTGCAATTACATTCCACCAGAATTTTTCAGCAAAAAAGACCACATCGTTACTGTTACCGCAGGAAAGAGAAAACAGCAGAACTATGATACATAAACCGAAACAAATAATTCTTTTCATTTAATCATTTATAATAAAAACATAGATTAACGGGAGTGTACAGTGGTATTAATCTCTTTGGTTTTGAGAGTTATAAAATAAGAATCAATGTGTCAAATATAAAGCGCTTGACATGTATAATGTTTATTATCATATTAACATAAAATAGCTTTAAAAAAGGAGAATATAATGATTCATTACAAAGAATTGGGACTGGTTAATACGAAAGATATGTTTAAAAAGGCTATGTCTGGAGGCTATGCAATTCCTGCCTATAATTTTAATAATCTGGAACAGCTGCAAGCCATTATAATGGGATGCCTGGAAAGCAAATCACCGGTTATTATTCAGGTATCCAAGGGAGCAAGAGACTATGCCAATCAGACTCTTCTCAGATTTCTAGCACAAGGTGCTATGGAAATAGTAAAAGCTTCAGAGCACCCTATTCCCGTGGCACTCCATTTAGACCATGGCGATTCCTACGAACTCTGTGTTTCTTGTATTGAAAGCGGTTTTTCTTCTGTTATGATAGACGGTTCAGCTTTATCCTATGAAGAAAATGTAGCGCTCACAAAAAAGGTTGTAGATTTTGCTCACAAATATGATGTAACGGTTGAGGGGGAACTGGGCGTGCTCGCAGGTATTGAGGATGAGGTTTCTCATGAAAAATCACATTATACGGATCCCGATGATGTAGAAGATTTTATAAAACGCACCGGTGTGGACAGTCTGGCAATTTCCATCGGCACTTCACACGGAGCATATAAATTTAAACTGAAACCAGGTGAAGAGGTGCCGCCTCTGCGTTTTGATATTCTCGAAGAAATTGAAAAACGTATTCCGGATTTTCCTATCGTGCTTCATGGCTCGTCTTCCGTATTACCTGAATATGTGAAAATTATTAATAACAACGGTGGTGATCTTGAAGGCGCTGTTGGCGTACCGGAAGATCAGCTTCGCAAAGCCGCACAATCGGCAGTATGCAAGATTAACATCGATTCAGACGGACGTCTTGTGGTAACGGCTATGATCCGCAAAGAGATGAAGGACAATCCCAAAAACTTCGATCCGCGAAAATATTTAGGACCTGCACGTGAAGAATTGAAAAAAATGATTATACAAAAAAACCGAACTGTTTTGGGAAGTGCCGATAGAGCATAAAACGTTACTATTCAGGGGTAAATTCCACCGCCTAAAGAATAGTCTTACTTTCTGATGTTTTTGCTCCTGAGGAATCCAGAAATCCATTTTGAATTTAAATTTAAAATCCTGCTTGAAAACACTAAATTCAAATTATTCAGACAGGATTTACAGGATCTGATTACAAAGCTACAGTAGAGTTTCATGCAAAAATAACATTTTTGCATGAAACTCCTAAAATGGAAATTGCTAACTTATTATGGTATAGAGAATAAGTATTTTACTAACTTAATATATTTTGAGTTTTGCAATTTCCTCTACTAACTTAATATATTTTGATTTTTACAATTTCCTCAGTAGATTTCATTTTTCTATCCTGCTTGCCAAATAATACGATAAA
>CAZEPL010000004.1:35216-77349 GCA_964514135.1 uncultured Spirochaetaceae bacterium | reverse complement strand
TTTATTCACAACTAAATTAGAGTAGACAGGATTAACAGGATTTTTATGATAGTTTTTAATAAAAGCAATTTCTTTAATCCTGTTAATCCTGTCAAAAAATAATTTTCTCACTAGCTGATAGATAGAGGTTTTTAAAGGAAGTATAATTATAAAGTAAGCTTTAAAAATAATTTAACAAAATGATTAAACTCCTCACTGCCCGCTATCAGATCCTTGTTGTATACATATTCAAACAGATATCCGATCCCGCAGGTTAACTCCGCCCACTCCAGCCCAAATGAAAAATCCAGATTGCATCCCGCCTGAAACACATACTCAATGACATCCTGAGTTAAGAAACGGGCCGGAGCAATAAAGGTAGGGCCAATGTCATCAAAACCGGTATCATAATATGAACCGTCCCCATCATCGGTATAACCTTCAGAGGCATTACCATGACGGGCAAAGCGACATAACAAACTGGCATCCCACCATTGCGTAAGCTGCAAAAATGTGGTCACAGTAATCTGATCGGAATTAGGCTCCAGGATAGTACCGATACCTTCACCCAGGTGGGTATATGAAAACATATGTTCATTATTCGATCCATAATCATAATGAGTATAGGTATAAGGCGTAACCATCAGATAATCAAGGCTAACACGTTTTAACACTTCCATATCAGGTGTCCAGGTAAGCCCAACTTGCAAAGCTGCCTTATTCTGTGCATTGTCCAGACTAAATATTCCGCTGCGGCCGTCCGTACCAAAAAAGGTGTCTGTATTAAAATCATCCAGATAGCACATAAATTTTAACCGGATATTCAAGGGAAGTCTAAATTTCAAATACAGTCCAAGAAGTGAACTATCGTCATCGCCATAGATCTGCTGAACAAAAAACATATGGGCAAAGGGCAGCAGATAAACGGGATTAAAGCGTCCGCCAAAGACAACTGACTGTAATATACCGAACTCAAACCACTCCCAGGGATTAAAAATATATGAATGAATTACCAAGTATTTCTCGTAAGCAGAATTAAATGGTTGTGCTTGATACATGTCACTAAAATATTTTGGTTGCAGCACCAACATAACCGACGAAACCGTAATCCAGTCGGCAGTATAATTAAATGAAAAATGACCTGTCGCAGGGCATTGAGGGCCTATGACCACACCGTTTTCAAAAAACGGACCAAATGATGAGCGCATGAGCCCCGCTTGAAAATAGATATCGGAAGAACCCACTGTCATACCGCCTGTTCCCAGATTCTTCGCCCACGCTTTCATCCCGAATATCATTTCATTCCCCCCGCCTGATTTTGATTCATCGATTATATTCATCCATTCTGGTCCAAAAAAACCAGTACTTTCCAATGAACCACCCCAAGCAATTCGGCCGGAAAATGAGACCAGATCGCAAATCGAACCTTGAATAATCAGAGATACCAGCATATCGTTTCTATGCTCATCGAATTTTGTCCAGGTATGGTTTTCGATTGCAATGTTCAGCGGAGCCGGCAGGCTTCTATTGGGAATATTGTCACCAAGAGATACGTCTATTCTCTGCAAGTAAATTTCAGCGAGCTCAGCTTCAGCTTCGCTTCCCACTTCTTTTACCTGTTGCAACAGCTCTTTAACAAGCTGAATTGGATACGGCCGCAGAGGAGGTAAATTTGTCAGATATCCTTTTTCCTCCCAAATTGACAACCAGGTATAAAGCACATCGTTCGGATCCGATACAAGTTGAGCACTGAGAAAACCTGGTACAAACAACAACAGGCAAAGGAATATACATATACTTTTCATTAAACATCTCCTCCTCACTTATAGGTTATAATACATGTTACAAATCTATTTTAAAATATAGCACAAAGAAATCATATTTTACTTTTTTAATAATTTTGACAGGATTAACAGGATGCTATGAAAAGATCCACTGGATTTTTAGTAAATCCTGTAAATCCAGTCAAAAAATCTGAATATCATTCCCCTGAAAAATGATTTATACAATTTTATTAAAATATTTTCCAGCTAATACTCATACCGGCCCAGTTATAAAACGATCCGCCGTCCGCATTGTTGAACCTGTTTTTTATATGCTGCAGCCTGTACCATGCCGTTACGGTTACTCCTTGCATAATAGTCCAATATCCCGACAACGTAAGAGCGTGGGTCCACTCTACTGTGCCGGTAGGAGCCCAACTCAGGGGGTAACCTGCTTCTCCTATATTGTAATAATCGTTATCTTTACCCCAGCCGTAGAGATCAACACCGCCCTTGGCAGTTGTATTCCAATGCAGCTCTGCTTCCCACTCGCCCGGAATACCGTATGAAACGCTGCAATGAATATCAATAACATCTGGTCCCAGATAAAAACCTAAAGGATAGTCCACCCAAAAGCGGCCGACAAAAGACTCAACATATACAAAGCGTGAAGTGAATTTACGCAAGTCGTAAGCCTTGCCGTATGTCCAGGGATCAACATAAGTGATTTCAGCATCAAGGCGGAATCGTCCGGGGCCAAGTTGGAAAAAGGGATTGGAGAGAATAGTAAATCCAAGCTGGTATCCCATGGCAAATGCGTTTTCATCGGAATCCACTTCATCTCCTGCAGGCGCATCATAAAAATACCATTCACCGTAGATTTTAATCCCCTTATAGGGCACAACAGTTGCTGTAACAGAAAGTGGTACACTATAGGTGCCTTCATCAAAATTATTATGGAATATAAGCAGGGGATTAAAATCAGATATTTCTAATGGCCTGCCCCCTACAAGATTGCATTGGGTAGCACTTATACCAAGCCAGTGCCAGGGCACAATGGTTATTTTACTCAGCACTAGATTTTTAAAGCGATCCATATATGGATCACCGTTTTTGGTACCGTTGGGTTCCAATTTCCTGTATTCATCAAAGTCTAATGAGTTCAGATAATCGCTTTCATTACTGGTTATTATAGGATTCAGATTGATTATATACGAAGAAAACGAAAAGCCCGGAACAAAAAAGCGGGCCTTAATATAATCGTAATAGGGAACATATTTATTTAAAGTGAGGCCGCACCATTTACTCGGCCCTAAATGAAGTTTGTCCCTTCCCAGCCTTAACTCGATCGGAGCATTATAATAAGTAGCTATGCCGCGTAACGGTAAACTGTAAAAATTAATTGAAGTTAAATCTCCTGGAATACTGGTTATGTTATCATTCTCCAAGAGAGCGGACGTAGTTTCACGAATCTCAGGCAGAGCCAATAGGGAAAATCCTCCGGCTTGAGCGATAAATCCGGCTTTAATTACTGAAGGCAGTTCATTTATCTCATACATATAGCTAAAATCGAGTATATCTTTATCGGGTTCCAGATCCACAAAATCATATGTCGGTATAAAATGATATCTTCCTTTTTCTGAATTCAGCCCCGCACTGAATCCCAATTCCACAATAGGGGAGATCACGGGATAGGGAAGGATAATTTCGGCATTCAATTCATTAATCTGTTCAACGATTTCGGCATCCTGATCGTTCTCCCCCAATTGTAAAAGTTGGTTTTTAAGCTCCTCCGCAATAACCGGTGTCTCTTCTAATAAAGGAACCTGTCCCGCGCAAATAAAAAGCTCTTCCGCTCTGCGATATATAAGACTTTCCAACGGAATAATCCAAGACTCCTCACTGTATAACAACAAAGCGCAACAAGTAAAAAGAAGCACGCAGACTATTTTCTTCATTTCCATTCTACCCATATCTGCTACTCTAAGTAGCACGAAGTAAAAAGTCAAGGGTCATGCCTGCAACAGATGGTAATGTTTAGATAGCAGAGCTTCTTGCAAAAATAACATTTTTGCAAGAAGCTCCTTAAATGGAAATTGCTAAATTATTATGGAATAAAGAATAAGTATTTTACCAACTTAATATATTTTGATTTTTGCAATTTCCTCGGCAATTTAATAATTTTTGTACTTAAACCTTGACATGTCAGAAGGAAATATATTATGCTTCGTTTGCTTAAATCATTTCGTTTTACTAGATAGATTTTTATTATGGGAAAAAAAAGTGCGTTTATCAAAGCTTATCTTACCAACAACCTGCGAGTAGCAGAATTTGCTTTAAACAACATCTGCACTGCAAAATGTCAATTCTGTTCAATATGGAAACAGAAAAAAAAATATAACGTCGATACCGACAAAGCACTCATTGCCATAACAAAACTAAAATCGTTCGGTGTCCGTTTTATTACTATTACCGGCGGCGAACCTCTGCTCCACCCTCATTTTGCAGAGATCGCTCAACGCTGCACCGAAGAGGATATAACTATCACTACTATCACTGCCGATCCCAGGCTCCTTAATGATAAGCGGGTGGATATTCTTAAGCAGTCTGAAATAGATGTCATGGGTATTTCTATTGATCATCATACGGATGAAGTTATATTCAAGGCCCGCAAAATTCCAGGTGTCATTGCTGGAATTAAAAAAGCGATTAAAAAACTAAAAGAAAATGATATCCCTGTAACCGCATCAGTACTGATCTCGGATTTTAATCATTTAAGCCTCGAACCTCTTTTTAAGAAGTGCAAAGAACTGGGCTTTGATTCTATCTCTATGAGCTACCCTGTTTTTTCTCCTTCTCCGACTTATACCTTAGGTGGTGATGCGATTAAGCTGTCAAGAAAAGACCTCATTACTTCGTTGAAAGAAGTGTTAAGATTAAAACCTGAGTACGATATTGTTAATCCCCGCCATTCCATAGCTAATATTATTAGCTATTTGGAGGGCGAAAAACCGCGATTTACCTGCCTTGGCGGCTACAGATCGTTTTTTGTCGATTGGACATTCCAAATATATCCCTGTATGTGCTATGAGAAAAGTATGGGCAATATACTCACAATGAATAAAAATGATATTAAAAAAAGAAGCTGTAATTTATGTAATATGAGCTGGTACCGGGATTTCAGCATATTTTTTCAAGGATTTAAATCACTTGTTCCCCTGTTTCATGAGATTAAGCGAATCGCTACTTTTTAGTTTGGCTATGATTTAAAATATAGTTTGACGAAATGGCCTGCTTCTGATAATTATATTATATGAGGTATGTCAATCGGTTCATCTGTATTTTGCTGATTATACTATTTTATGCCTGCCCGAGCAACAAAAAACCATCGCCTGAAAATACTAAGAACAGTATGCAGACAGCGGCTGATGCAGCACAACCCGGGACACAAACACAACCCAAAAAGTCTATAGACCTCAAACCTAGGAATGAAACTAAAAATACTGCCTCGCCGCCTGCTCCCAGACAAATTTCAGATACTACCAGCCTTTTCTCACTTTCTCCTCAGCAGAGGATTGTGGTAGAGGATTTTAAAATAGGCCCACTGCAGGATTTTCTTATCGGACAATATGATAGAGTTAAAGCGGCTTTGGTAGTAAACAACTTTTTTACAAGTCTTTCAAAAAAGGAAATACAGCAGGAACTTATTAAAACGGAAATGAGAACAGAAATTGAGCGATCCTTGACGTATTCGTTAAAACAGGGATTATTACCTGAGGACTTTAGAATCGGAAAGATTTTTCCTGAGACAAGTGATGAGATAAGTGTAAATATCCGCGTTTTTAAAGGTCAAAGCGTCACAGAAGGTGAAATATATCTTGTAAAAGATAATGGAGAATGGATGATAATTGATTTGCAGATAGGATTAACCTTACTGGCTGAAAAGTATCATAAAGACACAGAACCTTTTTCTCCTTCTTCGTATAAATGGCTGCTAAGAGATTATTTCGAATAGCTCCTAAAACAAGAGCTTGAAGTAAATACAAATTTCTTTTATGTTTATATTATAGGATATATATGGGTACCCAGATTAATAGAATTGAAAAAGAGTTTTTACTAAAGATTTTTCTGGAACGTGAAATACCAATCAGTGTACACGGAGAAAAGAAAGAGGGTTCTTTTTTTATTACCCAGTTTGACGATTCCTCAATTACTTTAAAAAATCGCACTGACACGGTACTAAAATTTAATAAAGAAGAACCGATCCTTTTTTATACATCAATCGATAATACATTTTTCACCTTTACAAGCAAAGTAACGAAATATGAAGGGAATTCCCTTGTAATTGAAAACTCTAACAACTTTTGTAAAAATCCTGAACGGAAATACGAACGAATAAATACTCATAATATGCACGTATCATTTTTCTTAAAAGGGGACACCATCGAGCTTAATTTTCCTAAAACCGATACCTTCGCGATTATCGAAAAACCAACAAAATCGGAAGAGTTCGATGATTCAAGTATTGCAGGGCTCACAAAATCCTTCAAAGAACATATTGCATGGAATGTATCGGAATATAATATAGTCATGTACCGTGAAAGAACCCCGACGAGTTTAGAAGAGAAACTGATTACACGATTAGGCAAAATACTGTGGATACCCGATACTGCGGGGAGGCTACCTGATAACGAACCCATGCTTTCAAGTATTGTTATAACCGCTCAGGAATTTGCTGAATTTTTACATAACACGGGAACGACGGCATCCCTTGTAAAAAGCGAAATTGCTGCATTTCTCTATAATAAAAGTAAAAACAATATTTATTCGGAAATCTACTGTCCTATCCTCTATCACGAATATGCAATCGGGTTTATCTATGCAGAAAATAACAATAAAGAGAACAAATCGTTTGATGTTGATTTTGTTCAATATATCTATCAATTCTCAAAGGTTTTAAGCTATTCTCTAGAAAAACATGGTTACTTCGAACAACAATCCCAAACTATGACACGATATCAGGAGCCTATTATCGATATGAGCGCAGCGGGACTGCTTTTCGCAACTCAATCAGAAGAAATCGATAACAAGATTAACCTGCTTGAAGATATCGATATTACCATCAAAATTAAAGATAAAAAAATAATTATAGGTTCACGTATCATGCGAAAATTTAAAGATCACAGCACTTTCTATTTTGGAGTCCAGTACTTAAAAATATCCGATGCGGATTTTAGATTTCTCTTCGAGTATTTATACGGCAAACCTTTTACAAAAAAAGATGAGATGAGCTGGGAAGGAGGCTCGCCTCCTCCTCAAAGCTGACACCTACATACTATCCATATCAATGCCGTGTCTCTTTTTAGGAAATGTTTTTAGGACAGCTACCTTGTTCCTTTTTTTATTAAAAACCACTCCGCCATTCCAATATTCTACTGCTGCAAACAAAGCGTTTCCGCTGTCGTTTTCATCACTGTGCTTGGTTCTATATGAAACATATTTTTCCATCTCTTCGAAGTTTTGATTAATGAAACAATTAATACGCTTTTTATTAAAAGCATTCCAGCTTTCCAACTCCTTAAATCCGTCACCTTCATCCTCTACAATAAGCTGGGCTTTTTCGGTATCAAAATAATACCACACTTTTACTTTTTTATTAATCTCGCATTTATTGCCATGCTTCACGGCGTTTTTAATAATCTCACTTATTTGTTGTTCAAGTAAGTTGATTTCCTTTATTTCCGGCGGTGCCTTTTGAACAACAAGAAGTGTATAATATCGAATTTGGCGATAATCACTATTGAATTCTTTAAAGAACATGCCTGTTGTATCAAATAACTTACTATTTTCACCTATTTTAAGCAATTTTATGTCACTCATTCATATCCCCCTTAATACTGTTCAATTTTGTGTACTGCATCTTCCACACTATTTGATATTGGGAAGTATCCCATTAATTTTGTTAGTTCGATAACCTTTTTAACTGAACCGTGTATGTTGGCAATTTGAAGCTTCATATTCATCTTTTTTATGGTCGAACAAATGTAGATGAGAGCTCCGATACCACTACTATCGATATAATCGACATTTTCCAAATTGATAATGAATTGACCTATCTTTTTCTCAATCATTTTTAATACTAATTCTTTTAACTTGTAAGAATTATAGAGGTCCATCTCACCATTAACATCAATAATATACGTATTTGAATATTTTCGAACCTTCAGTTCCATCTCTTTTCCTCTCTCCTTTCGCTTAATTAACTTTCATGAGCAAAAGTGTTTGATCGTCATGCTGCGGTGCATTGCCGACAAATACTTTTAAATCCGACTTTATTTTTTCAATGAGTTCATTTGGTGAAAAATGTGCATTCTTTAAAATTACTTTTGCTAATGCCTCAAAAGAATACTGTTCTCCGTTAACATTCATAGCTTCGATTATGCCATCTGTATAAAGAACTGCCACATCTCCCGTATCTATCCGAAAAGTCTTTTGTTCGTATTTTGTTCCTCGTTCTATACCAATAGGCAGGCCTTCGGTATCGATGCTCTCCAATTTACCAGTTTTTTTCTTAAAGATCAATAACGGATGGTGAGCGGCATTTGAATAAGTTATCTTCCCGGTATGCTGATCATAAATCATAAAACTCAACGTGGCAAAATGGTCGATATCAATTCTGCCGGTTATACCTCGATTAATCCAGGTAACAATAGTTTTTGCATCCTTATCCGCTGATGTAATAAGATGCAGAATCGAGCGGATCATTACCATAACCAGTGCTGCCGGCACTCCTTTCCCAGCCACATCGCATATGACCATCGCAACCTTATCTTTCTGTAAGGGAAGTACATCGAAGTAATCACCACTCACACCTTTAGCAGGAATTGAGAAGGCACTGATAGTAGCCTTATCTAATTTCGGTATTTTATTGGGAAGAAGCTTCTGTTGAATTTCTGCCGCAATCCCCAGCTCTCTCTCCATCTCTCTTTTTTCAATTAACTCCATATATGTCATGATGAAGTCAATTGTAAGCGAAGCATAATCAGCAAATGTTTTTATATGGTCAAAATCGTTTTCCGTAAAAAATTTGCCTCTCTCCCGTTTTATGATCGAAAGCACTCCGAGGATTCTCTTGGCAACTATTAAGGGAATTATAATAATAGAACTAACATAAAGAGTATCGTTCTTGGTATTATACTTCATACGTTCGTCAGTCAGAGTATTACGCACAAAAATCGGCCTTCCGATTTTAGCAGCTTCACCTAAAATCGTTTCTCCGATTTTTATGGGAATCGATTTAAAATACGATTGAATACTTGATATTTTTAATTTAATCTGTTCTGGAGCCTCATACGGGGGCGGAAATATTCCATTAACCGCTTCTACTCTCAGAATATCTTCGAATTCATCTACCAAAAGTATAGCTCCGGCATCGGCATTTGTGCTCTTTGTAGCCGAAGCAATAATAAAATTCAAGATTTGAGTTAAATCCAGTTTTTCTGCTATGGCGCTACCCAGATTTCTCATAAACTCAAAAAGAGAATCCAAATCATTTTGTAAAAAATCATGTTTATCTTTTTGTTCGACTTCATACCGAATATTATATTTGTAAAATACATATACATGCAAAAAATATGAAAGAGGAATACAAAAATATTGAATGAAAACAGAGTGATAGGAAGCTTCAAAAAAGACAAGGGCAATAAGTATGAGAAGCTGCGTCAAAACAGGAATTCGTATTATCTCCAATCGCGCACTCATTACTAGGCCCGGGTTTTCTGTATTATAGACCGTAACTCCATAGAGAGTGACACTAAGATAGATTAAATTGGAGAGAATCCATAAATGCGGAACGAGTTTTTCAAATAGCATATATTGACTACTCAATTGAATCCATAAATTAGCTATAACGAGAATAAAAAATAAAGTATTTAATATATAGAAAATCGCATCGTATTTTTTTCTCCCGGTATAACTGCGCAGCCACATTAAATATATTCCCAGTATCAAAATATCGGAAATGACGATAAGAAATCCTGAATCCTGCAATGCGGGATTGATATAAGGACTTACCAGATAAAAAGCAGAATACAGGATATCTCTCACAAAAAGAATGATTATAACAAACTTTAACAGTAATACGGATTCAGCAGTTATTCTCTTCTTAATATAGACATAAAACATGGTAAGAATAAAAGCGAATATTAATTTCCCAACAAGAAAGGTCTCTGTAATTGCTTTTAATATTTCAGTATACTGCATATTTACTACCTATAATGTATAAATTCTTAGTGAATTTCCTTTCACAGGTATTTTTAGCTAAAATTATTATGTCACTATATATTATTCGGCGAAATATTGTTAAAGTCAAGTCTATCACTTATTAATTACAAGAGTCAAGTATAGGAATTCCTTATGATTTTTTTTATAATCCATCATTTTTTATATTACTTTGTTGTTTTCTATTTGAAAAAATGCCGTTCTTCTGTTAAAAATAGACATGATATATCTCTATATCGAGATCTACTCATTTAAACAACTTTTAAAGATATCACCCTCCCTGATTGAGAATATAAACCGTAAATTAACCAAGCATATTCAAGAAAGAGAAATACATGTTGTCAATGAAATAAATGGCACCTTTCTTATCTCCTTCAGCGATGAACAAGAAGCGGAATTGGATAACATCATAGATTCCATCTTTATTCTCTACGGCATTTTTAAAAAAAAGAGCAGATACCTCCACGGTTTCAATCTCTATATTACTGTCGAAACAGAGAAAAATCCGGACATTATTAGGAAAAAAATACAAGATACCTTTTGTTCAATAAAGGAAGAAGAAGGTATATGGATTCATAAAAAGAATAAAACACTATTCACAGGACTGCATGACGTAAGGGAAGAGGGTAATTACCTCAATATAAACCTTTTTAAAAAGTCGGTTCGAACTGAGAAACATATTGCTCAGATCCAAAAAATCAAGCAAGAAGATGTGCAAAAGCTTGCAAAAATAATCTTCCGGATCAAAACTAAAACCCCAAAATGCAATATTATCCTCGTACACAGCCGACAGAATATACTTGTAAAAAATATCATAGATTATGCGTTAAAAAAAAGAGTCGGCAAAAACCTGTTCACTTTTATTCCTTTTATCAATCTCAACTTTTTTAAACCCCACAATCTTTATCCGCTTGTAGCGAGTATTGCTCCGGAGTTTTTAGCTAAATTCAAGCGTTTTTTAAAGCCGCCATTCACACAGGCTGGCGAAGTAAAAAAAGAATTTCTTATTAAGCTTTATGGCGAAAAACCAATAAAAGCGGATTCTCCGGATCAGGACATTTTTTATGCTTATCATATGTACCTAAAAGCGTACTGCGAAATGATGAAGCAAAAATCCTTGCCGGCTATTATAGTCTGTAACAGAATAGAGTCGGGCACAGAATTATTTCACAGCTTTTTTAATAAATACATCTCAGATTTTTCACAACGTTATAGCATGTTGATCATTTTCATATCAGCGAAATCGGAGTTACCTCAAGCCTTTGCCAAAAGGAAATATAAAAAAATTGAGATTGGGCCGCTTTCCGAAAAAGAAACACGAAGATGTTTTCAAATCCTTTATCCTAAATTTACTCTTCCCTCCGGTGTAATCCGACAGATTCATAAGCTTTCAGGAGGCAACTATAATACAATCCTACATTATATCTACTACCTCAGACAGCATGGCAAAATCCGGAAAGTAAACGACCATTATGACTGGGTACCACAATCAGAAAATCCCATTCAAATACCCATACAGCCATTACACATCAGCTGGCAATTTATTAAATCCCTTAAAGAAGAAGAAAAAATCGTACTTTATACCCTTTGTCTTGCTCATAATATTTTCTCCTCATCTCTATTAATTAAGTTTCTTGAAACTTTGGGTATAAAGGAGAAATCAAGTCAAACACATCTTTCCTACCTAAAGCATACTGCTCTCATTCTTCATACTAATGAAAATACTCCCTTTGACCTTAGCTTTAGCAATCTTTTAAAAAAGAATCTGGGGGGACAAGGCAATTTCATAAAACGCAAATTAATAGAATTCTTAAACCAAAATATATACTCTCTGCTCCCCTATCGTACTATCCCGCTTATAAAACTCCTGCAACGCTTAGGCGATCTTTCCTCATTAGCAGAAATTCTACGATGGATGTTTCAGTATACACTGGACACATTTTCCTTAAAATATACTCGATTTTTTCTTAAACTGCCCCTGCGCTTTTCAAAATATAACATACAATATATAAATAAAGAAATAGTGGATTTGACGTGCAATACCAACAATTTACGTTACTTACTTCTTGACGCCCGAATCAAAGAAGCACAAAAATTTGTAACGCAGACTATTCAATCGTTTACTTTCTCTTATACCGCAGATCCAATTCATGCCGATCTACATTTACAGTTATCCCGCTATTTTTTAACTCAAAATACACCTGACAAAGCCATAGCGGAAGCAAAAAAAGCAGCATTATATTTCCAAGAGCTTGCTCAGACCGAAAAGATGAGTGAATCCTATATAGAGTTGGGTCAAGCTTTTCTTGCTAAAGGGAGTATTTTTGAAGCTTTGGACTATTTTGAATTCGCGCGAAAATATTCATCTGATGCAAGCAATAGATTAATCGAAGCAAAAGCATATCATTTAAAAGCGATTACATTCTTTTTTATTGGTAATTACTCTCAAAGCTTGAATAGTATAACATCCGGAATTGATATTGCCGAAAACTTCGGTTTACGAAAGCAGCAGCATGTTTCCCTCTTTATAAAAGCACGTATTCATTTTGATCTGGGTCTTTATGAGGAAACTCTTGCTATTTTAGAACAGTGCCTTACCCATGCCAGATCTTATTCACTACACGAGTCTTTCACAATTTTAAAGGCCTGGATGGCAAGAACATATGGTTATTGTGGTGAATACAACCTGGCACATACTATTTTAAAATCGCTCGATGAGAACTGCGAAACTCTTTACTTCCAAGCGGAAATATTCCAGTTTCAAAACCAATCAGAAAAAGCGGTAAAGCTGCTCACCAAAGCTCAACATCTGAAGCAGAAGGGTTCTCTTTTTCTTTCGGAAAGATTTAGCTGGGAAAACGGTTTTTCCCTGCTCGAAGACAGGCGTTTTGATCTTTCGGTAAACGATACCACACTTATGCGCCGGATAAAATGTTTCAAAGCGTATTGCTCTTGCTTTAGCGGCAATCTTAAGCAGGGATTAAATGAGCTCCATACCATTACTATGAGGGAAAAACTTCCTCAATATGAACCATATGCACATCTCTACTACTTCCTATATTATCTGATCCTTAGCAAATACCCGGTCCCCAAAGATGACGGGAGTGAGATTGCCGATAAGCTGACAGTACTAAACCTTGCTCTTAAGCATCTCCAAGAACGTTCAACCACAATCGATGAACCGCGACACCGTATACATTATATCTCAAAAAATTATTGGAATAAATTGCTGTTCCACGAAGCAAAACAAAATAAACTTTTATAACACACTGGCAAGTGGAGGACATTTATGTTTAAATTGCTGCGCTTAATTCTCTGCTTATGTGCAGTTTTTAGTATCTGCACAAAATGTTCATTAGCTTCTGCTCCGGCCAAGATATTTTTTATTAATCTATTTAACGATGTTGTTGACATCCGGCTGGGAGATGAATCCAAACCGGTTTTCCAAGCCATATCAATTAATCCATACGGTTTTACTGCTATGGCAGAAGTGTGTGAGTTCGGAAAGCATATTCTTTATTTCAAACCTGCTGTCCAAATAGAATGGAACTCTTGGTCTTTCGCAGATCATGACAGCTCCTGTCAGATTGATCCGGGCAAAATATATTGCATTGCGATTGCATCCGACGGATCTATTCATTATTTCACAATGACTGAAGATAATGCACAAAGAGCCAAAGTATGTTTTTTAAACGGCTCGCACATCCAGGTGTCTGATATGAGAATAGCGGCAGACTCACTTGAAAATCAGGCTGCTTCTATTCAAGATCTTGAGCCCAATACACTTTCAAATTTTCATACCGTACCTGCCGGTAATTATCTGCTATTCTGGCAGTTTCCTTATCAAAAAGATGCGGGTGAATTCTTTTTTTACACAAATAATCTGAATAGCGAACCCGAACCGCTTATCTTCATTGATGCACACTACTATGTATTTCTTATCTATACCGGGAATGACGCCGTAAAAACTCTATTCTTTGACATTACTCCTAAGTAAAAAGCAGGTTTTAAAGATCAATAGCAGACAGTCATTTTTTAAAAATGTTTTTGATATCGCTTAATCTCTTTTTCAATTTCCCGAAAAAGCCTTTCCCATATTTTTGTGAATAGCGTTTTACAGCTTTTTCAGTCGGATAGTCCTGACCATATTTTTTTTTAAGACCATCCCAATACTTCACCATCCAAATATAAAGGTCTGCCGTAGTTCTTCCCGAAAATTTGGTGAGTATATTTTCCTCTTCAATTATCCTCACAATAGGTTGATATACGTTTTCGTACCATGAAACTACTGCTTTAGCATAAGGAATCTCCTCCTGCTTATCCATATTGATAAAATACTTATGCACTTGAATATGGTCCAAAAGCTCATCATAACGGCCCGGCGCGGTGAAATCAATGTCTGTTTTAAGCTTTAGTTTTTTTAGATTCGTCTCTTTATAAAACTTCTTCTTTTCCAATCCGATAACTATGCGCTTTAAATCTTCCTTACTCATATCTTTATCCAGCTTGATTTCTGTTTCTAACAAAGTCACTTCAGCATCAATAAACTCAATCCCCCTCGACAAAGCAACCGAAATCCGATGATTACCGTCGCGCACAAAATATACTCCGCCAATTTCGTACAGACGCACGGGAGGCAGTTCGATCTGTGCTTTATGTGCTTTGTGTATACGCTCCCAGCGCTCACGCAGATAGACTCCCCGGGGAAGAAACACGCGGTTGAAATCCCTATACCTGCCTTCGCTTCCGACTATATGTGAGAGTGGTACGTGCTTTATTCCTCTGTAAGCCTCGGAGCTTGGTTTGAGCATGGAATACGCATAAGAGAAGGGTATGAGATCATCCTTTCGCTTGGTAATAATTGAGCCAAGTTTCGAAAACAGAGCACGGATTCGAGCCTTATTAAATGTGTCATTTGCATCTACATCCTGTATAAAATCATTCAGTAGTTTGCTCATTACTCTCTCCCGCTTCAATAACATAATGCTTGAAAGCATTCACAATTGTTGTGTTCAGATACTTAGTCTTTCTCTCTTCATTTTGGTCATAAAGATGAATATGTCCATGGATTAAATATTCGGGTTTAAACACTTTCATAAACCATAAAAATGCCTTAAATCCTCTGTGACAAATATCTTCACAATCATGAATACGGTAAGGCGGTGCATGCGTAACCAGGATATCTAAAAAACGGCCATACATTATTTTATTCCAAAGCAGTGCAGGAATAAGTTTTAGCAGATAAAAATACATTCCGCGATCGCTCAATTGATTCATGCCGTTATTATAACGCATACTCCCGCCAAGCCCGGCGATGAGAAGCCCCTTTTCTGTCACAACCTTTCCGCTGATATACTGTCCGCCGCACGGCCTATACCTATCATAAGCTACCGCACTTGAAGAAAGCGGCATTCGGTAGCGATGATCATAAAAAGCAATCCGCTTTAGATTATGGTTTCCAAACACAAAGAACAGCGGTTTATTTAAACTGCTGATAATGAAGTCATAGTAATCTAAGGGCAGATCACCGCAGCTTATGACAAGAGAAACATCTTTAAATCTGGTTTTGATATTTGCACTATAAACAAGCTGATCTATATAATCTGAAACACAGAGAATTTTCATACTTTAAAGATAGCAAAAAGATAAAAGTAGTCAATCTAAATTTGATTCGCACAGCTTATTCTTCTAATTCTGCCTTGAGCAAAATTTCCCTTAAGTTTTCTTTATTAAAGAGATCAATGGGTCGGGTTTCAGCAAACTCTACCGCTTTTCTGGAGAAGGTGGAGCTGGTAATTAATAATCCTTTCATTACATTAATTTTTTTCATGGCTTCATGCATACTACGTACGAAAGAGTCGTCGATTATTTCAGGAACACGAAAAATTCTTAAGAGTTTGGGCATTTTCCGTACCCCGCGCCATTTTTGCTCGGCTTCGACCGCTTGGATCTGACAACCGTTAGGCAGATCAGATACATCCCGTACCTCAAGCTTGAGGGCTTTGACCATGGCCAGGCAGATTTCCTTAAACCTGTCTTTAGATGAGGTGAGAAAATCTTTAATTCTGTCATCCGTGCGGAATTCTTGATACTGACTCAGCTTCTCGGCTACATCGCGAAATGACGACCGTTTGGCATATACCTTTTCCCACTGTTCGATTGCTTGCTCTATCTGCCTGCTTTTTTCATAGCAGAGTGCGATAAAATAACGGGCATAAATCACCTCGGTGCGCTTTTCATTTTCGCCAATTCGGATAGCTCTGTCGAGTTCATTAATGGCACTCTCGCAATTATTCATATTCATAAAACATGTGCCACGCTCGATAAGAGCTTTTACCTTCATCTCAGAATCGTTTTCTGATTTTTCAAAGTAAAGCAGCGCGCTTAAATAGTCATGAGCATCTTTTTGCAGTTTACCCAAATAAAAATAAGCATCGTAATTATCGGGATCATACTTGACCGCTTTCTCAAGCTCAATTTTTGCTTCTATCGACTTTTTTTGCTTATAAAGGATCTTGCCGAGTCTGAAATGAGCATCTCCATGATCCGGTTTCAACTCAATTGTCTTAAGATAATAAGTAAAAGCACGATCATCCCTTCTGCGCTCTTCGAAAAGAATACCCGCATGGTAGTGGTGATCCGCTACGAACGGTTCCACCTGTAACAGCAGTAAATACTCTTTTAAGGCTTCTTCGTCTTGATGAAACTGCATAAACAGCTCCGCAATTTCTTTGCGAAACCGGATCTCCTGACAGATCCCGCTAAAGTTGCCCAAACTATTGACATTTTTAAATTCCATCAATGCCAGTTCCGGTTTATCCGCTTCGTTATACGCTTGCCCCAATAAATAATGGGCATCCACATTGCGCGGATCTTTGGCAATTATCTGTTTGGCCAGACGTGTAGCCTGCGTAATCTTGCCCTGTTTTAATAAAGCTTCAATACCGGCAACTTTGCGTGGTTTGAAAGCCAATTTCAGCACAATTAAAATTAAGGGAATTATAACTACGCCGACGATAATTAAAAGGATGATTGTAGGAACTGGCATTTACGAAACCTCTATACCTTTTCTCTGTTTCTGTGTTAATAGCTTAATTGTTTTCGATAGAACTGTCAAATATTCTCTTTGGCAAAACAAAAAAAAGATGTATAATTATAGGTAGGTGATTATGAAGAAGATAATAATCATGATAAGTATTACAATTTGTGCTTTATGCGTAACCCTGTACGCGGAAACGGCTTTCGAAGCCGGCGAAAAGCTGTTTATGCAGAACAAACCTCGCGAAGCCAAATCAAAACTCGAGACCGCTTTGGTTAAAGACAATAGCAATGAAAAAATCTATCTTTATCTGGGTATCATTTATGAACAGTTGAACGATCCTGTCGGAGCCATCAATATCCTGCGCAGAGGTCTGCTCATAACTAAAAATATTAAGGATATGTTTTATTTCAATATAGGCAATAATTATTTTCAGCAGGGCGACAATACCTTGGCAGACAAGAATTACACATTAGCTATCGCCGAAAACAGTGTTTATGCCCCTGCCTATCTGAACAGAGCAAATGCTCGGGTGCGCTTGATCAAGTATCCGGAAGCCATCGAAGATTATGAAACCTATCTGCGCCTGGAGCCGGACACGTGGCAGCGTGAAGATATTGAAAGGCTTATAGCACTCTTACGGCAGTCGATTGACGAGCACAAAAATCTTTTGGATAGTGTGTTGAACAGTATAAAAAACGCATCCGTCAATACCCAGACCGAATCGGCCGGTACCGAAGACTTTCAGGATACCGGCGGTACTGACTTGGATATTATCGAATAATATAATAGAAACGGAGCAGGTCTAATGGATAAACGCCTATTAATAATCGGGGGAGCTATCCTCCTCATAATTATCATTTTATTTTTACTCCTGTTGTTTTCAGGTGTGTTCGGCGGGGCTCCCGTAGATCCGGAACGGTCTAATGTACTCAAGCTGGCGCGGGATTACCTTGAGGATGGTGAATACCAAACCGCATTGGATCTGATTAATGAACTTCTTAAATCGAACTATGATGATGAAGAGGCAAAAGCATTAAGAGATGAAATTATAAAAAGGAAAAAAGAGGCTGAAGGCGACACCTCACCCACTACCCAGACTACAACCATAATTCGTGAATTCATCACCTCGGACAGCGATGTACGCCGTCCTTCCTCCGACAAACCGCAGATAGAAATACCCGAGGATGCTTCTGCCGAAGAGAAGGATCGGCTTAATAAAATCCGGGAGCTCTTAAGCAGAGGTATCAAGCAGCTCAATAATTCGGAATACGATCCGGCCAGAAATTCATTCCAAGAGGCCTTGCAGATAGACCCCAGGCTGGGGGAAGCATACGCACGGATCGGTCAAGCTTATTTGGAAGAGGACCCCGCTAATAGTGATAACCTGAAAAAGGCAATGGATAACTCACGAAAAGCAATTTCCTATGATCCTAATCTTTCACTGCCGCATTTCACCCTGGGTCAGATTTATGAAAAACAGAAACAGTGGGATAATGCGGAACAGGAATACGCTGAAGCGGCCCGCCTCGATCCTCAGGATTATCTGGCACTCTACAAACTGGGCAATATTCAATACCGCTTGGGTAAATACGCTAAAGCTGTTCAATCATATACTGCCTGCATTCACATTAAATCCGACTTTTATAAGGCATACTACAACAAAGGTGTGGCCCAGATGCAGCTCGATCAGACACAGCCCGCAATTCAATCCTTTAAAGGTCTGCTTGCTTTAAAGGACGATCATGCCTACGGCCATTTTCAGCTCGGTACGCTCTATGAAAAAAGCGGCAATGCCCGGGCTGCAGAGACTGAATATAAGAAAGCCGTGGCTTATGCTCCTAATGAGGCTGATTTTCAGAGACGGCTTTCCGGCGTTCTTATTACCTTAGGCAGATATGGTGAAGCAGAAACAACTTTAAATAAAGTATTAAACCTGGATCCCAATCATCCTGTTTCCAATTTTAATATGGCAAACCTGAAAATACATACCGGGAGATACAGTGAAGCTTTAAGCTATGCTGAAAAAGCTCATCTGATGAGTCCTGCAACAAAAGAATATGCGTATACGTTGGGGCTTGTATATGAAAACCTGAAACAAACGGATAATGCAATCTCATCTTATAAAAAGGCCATCGAGCTTGATGCTAAATATGTACTTCCCCTCATAAATCTAGGAAAGCTCTACGATGACAATGGCTTGTATGACGATGCCCTGCCCTATCTTAAAACAGCATACAACTTAAGCCCGAACTCATATCTGGTGAATAATAACCTTGGAACCGTTTATCTGCATAAAAAAATGTACAGCGATGCTATTACTCATTTAAGCAAGGCTATAAACCTGCAAGCACATGATACGCTTGCGCGCTACAATTTGGGTCTTGCCTATTTGGAATCGGGTAATTCCGGCGAAGCCAAGAGAACTTTCTCTGAGATCCTTACAGTCGATGCGAATTACTGGGATGCTTACTATCAGTACGGTCTGTTGTTAATAAAAGAGGGTGATACAGCTAACGCCAAAACCATTCTCTCTACACTTATTACCAAGAATCCGAACTATCCCAAGAGATCTGAGGTCGAAGAGATATTACGGGGTTTATAAGAAATATTTAAGGAGATAAAGTACAAGCCGCTCTGATCATTAGAGAGCGGCTTGTACTTATTTATCTTTAAAAGCTTTCTGTATACTTATTCTTGTTATATTTTACGTCCGAGCAGTTTATAAAGCTGATCCTTGCTCATCGAATAATAAAGCGGTCTCCCGTGAGGACAGCGTGGATTATCCAAACGTTGAATACCGTGAAAGAGCTCACAGGCCGTAAGCTCATCAAGCTCTTCTCCTTCTTTTATAGCCAGCGTACATGCCGTACGCGCAAAAAGCTGACTTCTCAGATCTTCCATGGTTCCTTTTTGAGATTTTAAAAAGGCGACAAGCTCGCTTTCCGGAAGTGAGTGGAGATTTTCCGGGAGTGCCTGTATTTCAAAACTATTTTCACCTACCCTTTCGATTTTTAAACCCAGATCCTTCAGGTTTTCACGCATGTTCAAAAGAACAGACAACTCGTCTTCATTTACTTCAAAACTGATTGGGAACAGCAGCTTCTGAGTAGCTCCCGGCGAGCTTTTTAATTTATCAAAAAGCAGACGCTCATGAGCAGCGTGTTGATCAACAATATACACAAGGTCCTCCGCACAAAAAACAAGAAACACCCTCCACAGCTGACCGAGATAGCTGAAATCATCTGCCGGTTTTGCTGTTTTCTTATCAGAAGCTAAAGCTTCAGTATGAGCCGCGATTGAGCTATAATTTTTTACAGCGGAAAGAGGAAATATTTCAGCGGGTAAAACAGTACTTTTGTTTTCCAAACCCTGATTATACTTTTGTTTTAATTTGTTATCAGGAAAAGAAATATAACTTTGGACAAAAAAGCTTTTAAGCAGGGTTACCAATGTCTGATGTATTAATGGCAGAATCTTTAAGCGTACTTCCTTTTTAGCAGGGTGAATATTAAAATCTACTGATTGAGGATCTATCTGTAAAAAAACAAAGCATATGGGATATAGACCGCCCGGCAAAAACTCATTAAATCCGTATTCCACAGCCTGGACAAGAGAGTATTCATAAATCCGCCGCTTGTTTACAAAAAGCTGGATGTGCTTCCTATCCTTGCGATTCAGATCAGGACCTGCACACACCAGGGAAAGAGAGAATCCTTGTCCCTGCGCATGAAGTTCAGAAAAAATACCGGAGTGTTCTCTATAGTTATAAGCTGTTATTACCCTCTGTAATAGAGACTGTTTTTCAAAAAAGAGCTTTAATTGGTCATCTATAAATAGCTTGAAAACAACATGAGGAAATGGCACTGCTTTATCTAAAAATACGGTCTTACACATTGTAGTTTCTGCCGAGGTTCGCTTGAGAAATTTTTTTCGGGCCGGCATGTTGAAAAACAAATGAGACACATCCGCGATCGTTCCGGCTTTTCCCTGGCAGGCTGAAAAAGAAATCAGTTTTCCGCCTTGCACAAGCAGGCTGTGAGCCGGGTACAAACCGTTTCGCACCCCGCTCACAACCTCTAACCGGGCACAGGTCGCCAGACTGGAAAGGGCTTCTCCTCTAAACCCAAGTGTGGAAAGGGTATCCAGATCATCAAGTTTATTAATCTTTGATGTGGCATGAGCCAAATAGCATATTTTCAAATCATGCGGCGACATGCCGCAGCCGTTATCGAGCACTCTTATGGAGCTGTTTCCACCGTCCTTTAAATATACGGTGATCTCATCGGCAGCAGCATCCAGTGAGTTATCCAACAGTTCTCTTACAACGGAAAACGGCCGTTCGATAACCTCGCCGGCCGCTATCCTTCGTGAAACATCTTCTCCCAAAATACGAATTCTTGGGGAGTCCTCCTTACTTTTATCCATAAATACTTTTTACCTTAAAAACTAATTTGAGTTTCGAAACTGATTATCGTGGCAACTTCAGGTCTGCCGTTTCCATCATAAATAATATCACCGGTATCCGTATCCCGCCTGAGAGACGTCGTAAGATAGAAAATCAAATGTACATTCTCCGACAGAGGATAGCCTATGACGGTTTTCAGTATAGTATTTTCATCAAATAAATTGAGATTGTTTTGTTCTCCCTCCATGATAGTATTTATAAATCTTGTTCGTTCGTAGATAATTTGGAAATAGATTCCCACCACAGGGATGACCCCTGGTTCAAGTGTAAACTTTAAGACAAAGTAATCATCATCGGCTATCTCTACGCCGTCATCAACGAAATCGAGCGGCAGCAGATAGCCCGCTGTAAACGAAAGCACATTCTCCCATGTGTAGGTACCTTCGCCGTAAATACCGAACGTAGAAATCTGATTTTCAGGGTTGTCCGGATAACGTAGATAATCAACAACTTCATATACATACATGCCGCGCAGTCGGTCATACAGCGTATTGTAAGATGCCGGCTTAAACATTCCCGTATAATATCGGGCTTCAAGTCTCCAATCAAACTCCGCTACATTACCCAGCAGACCGGCCGCGATTCCATAGTTGCGCAGGGTCTCTTCACCGGACGGTCCGTGCCAGATGGCGTCAAAGGCAAATCCTGGCTCGATCCCGCCTGTTACCGCTTCCCTGAAGTAGGGAAGCATGAAGGCAAGATCGGCAAACAATATTAAACCGAAGCCTTCATTTTCAATCAGCGGATATTCCGTATCCAATCCGATATTAAAAAATAACGGATCTCCGTGCCCGGTCGGACCGGTAAAACCTTCCAATGCGTTTGCCGGGTTGATATCAACAACCCCGGTCAGGCCAAAGGTCAGCGGGAAACTCTTCCCGGCAGGTCTTACATAGAATCTCGCACCCACAATCTCAGGTTTACCGCGGCAGGCCAAGGCCAGATCATTACTCATCAACTCAAAACCCATCGTATTGAAATCCGCACCCAAGTTGAATCCCAATCTGCGAATAGCCGGAAAATCGGCGTCATTGGCATAGTCACGCATAATAAGCCCATGTCCAAGGGTAATATTATTGAGGTTGCCCAATTTAATAAAAAAGTCATCCCGTAATTCACCGTACTCAAGGCTCTTGATTTTAAGGATAAGATCGGCAAAAATGTCACCGATCCTGCCGCCGAGATCATCTTCATATTGAGGATCAAAGCCAAACGACCATTCGTTATTGCCGTCGGGCTGATACCAATCGTCGGGATCAAACATATTGGATTGATAGATGATCGGTAAATAAAGTACAAGACGAAAATCATCTATTTTTATGGTGGGCTGTAGTATTGCCTTGGCATAGGTGACGTCACCGATAGTCACAGTACCGATTTCCATACCAAGTATTTCCCGTAAGCTTTTAAACCATTCCGGTTCTTCCCCCGACGGGCCCCTATCAATATCACCGGAATCACCGGGTAAAATTACCGTTTCTGTTCCCGTACCGCTTACCGTATGCCCGGGAACTTTTGTGGGATCAAGCTTTTTAAACTGCAGTCCGCGCATGAACTCTTTTTTCATTGCCGGAGCCATATAAGTCGCTATAAATTGAGCGGCCGCTGTATCTGCCCACTGCCCGCTCTTTAAAGTAATATTACCCAACTCTTTTTGGGTGATCGCATCTATTTTGGTCACGTCCATCACACCGTCAAATACAAAAACCTTTGCTCCGATGTTCCCACCCACACTTTCATCATACAGCGCTTCAATACCGGTATCCGTCCCGCGTATACCGCACACCGCGGTACGTGTTCTAATTCTGTAGCGCTCCTCACCTGTTGTTTTAGCAGCTATGGCTCTGAATTTTCCCACATACATCTCGAACACATTTTCCTTCGCTCCATTAATCCCTTGAATTGCCGCTATGGTAAAATTTGTATTTTCATTTATCCGGATGATAGTACCGTTCTTCAGTTCGATTTCCACAAAATCCCCGTCTTCCGTGATAATAGTGGATCCTATCGGTATCTCATCCCCGAAACTCAGTCTGTCCGCATACATTTCGCTTCCGTTTGCATACCGAACTTTTAATCCACCGCTGACGTTTTCATAGTAAGCAAGCAAAGGCGCCTGGGCAAAAACCCCGCTACTACAGAAGAAAAGTAATATCATTATTAAACAACAGGTTAATTTCTTCATAATCTGTCTCCTTTACATTATAAAGGTAAGGTCAGAGCGCATTCTAATCCCGATGTTATATGCCACTTGTCGTCTCCCGGTCCCGCATCAGGTACATAACGTATTTCATAAAAAAGGGTAATTATGGCGGGCCCGATAGCATAATTGATTTTTATGGTTGTCAAGGCATCTTCGGGATTAAAAAGATCTTCAAAAAAGCCCTCTTTACTACCTACCATGGCTTTATCGTAGATCATGTCTATGCTTAAGCCGGGGACCAATCCCTGCCCTAAAGTGAGCATGGCCTTCAAATGAGGATATTTTATATAGTCCTCATCAACCTCGGTAAACGGCCCCTCCAATGAAATCTGGAAAAACAGGATATTTGCAAACTCCGCCCCAATCCCTGCATACCAACCTAAATATGATTCGATAGTGCCCTTCTTTACCAAGCTGTATTTGTCTGCACGGGAAAGATCATAGGTATGATCAAAATAAACGGGAATAAAATTCTCACCGTTAATGCGCAGCTGAGCAATATAGGTAAAAATATCAATAATCTTACCGCCAAAACCTACCATACCGCCTATCGCATCAAAATCATCCAACCAGACAACATCACCAAACACGGCAAATGTGAACGGCGGCTGGGTGAGAATAGGCTGCTTTACATCAATTCCAAACGCATTTATATAATACTCTTCATCCGGTGAAAAACCCAACGTATTTATATAAGCATTATCAACATATTTAAAAGGATCCCTATCCATGACAAAGGTCGTGCCCAGCTCTAACAGGTTCAATATCTGGATATCAAGCAGACCTAAAGGACGCACAAAAAATCTCGCACCAAACACATCCAACGCGGCTACATTTGCTACCATGGTTTCTATGCCAATAAGGGGAAAATCAAACAATCTGCCGTCTAAATCAAAATTAAGTCCGAAAATCCGTTCTCCGGGTAGAAACAGCGTATTGGCATAGTTACCCATAATATAACCATTGCCTAAAACGTTGTGATCGATAGAACCGAATTTAATGTAGAGAGGAGCCCCTTTATGCGCCCAGCGCACATACCTTATTTTGCTTAAGACTATATCCAAAATGGTTTTGTCACCCGCGGGAACCCAGTCTTCAGGCCGAACCTCAAAATCCCCTTCTACAAATCGGTAGTGGAGATAAAAATCCAACCCCACACCAAAATCGCCATATGAAAAATCAGGAAAAATCCCTAGTTTCTGGTATGTTTCCACTTCTCCGCTTTCGTTTTCTCCAAAAGAGGCATGCCCAAACATCAGACTTAAAGAAAAGCCGAACTGCGGTCCCGGTGCAGGGACCTCCTCCGGGGCAGGATCATCCTGTGCGAAGCTCACAGCTCCTATCCAGCATAGACAAAGTACGCAGAGTACAATGCACTTTATTTTATGCTTCATAAGCTCCTCCTTATAACTATCATTGGCATAATTCTTGTCGTTTTTACAAGAATTATGCCAATGATAAATTGCGGTTTACCGCAATAGTCATAGATTAATTATATATCATCTATACTTAAAAACAAGCTAGAAGGTCAGATATATTTCTACGGCCAAACGAAAACCGAAGATCATTATATTCTCTTCCCGTAAGCGTTCGGGTATGTATTCCCAATCCATACCAAGCGAGACCTCTCCCCGCACATAGCCCAAATCCGGAAAAATGAAAGAAGTCTCATGAGTGAGTATAATGTTAACCGGATGGCTGCTCATATCTTCCTGCAAATTATAAATTTGAATATCAATACGCTCCGCATGTTCGATAAATCCTTTCTCCGCGGTTTCCTTATCAATGAAGGGAAACTCAAGACCGTTTTCAGGCCTTATATACCACTGGAACTTAACACTTCCCTGATCAAAGATCTTCAGCTCTTCATCCTCTTGTACGGTAAAGAGATTATGAATGATTAAAGCGTTTTTTACTTCATTCTCAAACTGAAACCGATTTTCAAGGCTTAGTGAATAGTTATCAAGAGCATTGGCCCTGTCAAAGGCTATATTAAAAGTAAGTGCCGTTGAATACTCATCGATAGTATAAAAGTCAATAAAAGAGTATGCACCATATTTCCCGAAGAGATTAATGGCATTTGTTTTTGTTTCTACTGAAAATATCGTGGTATCATCATAGAGAGTATCCTGCTTGGTATACTCTTTTCCAAACGCTATATCAATCTGCGCCGGTACAAACAGATCCCACAGTCTTGATCCGAAAGTTCGCACCAAACCAAGTGTTATTTCCGGTTTATAGGATGCCTTCCTGATATCCTGATTTTTATCCTGAAAAATGTCTTCGGTCTCTTCGGCAAACAACTCATAAAAGGGAATAAGTGTCCAGATATAATCCTGCATCTGGTACTCCCAAAAAAGTATTTCCAAATCTTGTGGGAATGAACCTGCATGTGATAAGGCCCGGGTAGTATTAAGTGTACGTCTATAACCCGGTGTAATGGTAACCGTGCCGATTTTAATGGGGAGCGCAAGTGAGAACTCAAGAGAATTCTCCTGAGTTCTTGAATTCCCGGTTATTTCATAGCTGTCATATCCCGACTCCAGATCAAAACGCACACCTATAGGTATGGTGTTCAAAGCCTGCAGAACCGAGTAATCCCAGCGTCGATCCTGCACCGTACCTTGCTGCTGGGGTAAAAAATACTGATAGCTATAAATCCACGATTCAAGATACCACTGATCGGGACAGCTGAACTCTCTGCTTGAGGAAGAGATGTCCGTGTTAAAAGTAAAAGCGTAGGGCGCGAGTGCCATTAAAGTGAAATTCGCACTCCAGGCTTGAGACAACACCTCTTCCAAAGAATGCGCTTTTTGAAACAGGTAGAGGCTGGCAATCCCTGCGACGGATACAATGAGTTCGTTACTTCTGGAAAACTCATTCCCCCAGCTGCGCTCTCTTAGGGAAAAACTGTCTATAAATACCACGGGAGACGATCTTTTCGGAATTTTCAGCCTGTGACCGCCCGAAACCGACCATTCATCATCCACTCCCTGTAAGGCCAGATCGGCTTTGAGCTCACTCCACAAAATCCCGCATGAAACTTCGGTGAGCGAGTTGGTGCTCATGTTCTGCGAAGGTTTCCCGTAAAGCCCGGCAAATCCGGGAGTAACCGCTAAAAAATTCTCTCTCACACTCACATCCGAAAGCAGGGGTACCCCACCGATCTCCACAAGCGTACCCGGAAAAAACAGATCCGCGTCCACGGCAAAAGCCGCTCCGATAGCACCGTCCGGATCGCGCAGATGAACTTCGTCCAGCAGCAGGGTACCGGCATCTGTGTTATCGATGTGCACACTAAAATAAAGTAATGCATCGTAGTTGTCCACGGTTACGTTTGCAGCGACTACTTCGACATCATTGACAGAGAGGGTTCTTCTTTGCAGATCTATCACAACCTTCTGCCAGTCGTTGCTGAGAGCGGTATGAGGAAAATCCACATGGATTCCCTTGCCATTTGCATCTGTAATAGAAAAGGTAATCATGGAGGTGGGAATTGTTTGCGAAAGCTTCATTTTAGCGGCATAGAGCACGGCCTTTCTGTAGCGTACTCCCTCGGTACTGTTGCGAAAGGCTGTTTTAACTTCAAAGTCATTACCTCCTGGAGTTTGCCAGTTAAGTTCCAGTACTTTATTATCCTCTCCCGCATTATGGAAAATATTATTAACCTCTGAGAATGTGTATTCGAGTTCCTGCGCGGGCTTACTGCTCAGATATTGCTCTTCAACCTCCCTCATATCCACATTCCCTGCGGTATCGTCCGTCCAGAAGGATGTACCTTCCAAATGTATGGCATCTATGAGAATCTTGCCGCTGTTGGCTCCGCCGGAGGTGTTTACCACCACTACGCGTAGAGATCGCACACGCTTTAACAGCTCCTGGTCGGCCGGTGTTAAAAATATGTTTTCCACACTCCAGCCCGTTGCTCCATTAAGATTTAGCGCTCCTGAGGTAAAAACAAACTCTGAGTTCTCTGCGTCCAAAAAACTGTTACCGTCCACATCCTCGGAATCCATAATACTGTTGCCCTGCTGCTTGGGACCGCCGCCCACATAGAGGTTGACGCTGTTATCCGTATCGTTAAACATAAAACCCTGCGACAGTTTGGAAAGCTCTTCGTCCAGTTGACCGTCATTATCTATATCTTCCGCCAGATCTCCGATCTGAATATACACACTCACATTACCGGTCATCTCGGCTACCCGGTATGAGTAGAGGATGGATTTTAAGTGCGAAAGATCTATCACCCCCTGTTTTGCTACAACAGGAATCTGAAAACCCACCCAATCATTGTTGGCATCCAGCTCAAAATCAAGTACCAGGCTTTCATCCACCTCTCCTTCCGCGCTTTCACCCACCAGATAGGGTCCGGGTTTGGAGCCGTCCGTATAACTAAACACCTGTTCCGAAGGCACACTCCAGCTTAAGGGCTGTAGCGAATAGGAGCCCAGGAAATCATACTGCCGGTAATCTTTGTAGAGCAGGCGGCCTCGACTACCTGTAACAAATGCCGGCTCTGCCGCGGGATAGGCCATGTCTTCCGTAATGCTTAAATAAATCCCTTTGTCTTCCATACCCAGAAGCCTTAAAATACCTGTGGTATCGGGATTGGAAAAGGAAAGAGCGGTTGCCGCTTTATAGGACAGGTTCTCGTTCTTACCGTGCATAGAGAGTGATGTAAGCACCACACCGGTTCTGGAATAGGCCTGCTCGGAATAGGCGCCCGGCAGCATATTCCAACGTACTCCAGTAGCAATATCCAAGGTAAAAAGCTCGGAAAAGGGCAGTACATTGCCCCAGACAAACAGGATATCACCATTGTTTTCGAGGCCCTGGGCCACACTGTAGGTAACTTCCAGCCTGTCATCCGCATTTATTGTAGTATGAAAAGTAATGATTCCACTTGCATAATCCACGTCAAAGCGTGTTTCGTCCATACCGTTGCGTTTTACGGAAACCGAGCCGGTTACTATGTTTTGAGCGAGATAAAAACTGTTTACCGGAGAGATAATCTGCGTATAGATTTCCCAGTCAAAAAAGCTCGGATTATGATCGCGCAAAGGCCCGTAGAGCTGATGATTACTATCGGGAAAAGGATAGTGGTTCCAAAAATTCGTGCGGATATAGCTTTTATCTGTATACACCCTGAATATGATCCTGCCCGGTTGGGCTTCAAACAGTGGAGTATAAGTAAAGTTTTTGTAACTTCCCAACTCATCTCCTCTGGGTACAGCTTTCATATTAACCCGCCACAGATCGCTGGGAGCTACCGTCGGCAGCTCATAACAGTTTAAAAATTCAAAAGGAGAGAAGGTACCAGGCTCCCATATCAGCAAACACCTTTTTGTATTAATATAAACTGCTCTTGCTATCTCACTCAAATTGTCTAAATTATAAGAAGCACCAAAATAAAATTGTACTCCGCTGCCGTTCGGATCGATATAATATTCACCATTTATAAGCTGCTCAGAAGGAATCGCATTATTCCCCATGCTTGCGTCGTCAGTACCGATCGTTAGTCCTCCCTTTGTGTAATACACAAGAATCCTGCCTTTCACCTCATACAGCAGAAAAAGCAGACCCTGCGCCGAATCCTGCTCAATGTCATTCACACTTGCCTTGCGATAACGTTTGCCATCGTTTCCGGAATACTCTCCATACTCATGCTCAAAATATACTTCAAGCCCCACCACATCCGTATCGGGAAGCATAAAGCTGCGGCCTTTTACATAGTTGGTGGGAGGAATAAACTTCTCCACCACCTCATTATTGCCGACAAACACCTTTTCCTGTTGAAGCGTATTGTCATAGCGCAGCAGCAACTCGTGTCGGGAAAATCCAGGTGTTATTACGGCAGAAGCACCCAGGGAGGCATTTCCCTGTTCAGGTACAGTTAAAAAATCATAACTGCTTATGGCCACATCCCTATTACCTATACGCACGCTCTGCAGAAGCTCTCCTTCTCTACCCTGGTAGCCCAAAAGAAATGTATTCTCTTCAATCTCCTGCACCATAGTGACTTCCATAAAGTAGCGCTCCAGCATCCAGACAGAAAGAGTGATATCCGGAATTTGCTCGAAGACAAAACCCTCCCTCATATTGGGAAGACCCCAGGGAAACACAACTTCGGAGCCCGGTCCGAAGCGGATACCTGAAGACAAAAAGGCATTGATATTCCAGCTGCCTTGCAGAAAAAAATCCACGTTCGCATCACCTATTTCGGTTTGAAAAATTGAAGTAGGCTCATCCTCAGCAGTAGTGACGGCCGATTCTGCAGCTGACGACGAGTCAACCTGATCAGATTCTTCAGCATGTATCGTGCTTATATTGACGAAACAGAAGAGGAGTAAAATGCCGTACAGTAATATGCGATATATACTATATTTCAAAAAAATAATCCCTACTTAGATTGTATACTCAAATTATCTGAAATCCATTGCGTGATTCTTAGTAAATATTATTTTATATGCAGAAATGCAAAAAGGCGAAAACAGCAATTTTAAATTTGTTCCTTTTTTAACCTCAATAAGTGGAATTTTGCTATTAAATTTAAAAAAATATAATCGAACAAATTTAAAATTGCCTGCCATAGTATACATATAATGGCAATTCTCATTTTGTACGATCATATTATAATAATTCTATACTATATTATGGCTTTTATAAAGTAGAGAAATGTACAAAATGAGAATTGCTGAGGCGAACACTTTTTACATACATTTAACGCAAAACATAGGTTATGGAATCAACTTAACCGACCGAAAATTAAAAAAACAAAGGCTTTAAGGAACCATATGGAGGATGAATATAAAGTAGGCTCACAGTTTGTGCTGCGTCTGCTTGAAAATCCGGCACTCACTTCATTTTCTCCTTTGCAAAAAGAGCAGCACATCATCAATTTTCTAAAACTTAATATCAGTCAGCTTTATCCTACTCTTTCATCCGCAAACTATTTTCCAGGCAAAAGCAAAGATCAAATTTTCAATATAGTGTACGAATCATTAAAACAGATTATTAATAAAAGTCTTTTTCCTCATTTAGAGAAAATGATAAACGAGAATATAGATTTTTCATTTATCTCATCCTTAACCGGCAGTAATGGTTCAAAAAATGAAATGAGCGTTCAGCTCTTCACTTTTTTACAAAAACTGCTACAGAAAAATACTGCCCGCATAAATTTCTTAGGTCCCCTTACTGCATTAGATCTTGCCATGAGCGATAAATACATCGATGAAAGCTTCTTGCGTAGATCCTATCTGCATTTTGAACTTACCAAAGTTCAGAAACTGAGTCTGACTCAAGAAGAAATTAAAAATCTTATAAAACTCTCTCTCTTACTTAAGACTTCCGTAAACCTTTTGGCTGTAGAAGGTGAGGTCAATTCCCAGGAAGTACGTACTACGGCTGTTCAGAATCAATTTGCGGATAAAGTATTCATTGCTCTGAAGGAGCAGCTCACTTGTTTACCGCCTGAGGCATTAAAAAGTGCCCTGCGCAGCAATATTTCTTTTTTAGAAACTCAGGATGTTGAGGCTACAGCCCGAATCGCCGCTATCTTTGCCGCACGCTGCAGTAATTTCAGACCGTTCTCAAAAATAGACCGGGGAGCCGATACACCCGATAAAAGCTGGTTCAATATCGCACGGAGGAATTATAAGTTTTATGGATTTGACAGTAAAATGCTTGATGAATTTTATAAAATAGCTGCGGAGAATGGTTGGTAGAGGTGTATATGAAGAGTCGTTTGATTAAGGCAGTCGAATTCACGATTTTTTCTCTGATTCTTTTGGTTATCATCCAGACAATCGTTGAGGATCTTGCCGTCCTCTTAAATTGGGAAGTCTCTTTTCGTAAACTTTTAATTGTTACGGGATTCATTTTCGATTTAATTTTTACAATTGAGTTTTTAGTTCGCTTGTACTGGGCAATCGTAGAACGCAGAGTAACAGAGTATTTATTTAAAGAACGCGGCTGGATTGATTTTTTAGCTTCCGTTCCCCTGCTCATGTTTAACTCCGGCCCCGAATTGCTTTCGCTTTTTACAGGAGGTTCATTATTCATTATGTTTAGTGGTGTACTTAATATTTTAAAAGTGCTTAAAGCGGTACGGATTGCACGGGTATTACGTTTCTTAAGAGTAATAAAAATATTTAAAAATATTAAATATGCCGAATCGGTTATGGCGCAAAGGCATATTGCCAAAATAACTTCTCTTACCATTACCAGTATCGTGTTTATCCTCTTTGTCTTTTCTTCCTTAAGCAGCTTTATTCTTATTCCCGGCTTGGAAACCGATTATATCCGGAGACAGGAATCTCTGGTTCGTTTGGCAGATAAAACATACCTGGCCTCCGCACAGGAATCCCGGTTAAGCAGCACTATTAATGAATTGGACTTAAGTCTGATAAAAATAATCGATAAAAACGATACTGTTCTGTTCTCTCGCTTTGGAGATGATATGCTTGACAAATACTATATGAAAGAAGATCTTACCGTAAGATCAAATAGCACAGGGACACTTCGCGTAATCTTCGATCATAAGCCGATCGGACAGGGTATAGCTATGCAAAATATACTTGTTTTCACCATTATTATTATCATTATGATCTGCTATCTCTTCATTTACAGCCCGCATTTCGCGCTTACCGTAACCGATCCGCTTCATGTCATGAAACAGGGAATGGAAAACAAAGATTATAATTTGGAAGTAAAAATAGCTGAAAAGTACAAAGATGATGATATTTTTGAATTAGCAAAGCTTTATAATGAAGATTATCTCCCATTAAAAGACCGAGAGCTTTTTGGGGGAAGCGAAAGCTACAGCGAACTTAACATCGAAGATATTGAATTATAACCGGAATAAACAATGATAGTCTCTATGCTCAGGTTTGTTATAGAACTGCCTGAGAGTGTTACACTCAAAGAAAAACGCCGCATAATCCAATCTTTAAAAGATAAGCTCTATCAAAAATTTAAACTCTCTGTAGCTGAAATAGCATTAAACGACTCGCATAAATTTACACATATCGGGGCTGCGCTTGTTTCAAATTCAAAAACGCATGGGGAAAAGGTATTGCACAAAGCATTAAACTATACGGAAGAAAACATATACGGAAGATTGATGGATGTAACCATCTTTTCAGAATGTTATTGATCAGCAATTTCCATTTAAGGAGCTTCATGCAAAATTTTATTTTTGCATTAAGCTCTATTGATTTAAACCACTTTCTATATTTACAGGAACAAGGTACAGGTCCTTTATTTCATGCACTTTATTTACACGAAAATAATTTATCACCTTATCGTCTGCTTCGATCTCAATACTGAAATAATGTGTGAGCTCTTCATAATCCTTGTAACGGGCAATAATTTCCAGTTCAAAAGATGCTCTTTCTCTCTTGTTTTTTGCCTCCAAAGCATAAGGCAAGAATAAAAATTTACCGGCTGTGTTTTCCGGAATAGTATAAGGATTCTGCCAGGTATCTTCGATCATTTTCATACATTTTCCCTGATAGTTCAGTTGAATTTGTACTCCAAACAGCGGCTCGAAATTCAGACTGTTAAAGATACGCCCTTTAATAATCGGGAAATTGAAAAAATCTCCTTTGCGTTCAAGTTCATCTTTTTTCTTTTTTTTATCATAATATGGCCTTTGAACATTCATCACCCTCTCTATACCTTGATGAATTAAAGTAACCAAGTCGGCATTCTTCTGTAACTGATCAATATAATCCGCATCAAGATATGCCAATCCTCTACCAGAGACTACATAAACGGGATCAATGCGATTTAATACATAGCATGCCACATCGAATTTATATTTTTCAGCCGTCTTTAGATCTTTACCCAGTTTACGATCTCTGTAATCTATTATAATTTCATCGATTTTATCCAGTACTATCTCTTCCATTAAATTATGGATTTTCATTACTTACTCCTTTATAAATCATCATTTTCCATATCTTTTTTAATTTCCAAAATCTCCGTTAACACCTGAATACAGATTGAAAAATCTTTTAAGCAGTTTTTAAGAGAGTAGTAATTAAGACCGGAAAAATACAGTTTGGAAAAAACAGAAAAACATATCTCCGATTTGGTTTTATCCAGGTTTAAATAGCAGCCATACTCATAGCATACTTTAAGCATATCCTCTAAACGCTGCTGCACAAAATCAACCATCGAATGAGAAAAGAAAAAAGTAAAGGATATTTCTAAAAACTTACTCTTTCTATCAATAAAAACTCCGCCTTGCAATCCCTCTTCACCTTCGAATCCTGCGGTAAAGGAAATGTCGTCATGTTCACTGTCTAATATTTTTAAACCGAGTTCCCTAAAGAGAACTTTTACTCTTTTAATACGTTCAAGCATCAGTTTGGATTTTTTCATATCGCTCCCTTCTCATTTATCACTTCTTTTACAATCCCACAGCTAAGCGTCGCGCTAATGCAGGAGCAATCCCCTGCCGGATTATTTTTTGCTGAGCTTCTGTAATCGGATAATCCATTCGATAGTATTCATAGATCCAGCTCTGGGTATCAAAAAGGCCAAAACCCGTCCTAGGATCGTTATCACGAGGCTGCCCAACCGAACCCGGATTAATTAAGTATAATCTATCCTTTTCTAAGGTGTAAGAACCAGTAATCCGTAAATTATTCCCCTGTTCATCCCATAACGCAGGTATATGTGTATGTCCGAAAAAACAGATTCGTACATCCGGAAAATTCTTTTTAACATAATATATACTATTTACAGCGTCTTGGCTATTTATAATATATTTATCTTCATCTTCCGGAGATCCATGACAGGCAAGAAAAAAACGATCGATAATTTCAGGCCCTGCCTTTAAGCTCTTCAAATTTTGTAATGTCGCAAACTGCATATTTTGCTGTGTCCAGCGCACTGCGTGACCTGCATTGTAATTGAAATTATTAAAATTTATCAGACCGGCTACGGCTTTATCATGATTTCCTCTAATAACATAATCAGCAAGGTTACACACCCGCTTCACACAGAATTCAGGATCAGCATTATAGCCCACCACATCACCAAGACAAATGATTTTATCTATACATAAACGATTCAGGGATCGCTGTACAGTTATTAATGCTTCACTATTGGCATGAATATCACTAATAATTGCATATCTCATTTTAAAATTAATAGTACGTTATTTAAAAGTATGATTCAAGCAGCTGGGGAGATATTTTTCATTAATTCTCCACGGTACATTATAGATATTCTCCCGCACCTTTTTATTAAGCCGTGAAAGTTTTTTTATTATCTCTTTCATAACAACCCGCTGATTAGTATCCTTATTGGGGCAATTAATAGAAATAACGGGGAGAGAAACGGTACGGGATATACGTTCAATCTCTCTTTCTGTAACCTCACAAAGGGGCCGTATAATCTGCAGCGTACCTTTGAAAAAGGTCTGAACCGGCATCATTGTGGAAAATTCACCTCTAAAAAAAATATTCATAAGTGTTGTTTCGATAAAGTCATCCAGATGGTGGCCTAAGGCAATCTTGCGTATACCCAGCTTACAGGCCTCGTTAAAAAGAATTCGTTTCTTGTTGCGTGAACAGAGATAACAGTTAAACCTACCTTTGAATGACGGCGGAAACATCTGCGCCTGAATGATTTCAAGCGGGATATCTAACGCTTTAAAAAACAATTGTAAGGCCTTTTTTTGTTCGTCTGAAACAGTGTGTTCTCTCCATTCAATAAAAATAGCTTTGAGAGTATATGTAATGGGAACACGAAAAAGACGCAAAGCCAGGGCAAGACTTAAACTTAGAGAATCTTTACCTCCCGAAACGCCCAGCAGAATCGAATCACCGTCCTGAATCATATTAAAGCGATTAATACCCCTACCCACTTTTTTAGAAAAATTAAGAAGTCTTTTGGCCTGTTTGGGATGCAACCTGTTGATATTCATGAAATAATCTCTTTAAGTCCCATCTTTTTTAATGAAGCAATCAGTTCGGGATCGTTCTTGCATATCAAAGATATGAAACGCAGAGAATCTGTAAATCCGGTTACAATCCTTTCTGAAAACACACTTTTCGATTGCTTGAAAGGTATAAACTCATTATGCTCTTCATCATACAGAGGTAAATCAATCTCAAACGAAATCGGTTCCGGGATATCAATAATTATCTCATCTTCTTCTACGGTACGCCCCGTTATCTCGCTAGCCCTGCGTGCAAGCTGAGCTTCGTAATCACGGCATACACTTAAGTCTTCTAATTTTTTATGGGTAGGATCAGTTGCATCAAAGGGAATATGATAAACTCTTTTATAAAGCTTTCTTAAAAGAACATGAGAAATCAGAGCAAAGGGTTTAAAATTACAGCCTTCTATCTTTGCATAGAAACCGTAGTCCGTAAGCCCGTAGAGATCCTCTTTTTTGAGCACGCCTTCACGCAATCCCAACACAAGCGCTTTTTTAATCATGGCTGTGGCAATCCGGACTGCTTTATGCCAATATACCGTCTTATACATCAGATATTTGGAGAAGAGAATCGCCTCGACCGCGGTCAAGCCTTTTGTACGCAAAGCAATTCCCTGATGGGGAGAAGGTATAATTTCACTTAAAAAGAAATCTACATCCTGCACTCCATACGGTATGCCGCAGTAATAGGCATCCCGATTCAGATAATCCAACTTATCCGGATCGAGTACACCGGACAGCAGCCTTCGGAAAAAATGGATATGAGCGCTTCCTTCATAATTCAGATCTGTATCTATTATGGCAGCCACCAGACGGGGATCAACTCCAAGCTCAGCGGATATTATCTTTGAAAGCGGATTCTCAAAGATCAACCGGGCGGTTAATGCTTCATGATTTTCCACATCCAGATTCTTTAAAGCATGTGCAAAAGGATAATGTCCAAGATCGTGTAAGAGTGCAGCACAAAGAAATGCTTTCACCTCCTCTAATGCAATAGTACCAGACTGATTTTTTCTTTTTATCACACTGTGGATGATTTGTTTGGCCACATGAAATGTGCCTAAGCTATGGCTCAATCTAGTGTGAGTCGCACCGGGATATACAAGATAAGCAGGGCCAAGCTGTTTAATGCCGTTTAATTCTTGAAAAACCTTCAAAGATGTTATTTTCAATAATGCATCCGACAGGTAAATGTGTTTCCAGATCGGATCACGAATCGGATGAGGATAATCCTCTTCTAAGTGTTGTATGATATGCTGCATATGCTAAAGTCTCATGCTTATGTTTTAAAGGCCATACTGTAGCTATTCATTAAGGACCTCTATTTAATAAATAGCAATCAAATATAGAGAGCTATACGGGTTAGGCCCATATTTCTTTAAGCTTATCGAGCAGCTTGTCTTCATTATTTTTTATAATGCCGTCCTGTAAGGCAAGCTCATCGAGGACCTGTAAAATAAAATCTTGATTATTACGATCGGTTATCGACTTTGCCAGCTGCCAAAAACCTTCTTCATCCTTAACTCTATTGTCAAACTCTGCCAGCCTCTCGTCAAAATCGGGAAAATCATTGCTTACGATTGTATTGAGTCCCCCAATCTCCTCTTTACTGGAAACACCGTCGGCAAGCATAATACTCTCAATACATCCGGCCAGAAACATTTTTTCATGTGCGTTTAGTTTTTCAATATTAGCCATATTTTTTCTCCTAAGAAGAAGCATTATAAAGAGAGGTTTAAAATACATCAACCCCTATTTTAGTTAAGGACCATATTGTTTGTTGATAATTAGTCTTTTTCCAATAATTTCATAAACTTATCTTCTCGCACAACAGCAACCTTTAGGGCAAGGGCTTTCTCATATTTACTGCCGGGTGAACTCCCTACAAGAAAATGGGTAGTCTTTGAAGATACATTTTCCGTTATTGCTCCACCCCTTTTTTTTATCTCATCCTTTGCTTTTTCACGTGGCTTAAAATTATCGAAACTGCCGGACACACACCATATTTGATCTTGAAATATCTGTTCTTCGTAATTAATTTCCCGTTCTACTTCAAAGCGCAGACCGCTTTGCTTTAAACGAGCAATCCTTTTAATGAAATCTCTTTGCGAGAATTCTCTTATAAGTGTTTCCGCGACTTTTTCACCGATTCCGTGAATACGCATAAAAGTGTGCGGATCACCTGCTTGTGCTGCCCTGATAATAGAGTCAATATCAGTAAATCCGGCATCAATCAACAGTTCAACAACCTTTTTACCTACTTCAGGTATACCTAATGCCTGCAGTACTTTATGAAACGGCTGTGTTTTGCTTTTTTCAATACCTTTTTTAATAAGCTCAACCTTCTTTCCCGCAAAACCGGGAAAAGAAAGCAGCTTGGAAGGATCAAATGTATATATATCTTCAATACTGTTTATTATTTTTTCTTCGAACAAAAAATCAATCGTTTCCGAGCCCAAATTCTCAATATCCATCTGTTCACGCCCGGCAAAAAACTTAATCTGTCCTAAACGCCGGTCCCGGCACAATGGATTAACACAAAAATGGTGTGCTCCCTTTTTTTCAAGTGCAGCACGACAGCCGGGGCAGGTTTCGGGTATTTTCCAGATAGAGTTACAGCTTTCATTTTTCTCAATCACATTTTCTATGGCAGGAATCACATCCCCCCTTTTTGAGACTGTGACCTTATCTTCGAGCGCAAGTTCCAGCATATTTATGTATTCTTGATTATGGAGGGTCACATTAGATATTGTTGAACCCGCGACAGTAACAGGTTCGATGCGTGCTACCGGAGTAATTCGGCCTGTTCTGCCCACCTGTACATCGATAGCCCATACTTTTGTTACACCCTGCGGAGCTTCGAATTTAAAAGCCAATGCCCAGCGTGGGTGATGGCCTGTATAACCAAGTTTATCACGAACAGGGATCTCATCAATCTTAATTACTATTCCGTCGATTTCATACTCACGGGATTCTCTGTCCCTGGTTTCCGCCTTTAAAAATTCAGGCACCGCTTCAATTCCCCCCACAGTCCACTCGGGATGCCGCCCGGCCAATTCTTCAGCACGTTCACCACTGCCGAAAACTCCGAAATTTTTATTTACTTTAAAACCCAACTCCTCAAGCTCTTCAATTATAAGAGTGTGCGACGGTCGGGGACGGGTAAAATATCCTTCATAGATAAAAATATCCAAAGGTATCTTGGCCACTTCTGCACTCTTAACTCGCCTTAGGGTACCGGAAGCCAGATTACGCGGATTGGCATATGGTATTTCCATTGTCGTGTTTATCTTCTGGAAAAGGGCCTTAGGAAGAAATATCTCACCTCGCACAATGACATCTACCTGCCATGAAAGCTTTAACGGTACCGAGGCTATGGTCTTGACATTGGGAGTTACATCATTACCCACCAAACCATTTCCGCGTGTGAGAGCTCTGATAAGAACTCCATTCTCATAATGGAGCACAATCGAAGCTCCGTCTATTTTCTCCTCACATACAAAGGTGAGGTTGTTTTTAACAGTAGAATTACATTTTGCTGTCCACTCCGTTACTTCAGATATACTATATGCTTTATCCAGACTTAAAACCGGAATGGCATGAGGAACCTCAGGAAATTCCTGGCTTAAATCAGACCCTACCCTGTGCGTCGGCGAATCAGGTTCAATAAGATCGGGAAACCGTTTTTCCAACTCCACCAGCTCGTTAAACAAACGGTCGTATTCCCGGTCGGACACACTGGGGTGTGCCTGAATATAATATTCGTGCTGATATTGCCTTATTTTTTGGGAAAGTCCCTTTATGTACTTTTGTGCTTCCGCTTTTCCCACTTATTCCTTGATATACTTAAGGAAAGCATCTCTATGTCCTTTAGCTTTAAACCAATAGAGTACTGCCCCGCCCTCATCTTTAGTCAAAGGTCCTATAATTACTTTATACATAGTGTCTTTACCAGTGTGTGTGGCAACGATATTCATGGGGTATATTGTATAGCTCTTTGCGACCCTTTCTGCGATCTCCTTCTTTTTATAGGCACCGATCTGCAAGTAATATTTTTCTTTAAAAAGTACGGTACTCGTGGTAACTTCTACTCCATCCGGCGTGATCTCCGTCTGGCTGCCATTGGTCTCTGTTATTGCGGTTTCTTCAGTTGGCGGTCGGGGATCGGTCGGTACCAAAACCAGTTCGCTTCTTTCGGGTGCATCAATGCGATTCACATCCTCAAGATTAGGCCGTTCTTTTTCTTCAACATCCGGTGCATTTAAATCGCTTAAAATGAAATCTTCCTCGGTACGCTCGGCGTCGGCTAACTCTTCAATAGTCGGCCGCTCTTTTTCTTGGATATCCGGTGTCATTAAATCACTATAAATCAGCTCCTCTTTTACCGGTTCCACATTAGCCAATTCTTCAACTGTGGCATCTTCATGCCCCGGAGCTTCTGCGGTCGGAAGTGCGGCTGTAACGTCTTCCTTATCAGGGTATGGTTTATTAATATCGTGTGCAGTGGCCTCTTCTTTCTTCAAAGGCAGGTCCGCTTCTGCTAATACCGTTGTAACCTCTTCACGCTCTGCCTGCGGTTTAGTAATGGCATGAGTTGAGGGTTTTTCTTCATCTCCTACTTCCGCATCCTTTAATACAATATCCTTATCTGTTAAACTTGTGTCATCTTTATCCGCCGTAGCGCGATCATAGACGATAACACTTGTATCCTCATGAGGAGTGGTAAACAGTTCTTTTTGAGGATTACGGTCGGCAATAGCGTCTTTCTCGTTTTCAGGTACAATCTGCGCGGTTTCATTTGTTTTATCACCATTAGCTGGAGTGGTAATCACTTGTGCATCTGTGGTATGTCCGTTTGTGGTAACCGTCTCGGTTGTGCTTGTTTCACCTGTGCCGTTCACATCATATTCATCAGGTGCGCCTGCAGCCGGATTAATATCTTCATCGGGATTATAGGGAAGATCACCGGGAAGACCTGCGATATCTGTTCCGTAACCGGCAAGGATTTTTGTCTTTACTCTGATTACGTCATTATAACCCATTTCAAGTTTTTCCGCTGCATCCGTGGAAAGAAGTATAAAAACATTCGAATCGCCGTCGATTCGCTTCAATACGGTTACCGTAACGACGTTACCGTTTTCCAGGTTCATTACCTCTATTTTGGTGTTTTTGGGGAAAGAGTTTGAGGCTGCATAGAGACCGGAGGTTTCAAAACCTCCTCTGCGAATAACAGCTGCATTACCCTGCCAAATCTGTTCGGAAGCCAAGGTGTTAATAAAAAACAAAAATAAAAGCAGACTAAAAAAAACTAGTTTTTTCATCATTGAGATCTCCTTATCAGCGATTCTTAGGTTTGGACCGTATTTATTATGTAAATACAACAGCTATTTATACAATCGCCTCATAATCGGGCAAACCTAAGAATCGCCAGTGCAAATTTGCTAAATAAATCAATTCTCATTTTTCAAAATGAGAATTGATACCCCATATTAATAAAATCGGCGTGAATAATTCTTTAGCTTTAATTTTATAGCTCATTTTTTTCATTTTATCATAAAAAATTGGTTTATATCATTAAATATACTTCGCGATATAAGGAAAATCTATCGATTTAAAAAAATACGCAGCATAGAAATTAACTAAAAATTTACTCTTTTTTACCTGCCCCTAATCAGATTCACCACTCCACATTGCATCCAGCATTTGAGCGATTAAAAGCCCCAGCTCAAATCCCAACTGCTCTTTCGACATGAGTTCTTCAGCCTCACCATTGGAAAGCATGACTCTGCCCGAATAGACGATGGAACTGGTGCGTGCCTGCAGGAGATACACATGCGCGGTACTGGAAATTCTTTCCTCAGCTTCATTGATTTTTTGCACTGTGGACTCAACGGCAACAGCCAGGAGGTACTTGGCCCCGCCTTTTACTGCTACGTTAAGCGGTACGGAAAAATTCTTTAGTTTGATATAAGAATGGCTGCCGTCATCTTTACTGTTATCGAACACAATATGTCCCGATTCAAAGAGTGCATCGAATATTCCTTCCTTGATTTCGCTTAGATATATACCGTTCTCGCCGTTACAGCTTTCTTCCAGATAAATAAAAATAGTTTCCGAAGACAGCGGCAGCAGCACAGCACATAATAATGCACACACCATGATGTTCTTCATTATCTACCTCGCTTTGCTTATCAGGATATTATGTATATCGGAAAATATCAAAAATTGCTTATTGGATTTACTTGATGTTGCTTGATTAATTTGTTATTCTAGCAGCCAAGGTAGGAGTATGAACAATCAAAAAAAAGACGATAAGATCTCATTTCTCGACATCTTTGCTATAATTGCAAAGCATATAAAATTTATCATAATCACGACCATAGCGGCCGGCGTTTTTATTATTATAATTAATATATTATCAATGGTAACACCGGTTGGTTCTTTTTTT